>NZ_CAJMYZ010000019.1:0-211265 GCF_905220155.1 Paraburkholderia sp. J7 | reverse complement strand
ATGCAACACCTCTCCCGCAGCATTTCACAGCCGCGATAACGGAAAGCACGACTCCGTTTTTAAAACGTATTTCCCTAATGCGTTAATGCGATTCAAAATTTCGCAAAATCAATCTAATAAGCATTAAATAACCAATCTCCTAAAGTTTCTCTAAAACCCGCCGATACATGCGTTTGTAGTTTTTAACTACGAATTAAAAAAACACGCTACATCGACAAGAATCCGGGGGCTTCCGCGTGCGCGCTTGCGCACGGGAGGCGAGAAACATGCAATGCCGATGGAATAACCACGCGCGCAGCGACACACTGCGCCCTTTGTGCTCGCCCGCACCTCCGTGCGCCGGGCCGACATGCCCCACGTGCGCGCCGCCGCACAGCACCGCATTTCGCCGCTCCCATTTCTCCAGTCGCTTCAATCCGTGCGCGCAGCAAACGCGCGCGCCTGCTGTCGTTTCTGTTCCACCACCAAGGAGAATCCATGAAGTTGTCCAGAACCTGCGGTGCCGTGCTGGCCGCCGCCGCTATCGCGGCGCTGAGCGCCTGCGCGACGGAGTCGTCGCGTTCGCTGCCGGTCCCGCCGGTCGCGAGCGCGCAGCGCCCGGCCGTCGGCAAGCCGGTGCAGATCGCAGTTGGCAAGTTCGACAATCGCTCGAGCTATATGCGCGGCATCTTCTCCGACGGCATCGACCGTCTCGGCGGCCAGGCGAAGACCATCCTGATCACGTCGCTGCAGCAAAGCGGGCGCTTCAGCGTGCTCGATCGTGACAACCTCGACGAGATCCGCCAGGAAGCCGGCTTCACGAAGAAAGCCCAGGTGATCAAGGGCGCGAACTACGTCATCACCGGCGACGTGACCGAGTTCGGCCGCAAGGAAGTGGGCGACCACCAGTTGTTTGGCATTCTCGGAAGCGGCAAGAACCAGATTGCGTACGCGAAGGTGAACATCAACGTCGTCGATACCACGACTTCGGAAGTGGTCGCTTCGGCGCAAGGCGCGGGCGAATACAGCCTGTCGAACCGCGAAATTATCGGCTTTGGCGGCACCGCGAGCTATGACTCGACGCTCAACGGCAAGGTGCTCGAGCTCGCGATCCAGGAGGCAGTCAACCATCTGGCCGATCAGGTCGACGCGGGCGCGTTGCGCACCGCACATTGAGCGCGCGCGTCGTCCGCGCTTCACGCTCGATCACAACAACTACGCATACGGGGTTTTCAATGAAATACATCGGCACGCTTCGGGGACTCTGCCTGCCCGTCACGGCAGCGACGCTGCTGCTCGCGGGCTGCGCGAACACCACGCCGCCGCTTTACCAGTGGACCAGCTATCAGCCCGCGGTCTACGACTACCTGAAGGGCCAGAAGGCGCCGCAGGAACAGATCGATGTGCTCGAGAAGTCGTTGCAGGAGATTCGCGCGAAGGGCAACACACCGCCGCCGGGCTTCCATGCGCAGCTGGGCATGCTGTACGCCAACGTCGGCAACGACACGCAAGCCATGCAGGAATTCGACGCCGAGAAGCATCTCTTCCCGGAGTCGACGACCTATATGGACTTCCTCATGAAGAAACCGAAACAACAATAAGCGAGCGTACCGATATGTCCAGATTCTCTTCCCTCAAGCTCGGGCTGGCCCTCTGCGCGCTCGCGCTGCTGGCCGCCTGCGCGCAGCCCGTCAGGCACGCGGACTACACGGCGTTCAAGAACGCGCGTCCGCGCTCGATTCTCGTGCTGCCGCCCGACAATGCGACGACCGATGTGAATGCGTCGAACAGCATGCTCTCCCAGATGACGATGCCGCTCGCCGAAGCGGGCTACTACGTGATTCCGGTCGCGGTCATGGAGGAGACGTTCAAGCAGAACGGTCTCACGACGGCAGGCGATATCCAGCAGACCTCGCCCGCGAAGCTGCGAGAGATCTTCGGCGCCGACGCGGCGGTGTATTCGAAGATCACGCAATTCGGCACGCAGTATCGCGTGCTCGACAGCGCGACGGTCGTCACGGCGTCGGCGAAGCTCGTCGATCTGAAGAGCGGAGACGTGCTTTGGCAAGGCTCAGCGACCGCGAACAGCAACGAGGGCAATAACAGTAGCGGCGGCGGTCTGATTGGCATGCTCGTGATGGCGGCGATCAAGCAGGTCGCGAATTCGCTGACCGACAAGAGCCACGATATCGCTGGTGTCACGAGCTATCGCCTGCTGCACGCGGGGCCGCCGACCGGTCTGCTCTACGGTCCGCACTCGCCGAAGTACGGTACGGACTGACCTGCGCTCGCGTCAGACCAAACAAAAAGGCCCGTCACCGAAGTGACGGGCCTTTTTCATTCTGGCTCCGAAACGCGCCGCGCTAGAGCGCGACTAACGCGATCAGCGCTCTAGGAACGGCCGCAGCTTGTCTGCGCGGCTCGGGTGCATCAGCTTGCGCATTGCCTTGCTCTCGATCTGGCGAATACGCTCACGCGTCACGTCGAACTGCTTGCCCACTTCTTCGAGCGTGTGGTCCGAAGTCGTGTCGATGCCGTAGCGCATACGCAGCACCTTGGCTTCGCGCGGCGAGAGCGCCTTGAGCGCTTCGTCGATGGCAGCGCGCATGTTCGCGTGGATCGCGGCATCGGCCGGCGAGGCCGAGCCTGCGTCCTCGATCATGTCGCCGAGCGTCGCGTCGCCGTCGTCGCCCACCGGGCTTTCGAGCGAGACCGGTTGCTTGGCGATCTTGAGGATGCCGCGCACCTTCTCTTCGGTCATGCCCATGCGTGCGGCGAGGTCCGCCGGATGCGCTTCCATGCCCGTTTGCTGCAGGATCTCGCGCGAAATGCGGTTGAGCTTGTTGATCGTTTCGATCATGTGCACCGGCACGCGGATCGTGCGCGCCTGGTCGGCGAGCGCACGCGTCACGGCCTGACGCACCCACCACGTCGCGTACGTCGAGAACTTCCAGCCGCGGCGATATTCGAACTTGTCCACCGCCTTCATCAGGCCGATGTTGCCTTCCTGGATCAGGTCGAGGAACTGCATGCCGCGGTTCACGTACTTCTTCGCGATCGAAATCACGAGACGCAGGTTGGCCTTGACCATCTCGCCCTTCGCCTGACGCATCTTCGATTCGGCAACGGTCATGCGGCGATTGATCGCCTTGATCTGTTGCAGCGACAGCGATGCGGCCGCTTCGATCTCGGCGAGCTTGCGCTGTTCTGCCTGGATAGCCGGCAGGCTGCGCTCGATCGCGGGACCGTACTTGCTCGACGCGGCTGCGGCGCGCACGCCCCAGTCCAGATCGGTTTCGTGACCCGGGAACTGCTCGACGAAGGCTTCGCGCGGCATGCCGCAGCGATCGACGACGATGGAGAGCACATTGCGCTCAATCGCGCGAATTTGCGCGACCTGCTCGTGCAGCAGCGAGCACAGGCGGTCGATGGTGCGAGCCGTGAAGCGGATCGGCGCGAGTTCCGTCTGGATGTCGGCGCAGATCTTCATTTCCGAGGCCGACGCACGCGCATTGGCGTCCGACGTGCAAGCCATCTGTTCGAACAGCGTGCGAACGCGCGCGAAGATCGCGAGGCTGTCTGCCTTCAACTGTGCGAGCAGGGCTTCGTTCGCCTTGCTGTTGTCGGCGTCGGCGTCGTCTTCGTCATCGCTCGAATCGTCCGATTCTTCTTCGTCGGAGGCCGCTTCGACGTCTTCGCTGGCGTCGGCTTCGGCCGCGGCCGGTTCTTGCGCGGCTTCGTCGCTGCCGATGCCGTCGACGAGTTCGTCGATGCGCATTTCGTCAGCCGCGATGCGGTCGGCGTCGGCAAGGATGGTCGCGACGATCGACGGGCATGCCGCGATCGCCTGGATCATTTCCTGGAGACCGTCTTCGATACGCTTCGCCACTTCGATTTCGCCGGCGCGCGTGAGCAGCTCGCTCGAGCCCATTTCGCGCATGTACATGCGCACGGGGTCGGTGGTGCGGCCGAATTCGGAGTCGACCGTCGAGAGCGCGACTTCGACTTCTTCGTCGGCTTCGTCGTCGGCCTGCTGGTCGGCGCGGGAATCTTCGTTCAGGAGCAGCGTGTCGGCGTCGGGCGCCTGTTCGTACACCTGCACGCCCATGTCGTTGAACGTGGCGACGATCGTTTCCAGCGCGGCCGTCTGCGCGAAGTTGTCGGGCAGATGGTCGTTGATGTCCGCGTGCGTCAGATAACCGCGCTCACGGCCGAGCTTGATGAGCGCCCGCATTTGATGCTGGCGTTTTTCGAGTTGCGAGCCTGCGTCCATGGGCGTCGTATCGCCGGATTTGTCTTTCGACGAACGGCGTGCGGGGCGGGCAGACGAGATCAGCGCGTCGTCCCGGTCATGGCTTGTCAATACATTCTCCTCGAAGGGATAGCCCGACAAGGGCAAAAAGGGTCACGCGCCAGCGGCGTGGCGTCCTGGCGATGACGAAATTGCAGGGGAGTGGGCGGGGGCGCATGCCGGTCCCGCCAAGCGAGCGCCAAACGTCGACGACGTGGCAGCCTGGATTTTCGTGCAATGCAGAAAGACCGCGTATGGTAGTGCGTTACTGCATGCGAGGCAACCTGAATCGTCGTGTTTGCGGCACATTGTCCGCCTTCAGGGTCGTACCGCTTGCTAACGCTCCACCTTACATATCTCCTACATGAGTGCGTTAGACCATTTTTCAAGCGAATAGTTCACGTATTTGTCACTCGCTCGGTGCCTGGCGCTCTGTTGTTTCCCCACTAATCCCCGTTGCCGGATCGTCGTGCGCGGCAACGCTCACGCACGAATCGCGACAATACGTTGAACGCGTTTGCCGGAAGAGCGGTTGACCGCGTCCTCGTCGAGCGCGAGGGACGTGCCCTCGAGCGCGCCCGTCACGAGCGCGGGGTCGAAGGCACTATATAGACGCCCCGCAGGGTCGCGTGCGCTGTCGCCTTCGGTTACGCGCCAGCTAAGGTACAGCACGCCACCGGGCGTGAGCAGCTCGACGAGGCGGCGGCAGGCCGGGCCGATCTGCGCGACAGGCAAATGCATGATCACGGTTTCGCAGAGGACGTTGTCAAAGCTCGCGGCCGGTACATTCTCCAGATCGGGCAACGTGGCAAGGCCGAACGCGTATTGCGGGTATTCAGCGGCAGCCTGCGCGATCAAACCCTGCGACGCGTCGTACCCGGCCGCCGGATAACCGTGTGCGTTCAGCCACGCCACGTCGCGACCCGATCCGCACCCGATATCGACTGTCCGTCCCTCGGGGCGGAAATGCTGCGTGAGACGCGCATAGAGGTCGTCCGGCTCGGGCTGGTTTGCCCATTCGGCTGCGTAGCTTGCGGCGCCGCTCGTGTATGTCTCGATCGTCTTGGAGTCCATATGGGGCTCGGAGTCCTTGGGGACAAGGGGAAGGGACGCTTCGAGACTAGCCGAACCATGTACCGGCAGGCAGTAGTGCGGCGATACCGGTATGGTCGCTGCCACGCATGTCTGCAGGAACGCACGCGTCAGGGCGGGAATTCGTCGTACTGGGGGAGCGAGTCGGCGATCTCGAACCACGGCGCTTTCGAGCGCACGAAGATATGGCCGGCGGGCCGGATGTCGGGCGCATCGGTCAGCGTGCCGAGCGTTACGTGCACATAGGCTCCTTCGCGCACAACTGAATAGAGCAGCGAGCCGCAGCGGCTGCAATGCACGTCATGGGCGGCCTGAGGGTCGCCGTAGACCAACGTCTGCGCTTCGCCCTCGGTCAGGCGCAGCGCCTCGCTTTCGATGCCCGCAAAGGGCTTGAACGCGGACCCGGTCGCGCGGCGGCACTGCGAGCAGTGGCAATTGAATGCATAGCGGAATGCATTCGCGACCGTATAGCGCACGGCGCCGCAAAGGCACTGTCCGCGCAAAGTAGCGGGAGCATTCGTGTGGGCGGGGGAAGTGTCGGCGGACATCGTGGACGCGGTGCTCAGGTAGCGAATCTCACACACTGCAAACGGGCGGCTGCGGTGCGATGGGTGCTCTCACATCATACGTTTGAGTCACCCGCAGCGCAGGAAAACGTCAAGGTCACCACATATGGGGATTTGCCGGCCCGCCGTGGCTTGCGCACGGTTCGTGGCTCCTCTGAAACCCCGAAATGCAAGGCGAATTTCCCATGGATGGTTACCTATGCGTCCTCGCGCAAAACGCTTCATGCCGCCGGCCCAATTGAATCTATGCGGGCCGTTCCCTCAGCTCCTTCAATCCCTTGATGACGACCAGCAGCGCGCGGCCGTGCTCCTCCGAGCCGTCCCACGCCTCGACGATCGCGTTGCGCAGCAATTCGTTGTACGCGGCCGCGTGCCGGCTGGACGGCGGCGCCTTCACGCCATAGAAACTGCATAGCTTATTGAATGACGCGCTCCGGCGTACACGCCTCCCGTTCGACGTGCGAAGACGCGAGACGGTAGGCTGACTGACCCCGGAAAGCCGCGCAATTTCGCTGGCCGAGCGTGAATCGTCCGATAACCGCCGCAGCAGTTCCTGCACCGGAAAATAAGTATCTGGGGCTTCCATGTCATGCATTATACCTATACAGTAACGGTTATTGAATTGCTCACCCTAATCAATGAGCAACTGCATTCCGAGGAAGTCGATGGCACTGAAACACCTACCGCCCACGTTCTGCTGGTCCCGTATCGGGCCGGAGGCCGGCATGGATCTCCCTACGCTGATTCTGCGCAAGGAGTGGGAGCGCCGGCAGGGCGGCGGGCGTTTCCTGTGGGGCATCGGCCAGTCGCTCGGCAGCAGCGCTCAGGTCGCGGCGCTGCGCACCGGCTCGCTCCTTGCCCTGTTCTCAACGGCGGCGAGCCGTCCGCGCGTAGCGCAAGACAAGCGCGGCAAGCGTGCCGGCGTGGTCGTGTGGAATGCGTGGGTCGACGCAAGCGGGCAGGTGCGCCAGCTTCCGCAGCACGTGTTCGTCACGAGCAGCGCCACGCTGCCTTCGGGCGCCGCACGCGAGCATCACTACGCGCTGGTATGCGTCTCGCCAACCGAGCTCAGCGTCGGCAGTTCGCTGCGGGTGTTTCCGGAGCGGCTGCGCAGCGTGAGCACGGCGAAGCCGCCGGGCCGCTCGCAGGGCACCGTAGTGGTGGATTGCGTCGAGCGCGCCGCCGAGGCGGGCGGCAAGAGCCATCCGCTCGTGTTTACGGCGGAACTGGAGGCGCCGTACTTTGTGCGGCTTACGCAGCCCACGCTCGTCAAGGCGCGCGATCTCGCGGCAATTCACGAGGCGTCGCGCATGGGCGACTTCGACACCTACGCGAATCTCACCAAACGCGTGCGCAGCGAGGCCTGTGCGCAGCAGGCGCGTGGCGTGACGCGCGATCTCTTCGACGTGCCGCCGGCCGACCACACGGCGTCTTCACGGCTTGGCGGCGCAAGAACGCGTCACGTCTCCCGGGCGGGAGACTGGACGCAACTCACGATGGAACTCTTCCATGGCGATTCACATCCGTTCACAAGAGGCCGAGGCTGCGCAACGCTTTTTTGAGGCGAGCCGCAACGTCGACCGGGCATTTCGCGCCCTGCGTGCCGAGGTCCAGGGCGACATCGCCGCGCCACTTGCCTATGGCGTCGCGCAATCGCGGCTCGACCGCGCGCTGGACGAACTGGCGCGTGCCGAGGCGTTGTTCGATTCGGTGACTGAAGTCCAGGCGCGTCAGATCAAGGATCATAAGGACCACTGAAGCACCGCTCGCTGGCCTGCATGCCGCTTCCGCGCAGCCTTCTTGCTGAACGCGCGGACCAGGGCGGGCCTGGAGCGCGCTGCGGAGCAAGCCGGCTCGGCCTGGCGCTACAACGGGCGCAATCCAGACGGCCAGTTTCGAGACGCGGCAATAATCGAACGCTTTGCGTCTACACGCATCGCCATCTTCGGACGTTTGCTATCCGAAGCCATGGAAGCGTTCACCCTCATGTCGACCTCCCAAGCTTCCCGCGACGCCACGCCGCACGCGCAAGCAACGCAAGCACCCTTGGCCGCCGCCGAGTCCGCGTGGCAGCGCGGCGAAACTGAAGCGGCGCGCGCCATGTGCGAGCGCCTCATCGCCGCCAATCCGCACGACGCCGACGCGCTGAATCTCGCCGGCCTGATCGAAAACGGGCGCGATCCGCTCGCCGCACGTGCGCTCATCGCCCGCGCGCTGGCCGAGCGGGAGGACCCGGTCTTCCTCGTGAACCTCGCCTTGACCTGTCAGCGCGCGACCGACCGCGACTTCGCGATCCGGGCGCTGCATCGCGCGATCGAGTTGCAGCCGGACTTCGCCGTGGCGCTGAACAATCTCGGTCAGCTCTACGGCGAAGCGGGAAACTGTGCCGAGGCCTCGCGCCATTTCGAGCGTGCCTTGGCGCTTGCGCCCGCCCATGTGGCTATCCACTTCAATTACGGAACGACCCTGTACAAGTCCGGCGAGTTCGCGCGCGCGGAAGCGGTACTGCGGCGCACGCTGGAACTGGCGCCCGGTCATGTGAATGCCTGGAACAATCTTTCACAGGTGCTGCTCGCCACGAACCGCAACACGGAAGCGCTGGCCATGCTCGAACACGCGCGTACGCTCGCGCCGGACTCGGTCGACCTGCTCACGAATCTGGGCTGCATGCTGCTGGGCGCGGGCCGTGTCGACGAAGCGCAGGCCGCACTCATACGCGCGCTCGAACGCGAGCCGGGCAGAGTGTCCGCGTGGAACAACCTCGGCAACCTCATGATGCAGACGGGCCGCATCGACGAGGCGCGCGCGGCCTTCACGCGCGCGATCGAACTCAAGCCGGATTTCGCCGCCGCGCACCTCAACCTCGGCAACACGTGCAGCAAGTCCGGCAGCATCGACGAGGCCATTGCCTGCTATCGGCGCGCCATGGCCTGCGATCCCGCGCATGCCGGCGCGAACAGCAACTTGCTGTGGTCGCTGATGTTCGCCATCGACGACGGCCACGCGCTGCGTGCCGAAGCCGAGCAGTTCTCGGCCCGGCACGAAGCGGCGCTGCTGGCCGCGAGCGCGGGCGCGCACCATGCAAACACGCCCGAACCCGCGCGTCGGCTGCGCATCGGCTACGTCTCGCCCGACTTCCGCAACCACTGCCAGTCGCTTTTTACGACGCCGCTGTTGCGCCATCACGATCACGAGGCGTTCGAAATTTTCTGCTACTCACTGGGCGCACAGACCGACGAGGTAACCGCCCGGCTACGCGGTTTCAGCGATGTCTGGCGCGACGTGCGCGAGGTCGACGATGCGCGCGTAGCCCAGCAGATTCGCGACGATCGCATCGATGTGCTCGTGGATCTCACGATGCACATGGACGGCGCGCGGCGCCTGGTGTTCGCGCGGCGGCCCGCTCCGGTGCAGGTGGCGTGGCTCGCCTACCCCGGCACGACGGGCAGCCCCTCGATCGGTTGGCGTCTCACCGACCCCTGGCTCGATCCGGAGGGCGAGCCGCACATCGACGATCAATACACCGAGCGCTCGCTGCGCCTGCCAGAAGCGTTCTGGTGCTACGACTCGCTCGCAACGAATGTGGATGTGAACTCACTGCCGGCGCTTACGGCCGGACACATTACGTTCGGATGCCTGAACAATCCATGCAAGCTCACCGACGCCACATTGGCGCTGTGGTCCGGCGTGTTTGCCGCGCTGCCAAACGCGCGGCTGCTTCTGATGGCGCCGCCCGGCAGTGCGCGCGAGCGCTTGAATGCGCGCTTTGCGGCACACGGCATCGATCCGGCGCGCGTGAGCTTCGTGGGTTTCCAGGCGCGCGCCGATTATCTGCGCACTTACCGGCAGATCGACATCGCGCTGGACACGTTTCCGGCCAATGGCCACACCACGAGTCTCGACGCCTTCTGGATGGGCGTACCTGTGCCCACGCGCTACGGCCGCTCGGCGGTGAGCCGCGCGGGGCTCTGCCTGCTTGCCAATCTGGGTTTGCCGGAGCTGGCGGCGGCAAGCGACGCCGGGTATGTGGCCGCCGTGACGGCGCTCGCGCGCGATGTGCCGCGCCTCGCCGCGCTGCGCGCGGGCTTGCGCGCACGCATGGAAACCTCGCCGCTCATGAATGGCGCACGCTTCGCGCGAAACATGGAATCCGCCTACCGGCAAATGTGGCAAGCGTGGTGCGCTCAGGAGGGCGCGACCCGCGAAGGCGTGCGCTGACTCAGCCTTTGCTCTCCTGCGTTGGCAGCTCCAGCACGGCCGCCACGAGCGGCCAGCGTTTCGCGGCCGCTTGCCAGGCGTCCTCGGCCTGAACGTCGAGATAGCGGTCGCGGTCCACGCCCTCGACCAGGCGCGCGAGCGCGTCGATATCGCTCGGTAGCGCAGGACCGCTGCGCGAACGGCGGCCGGACCCCCACAGGCGTATCGCCATTACTTGCCCTCCACCCACACGCCGTCCGGCGTGTGGATCACATAGCCCGTGGGCGTCGTCATCGTCACCGTGCCTTCGTTTTCGCCCACCATGCGCGTTTGCGGCAGGTTGTTCGCATACTGCGCGAGCGGCGGCGCGCCCGTGGCGAACGGGCTTTGCGCGACGAGGTTCGCGAGCAGTTGCGCAAGCGCGAGAAAGCTCGTGGGTGTATCGATCGTCGTCACGCCGCCGGTGTGCTCGCTGCCGGGCGGCAGACCCACCACCTTCACGCCTACCGGCACATGCACGATGTTCGGCGTGGGAATCTCGCGCATGCCGGCGATCTGGTTTTCTTCGCCACGCAGCGCCGCGCCGTGTTCGGGGACGAACACGATCACGGCGCGGCGGCCCGATTGCGCGACGAGGTTGATCAGCTTGTCGACGTCGCCGAGCAGATTCTGCAGGCGGATCGGGTAGGACTGCAGGCTCGTGAGATTGGTGTTCGGAGGCGGCAGGCGGTTGCCGTCGTGCAACGAGACCGTGTTGTAGTAGAGCGCGACCGGACCGCCGCCCGCGGCAATGCGCTGTTTGTACCAGCGCGCGAGTACGTCGTAGTCGCCAACCAGCGGCGAGCCGTCGAACTCCTTCATCGCTTCCGGCAGGCCTTCGTTGGAGGGAATCGTCACGCCCGGCACTGCCATTTCATTGATCACCGTGCCGCGGAAATTGTCGAAACGGCCGTTGTGATTGAGCAGCGCCTGCGGCTTGTAACCCGCCTGCGCAAGCTGCGCGAACAGGTGGCACTCGGGCGGCGCCGGGTCGTAGAGCGACTTGTGCGGCTCCTGCCCGCAGGTGGCGCGCAGGACGCGAATGGCGGCGGGGCCGCTATAGCTCGCGGCGGAACTGAAGTTCTGGAAGATGTAGTCGAAGCGCGAGAAGAGCGGGTTGTTGCGCATCTTCACGACGTCCATGTCGTCCCACGAGAGCGAGCAGATGTGCACCACGATGATGTCGAACTGCGCGTTCGCGTCCGTCGTGAGCGGCGTGAAGTTCACGCGCCGGCCCTCTTCGTTGGCGCGAAACGCCGCTAGCTGCTGGTCGTAGCTGCCCGACTGCTCGTCGCGCTTCTTGCCCGTGCCGCCGTCGTCGTCGCCGTTGCTGGCGAGCGAGGCGTTGGCGGTGGCGTTCGCGACGAAGGTGCCCACGCCCTGCCAGATCGGCATGACGACGAGCGCGATCAGTACGAGCGTCGTCACGCGCACCCAGCGGTTGATGAGGAAGTAGAGCAGCACGCCAAGCACCGCGGTCACGACCATCGAAAGCGAAATCACGCGCCGCGTGAGTTCGAACATGTACGAAGGCGTGAAGGTGAAGAGCACAGGAATCTGCGAGATCGCCCGGCCGATGTCGGGCATGCTCGACTCGTGGTACGCAATGGCGATGCCCGCGACAACGGCGGCCACGTCGCGCGCGATTCGCAGCCACCGCTTGTGCAGCGGCACGAGCAGCAGGACGACGAAGGCGAAGTTCATCCACCACTCGGGCTTGAGCGTGCCGATCGAGTAGAGGTACAGCTTGGCGAGGAAGTAGAGATTCCAGAGACCCATAGTGTTTCGCGTTCCAGGGTGTAGCGGCTTGATATGGCGGTTGCGTTTCTCAGGGCTGGCGGGCCTGGCCGGCCCGGCGTCGCGTGAAGAGGTTTTCCAGCGCGTCGAAGAGCGCGTCGATGAGGCGCATGTAGCCTTGCCAGCTCAGCTCGATCAGCTGGACGAGGCCGTGCAGCGGCGCATCGGAGGGCGGCACGTCTTCCCACTCGAGCCAGGCGTCGGCGCGGCCGAACGTGCATTCCACGAGCTTGCGCTCCGTCTCCACCGTCATGTCGGTAAAGCGCACGCCAAGGCGCCGGTCGGCGAGACGCGCGACCACGGCCGGGAAGTCGTGTTCCAGCACGCCGCGCGCGAGCGTCACGTTGATGCGCTCGCCGGGCTCGAGCTTCGCCACGGCGTCGGCGGGCAGCATGAGGCCGAGGCCGCCCATCGAATAGTTCTCGGTCTTGCAGGCGAGCGTGCGGCCGTCGGGCAGTGTGAGCATGGCGGGCACGCGCAACGGAATGCGGTGCGCCACGCGCACCTGCTTCGCCTCTTTGGCCACGCCGAGCGCCAGCCCGAGAATGGTGAGATTCACCCCGGCCCAGAAGAGGTTCATGAACACGGTGGCGGGCTCTTCGGTTCGCCAGATCGTGAGGCGGCCAATGCCGGCGAGTATGGAGCACACGTTGATGCCAAGCAGCACGAGATAGGGCTTGGAGATCGTCCAGTCGAGATACTCGTGCTCGATATGGCCGCCCTTCGAGGTCACGTTGAACTTGCCGAGCTTCGGGTTGATGAAGGCCATGGTGGTGGGCAGCACGATGTACCACGCGAGCACCGACTCGTAGGCCTCGGCCCAGAACGAGTGCCGGTAGCGCCCCTGGATGCGCGAGTTGGCGATCGCGGCAATCACCAGATACGGCACCACGTAGGCGAGGATCACGGGCGCGGGCGTGTTGATCACGTGCAGTCCGAAATACAGGTACGCGCCCGGCATCACGAGGAAAATGAGGCGCGGGAAGCCGTAGAAGAAGTGCAGCATGGCGTTGCTGTAGCACATGCGCTGGAAGAACGAGAGGCCCTTGCCGATCCACGGATTGTCGACGCGGAAGATCTGCGTCATGCCGCGCGCCCAGCGAATGCGCTGGCCGATGTGGTCGGCGAGGCTGTCGGTGGCGAGGCCCGCCGCCTGCACGGTGCGCAGGTAGGCCGAGGTATAGCCGTGGCGATGCAGCCGCAGCGAGGTGTGGGCGTCTTCGGTCACGGTCTCGGTTGCGATCCCGCCGATGTGTTCGAGCGCCGCGCGCTTGATGACCGCGCATGAGCCGCAGAAGAACGTGGCGTCCCAGAAGTCGTTGCCGTCCTGGATCAGGCCGTAGAAGAGGCTGCCTTCGTTGGGCACGCGGTGGAACGTGTCGAAATTGCGCTCGAACGGGTCGGGCGAGAAGAAGTGGTGCGGCGTTTGCACCAGCGCGCAATTCTTGTCGGCGAGAAAGACGCCTACGGTCGTTTGCAGGAAGGAGCGTGTGGGAATGTGGTCGCAATCGAAAATCGCGATGTACTCGCCCAGGGTGAGCGGCATCGCATGATTGATGTTGCCGGCCTTCGCGTGCGTGTGCTCGGCGCGCACGATATAACCCACGCCGGCTTCCTCTGCGAAGCGGCGGAATTCATCGCGCGTGCCGTCGTCGAGAATGTAGACGCGCAGCTTGTCGCGCGGCCAGTCGATCGAGCTGGCCGCGAACACGGTTGGGCGCACCACCGAGAGCGACTCGTTGTAGGTCGGGATATAGATGTCGACGGTCGGCCAGTCGGCGGGGTCGTCGGGCAGCGGCTGCGGCTTGCGGCGCAGCGGCCAGGCGGTCTGCACGTAGCCGAAGATCAGCACGATCCACGTGTAAAGCTCGGCCGCGTAGAGGACATAGCCCACGATCGCCTCGGCGGGGCTCGTCAGGTGCAGCGTTTGCGTGCTGCGCCACCAGACGTAGCGGCCCGTCATGAGAATCGAGAGCATCACCATGAGCATGGTGGCGAGACGCCCCGGCAGGCGGCGCGCGATCATCACCACGACGTACACGAGCAGGAACAGCAGCACCTGGCCCGCGAACGGCAGCGGCGTCGTGCACACGGCAATGGCCGCGATGAACGCGAGCCACAGAAGGCACTGGCGCAGGAAAGGCACGCTGTCGAGCGCTGCCGAAAGCTTCTCGAGGCGCTGCTCGATGCCATCCCACGGCACGTCGGGCAGGCGTGCGCCGATTGCCGCGCTCGCGCGCGAGGCACGGCGATAGATCGGTTCGAGCCCCCTGCCGAGCCACGCGCGCAGTGCGAAGCGATGGTGCCCTTGCGGCGCCTTGTGAAGCTTGCGCAGGTCGGCGGCAAGGCGCTGTCGCGCGCGGCGCGGGCGCAGGAAGAGGCGCAGCAGCCAGGCGCCGGCGGTGTCGTCACGGCCTATGTTCAGCCGCTGGCGGATGTCCTTGCCCAGGCGCGCGAAGGCGAGTGCGGGCACGTCGCGCTGGCCGGGGCGCGGCGGCCGGAAGAAGGCGCGCAGCAGCCACTGGCCACGCGGCGCGTCGGGCGCGAGATCGAGCTCAGGCGCGCTCAGGCGGCGTAGCGACGCCCAAAACGCGATCCACAGCGCAGCGATCTTCTCGCGGATCATGGCGTGCTCCCACGCGCGGCATGTTGCGCGAGCAGTTCGTCGGGGGCGTCGAGGCTTGCGCCCGTGCTCCAGTGCGAGAGCCACGAGGCAATGCCGTTGAGGTCGTGCGCGGCTTGCGAGCTGGGCGCGCTCAGGCAGAAGTTTTCGCCGGCGGCGAGTGCTGCGGGCACACCGGTGTCCGCATGCACGAGATACGGCAGCATGGCGGCGCCGAGGCGCGCGCGCAGCAGCGAAACGACGTCCATGTGCAGCTGGCGCGCGGGCGCGACCGCATTGGCGACGAACACGCTGCGCTTGCCGGCGCGCACGAGCGCGGCGATCAGGCGCGGCAGCGTTGCGCACGCGGTGGCGCAGGGCGCGAGGACGCAAAGCACGAGGTCGGCGGCGTCGATCGCCTGGCGCGCGTGCGCCGAGGGCCACGTGCCCGCGTCGACGAGCGCAATCGCGTGCGCCGGCAGGTCCACGCGGGCGAGCAGTTCGCGCAGCCAGCCAGGGCGCGCGTCGAGCAGGGCGCTCGCGTCGTCGTCGAGGGACGCGTGGCCGTTCGCGAGGCTGCCCCATGGCAGCACGAGCACGCCATCGTCGCTTTGCAGCGCGGCGCGCGACCAGGCGTCGTCGGCGCCGGGGCCGCCCGCCAGATGCGTGACGAGGCCTTCGCGCGCGCTCTCGCGCAGTCCGAAGTGGAGCGCAAGCACGTTGCGCGGGTCGCATTCGGCGGCGAGCGCGACGTGCTCGCGCGCCGCCAGCAGCCCCGCGAGCGCGGCAGTGAGCGTGGTGCGGCCGGCACCGCCGACGCTTGAGACGATGGCGATGGTTTTCATTGGCGCGGCCCCGTCTGGCCGGTGCGGCGCTGGCCGCGAATCAGCAGGGCGTCGAGCTGGGGCGGCAACTGGAGCGGGCGCGAGCGCGCGGGGCGCAGCCACATGGGCAGGAAGCGCCCAAGACGCAGACGCCAGGCGACGAAGTAGAGCGGCACGGCGAGCATCAAGCCCCAGACGAAGTAACCGAGGAATACGTTCATGTCGCTCTCCTATGCTTTGAGCGGCAGCGGCGCGCGCTGCGGCGCGGCTCGCGGTTTCGCGCTGTCGCCGCGCGCGGCGGGGTCGAGCGCGGACAACAGGTCACCATTTATGGGAGCGATATTGCGCGGCGTCGCGTTTGCCGTCGCTGTCGTTGCAGCCGACGCTGCGCCCGGCGCAATCGCGGAAGCCGCCGCTGGCGGCACGGTCTGGCCGTTGGCCTGGACCGAGACGGCCGCGGGCGCGGCGGGCTGCCCCTCGTTGATCGCGAGCCAGCCCGAATAGTCGGGCGGCGGCGCGGTGTCGATCTCGTCGGCGAACGCTTCTAGCGCCTCGGTGATCGCGCGGCCGTCGCCGTAGCGCTCCTCGCCCTGGAACAGCTCGGCGAGCGGCCGCTTGAACACGCGCTGGCATACGGCGTCGGCGTCGCTCATGCGGCATGCAAAGAAGAACACGTAGAGGCTGTCGCCGCTCGCCGTCACGATATCGCCCGCGCGGCGCAGATGGCACACCTTGAGCGCATCCACGTGCGCGATTTCCGGCATTAGCGCGAGCCGGATCAGCACGCTCGGCAACTGGATCACGCGGCTGCGTTCCACCGCCGCGCGCACCAGTTCGACGAAGTGCGCCGCACCCACGTAGCCGCTCTCCTCGCCGTGCACCACGGCGGCGAGCGCCTGGCGGTAGTCGGCGGGCATGGGCCGCGAATACACCTGGCCCTGCAGACTGTCGACGATGGCCTCGACCTGCGCGAGCGGTGTTTGCCGCGCAATGACCCGGTTCGCACCGAGGTTGAGCATGAGCGACTCGTAGCGCATGGCCACGGCGTCCTCGCGCACGATGATCTTGAGCGCTTCGCCGCACTGCAGGCGCAGCGTGTGCACCTGTTCCGCGAGCGCTTCGAGGTCGCGGTTCACGCTGAAATCGAGAATCACCGTGGCTGCGACCGAAGTGCGCGCTGCGGCCACGGCGGCCTCGTTGTTGTCGACGATCTGCCAGGCCTGCGGCAGTACGCGTTCGTGCAACATGGCGTCGCGCGAAACAACAACGCGGCCTTCGTCGGGCGCGAGCAGGCCCGCTTCGCCGATCTCGGTTTCGAAGGTGCCGCCAGAAACGGTCAGGCGGTGGTCGACCGCGGAAAAGCGCAGCGGCACGCTCTGGCTGCCGTGCACGGCGTCGCCGGCGCGCCAGAACGCCACTTCCCAGCGATACTGCCCCTGCACCTGGTGCAATTGCGCAGCGCCCGCAAAACGCGCCTGGAACGCGGCCAGCTCGGGATGCTCCTGATCGTCGCCAAGGCCTGGGGGCGCCACCACCATCAGCACGCCGTAACGATACTGCGCGCACCATCCTGCGAGCTGCGCGCCCTGACTCGCAAGCGCAGCCGGGTCCTGCCAGTTGAAGAACGCCTCCGCGCCTTCGATGAAAAACTGGCTCTCTGGCGCGGCGCATTGTGCGGCGAGCGCGTTGAGCGCTTCGATCAGTACCTGCACGCCGTCGCGTTCCTGGAGTGGACGCACCGCGCATACGTTTGCCCACGCGTGCGTCGAACCGTTCTTGTCGAGATCGACGCCATGGTCGCGCAACGTGGCCGCGAGGCTTGCGCCGTCGCGCGTGGAGAGCACGGTTGCCGGACCCGTGAGCGCGGCGGCGGCGGTTTGCCAGAAGAGCGCGTCGCGCGCCGGCGAGGCGCCCGCGTAGACCACGTGCACCTGGCCCGCGCCGAGCGAGGCGAGCGAGGGCGGCAGGCCGTCGATCGCGAGCGGCTCGCGGCGCGCGAGACGCGAGAACAGCGAGCGACGCGTATCGCGGCTGGCGCCGGCGGGCGCTGCGGGAAGGGTGGCGGGATCGGTCATCGTGTCGCTCGTGTCGCGGATTTCATCGTCGCGGGTTTCATCGTCGCGGGTTTCATCGTCGTCATGCGCGCTCGCTCTGTGGCCACGTCAATAGGCCGAATAGGGGACGACCGGCCGCGGCGGGAACGGCACCGGCCCCTTCTGCGGCGAGAAGAAGTAGCGCATGTAAAGCACGCCCACGTTCGGCGCGTAGTCGCGCGAGCGGTCGATCGAAAAGCGCCCGCCCACCACGAAGTGCTCCGTCACGCGGTATTCGAGCGCGGCTTCGATCGTATAGCTGAAGCCGCCGCCCGAGCCGCCGCCGAAATACGGCGAGCCGAGATCGTTGGCGCTCATGAACGCGAGCGCCTGGGCCTGCAGGCCTGGCCGCGTGGGGTAGAACGGCGACTGGTTTTCGTTCGTGAACGACATGCCCACCGACCCGTCGATCTCCCACGAAAGCTTCTTGTAGCGGCCGGTCCAGTCGAGCGGAATGCCGATCGAAAAATAGCTCTGCGGACTGTAATAGCCGCCGTTACCAAACGTGTAGTTGTGCTCGTTCTTCGAGTACTTCCAGTAGTTGAGGATCAGGCCGCTCGACACGATCTGGTCGGGCCGCCTGAACACGGACCAGTCGTAGCCGCTGCGCACCTTGAACTCCTGGTTCGTCTCCACGTTGGTGCCGGTCAGGAGGCCGAAGCCAATGCTCGTGAAGATCGTGCCGGGCCCGAAGTCCTTCGCGCCGCGCACCGTGAAGCCGTTGCGCACCACGCCGCCCCACTTCTCGCCAGTGACCGGATCGATGCCGCCCGCGTAGGAAACCAGGCTGGCGGTCACGGGCCGGCGCGAGACGTCGAGCGACAGCGACGAACTGTTCTGGAAGTCGTGGCGGTACTGAATGCCGCCCAGCACGCTCGTGATCGGAAAGCCCACCGGCGTGCTGCCGATGTCGGCGCGCCAGCTGTTGTTCGCGCCGCTGAACTCGTAGCCCGCGGCGAGCGCGACGCCCTTGGCGGTCTCGTTGATGTTCCCGAGTCCGGCGTTGCCGAGCGCCGCGATCTTGCCGTACTTGGACGCAGTGTCGAGGTCGCCGCCGGGCAACGTGCCGGCGTTCAGGTAGACCGTATCGGCATGGAAGAAATAATGGCCCGTGTAGCCGTCCGGAATGCGCACGTACAGCGGGACTTCGCTGGCGTGCAGTTCGGAGATGCCGGGGTCGCCCGAGAGGTTCGACTGATACCATCCGGTCGCGACCTGCCCCTGCTTGCGGTCTTCCAGACTCTGCAGCGCGCGGCCGGCCGATGTCGTGCCGTCGGCGTCCGGCTGCGTGCCTTCGGCCTCTTCCTGCGTGCGCGAAGTGCGATAAAGGTTCGCCGCCTCGTTGTAGTTGCCGCGTGCCTGCGCCACGCGCCCCGCCTGGATCGTGATGTCCGGGTTGTCCGGATATTGCTCGCGCAACGGATCGACCACGGCGGAAGCCTCGTCGTTCAGCCCGAGCGCGGTGAAGCGCCGCGCCACGGCAAGGCGCGTGTCGATGTCGTTCTCCGCGGTGTCGGCCAGCACTGCGCGCACCATGTCGGCGGCCTCCCGGTCTCGGCCCATGCGCTCCAGCATACGCGCAACGGCGAGGCGTGCATCGGCGTCGTCGGGTTGCGTGGCGAGCACCTTCTGCGCCGCGGCCATCGCGCCCTTGTAGTCGCCCTTCGCGTCGAGCAGATCCACCTCTTCGAGGAGCCACCGCCGGTTCGACTTGAGGCGGTCGGGCACGGCGTCGAGCGTGTGGCGCGCGGCCGTGAGGTCGCCCGCTTCGATCTGCCGGTCGGTTTCGCGCACCGCCAGGCGCAGCTCCTGGTCGTCGAGACTGGCCAGCTGCTCCTCGGTGATGCCGGGCTGATCGCGCGTGGCGTCGATCCAGTTCGCCCACGCGTCGTCGCGATTGGCCGCCGCCAGCAGCTCGCCGTAGCGCACCCGTGCGCCGTTGGCCGCCGGGTCGTCGGGGTGCGCCGCGAGCCAGTCCTGCACGAGTTTCAGGCCCCGGTCCGGCTCGCCGATGGCGATCCACTCGCGCCCGACCGTGGCGAGCATTTGCGGGTCGTTGGCCGCGTTGGCGTCGGCGGCGGCGGAGTCGAGCAGCGCGCGCGCTTCGTCTTCCTTGCCTTGTGCGATGAGCTGGCGGGCCTGCGCGATCTTCTTCTGCGCGGCGAGGTTGCCCATCAGCTCGCGCATGCCCTGGCTGCGTTCGGCCTCTGGCACAGCCGCGAGCTGTGCGGCGGCCGCGTCGACATCGTCCACGGAATTCAGGTAGAGCGCCGTGGCGTAGCGCATGTCGGGCGCCTGCGAAACTTTCAGGCCGTCTTCCATGACCTGGCGGCCCAGCGCGGGCAGTCCCAGATCGCGGTACTGGCGCGCGAGCGTGAAGCGCGTCCAGGCGTCGTCGGGCGTGAGGCGCACGGCCTCTTCGAGTTTCGCGATGGCCGGGCTCTTGCGGTTGTCCGCGAGCAACTGGTCGGCCTGGATCGAGAGCAGCTCGGCGTGCAGGCGTTTGAGCTCCGCCGTCGAACCGCTCACGCGCGGCGTCGTGGCGGCGATCAGCGGTTCGATTTCGTTTTCGCGATGGGTTTCGCGCAGCACCGTCACGAGGCCGCGCAGCGCGTCCATGTCGGGCTTGGGGGCGTTCACGAGCGGGCGCAGCACGGCTTCGGCTTCTGGCCACTTCTTTTGCGCGATGAGCGCGTTGGCGAGAATGTCGCTGGCGGTCGTGTTGCCAGGATCGAGCTTGAGCGCCTCGCGCGCGAGCGCTTCGGCTTGTTCCGGTTTGCCTTGCGAATTGGCATCGCGCGCCTTCGCAATGGTGCCCCAGATGGTGGCCGTCTTTTCGAGGCTGCGCCACTTGCCGGCGTTGTCCGGATCGAGCTTGAGGGCGCGCGCGAACAGTTCGCGCGCCTCGTCGTGGCGGCCTTCGCGCAGTCGCACGAGGCCGAGCGCGCCGATGGTTTCGCCGTCGTTGGGGTTCGCCCGCTGCGCGCTTTGCAGCGAGGTTTCGGCGTCCTTGAGATCGCCGCGGTCGAGTTGCGCGAGGCCGCGCGCGCGGTCGGCGGCGCCAGGGCCGGGCCGGGCGCGGGCCTGGGTCGAAGCGCCGCTCGTTGCGGCCGCACGCGAGGGCGCGGGCGCGGTGACGACGGCCTGCGGGTTCTGCGCCTGGGCGAGCGCCTGCGCCTGGCCTTTCGCGCCGAGCTTCTTGCCGAGATCGGCGACGGTCTGCTGCGCGTCGGTGTCGTCGGGCACTTCCTGCAAATAGCGCAGATACCACACGTAGTAGGCCGGATCGTCGCGCCCCGCGCTGCCGAGCGCGCGGCGCCACAGTTCGAGCGCAAGCGCGCGATTGCTGTCCTGACGCTGGTACACGCGATAGATGAGGTTGAGGCCTTCCATGCGCGTGTCGGCGCGGTCGGTCAGCAGGTCGCCGAGGATCAGCGCGAGGCGCGGATCGTTCGGATTCTGCTTCACGCGCGTGCGCAATTCGCTGATCGCCTGCGCGCGGCCCGCGGTCGTACCGGCGAGGATGCGGTAATAGTCGCGTGCGAGATCGCCCGCGGGCGCGCCGTTCGGAAACAGCTTGAGCAGGCGTGCCGAGGCTTCCTCGCTCTTGCCCGCGGCCGAGAGCAGACGGATCTGGGCCATCTCCATCTTGCCGCTCGTGGCGATGCGGTAGGCGTCGTCGAGTTCCTTCGTCGCGCTCGCGTTCGGGGCGATTTTCTTGAGCTGCGCGAGGATTTTCGCGGCCTCGGCCGGGCGGTTCGAGCGCAGCTCGATTTCGCCGAGCAAGGCGAGCGCGTCCGGCTGCTTCGGGTCGAACAGCAGCGCTTTTTGCACGAGCCCGCGTGCGACGTCCGGGCGATTCTTGCCTTCCCACATGCGCGCGGCCGAGAGCAGTTGCTCGGCCTGGGCGCCTGGCGTGGCGGCGTTGGCCGCTGGCTGCGGGGCTGTCTGCGCGGAGGCAGGATACGGCGACGCGGCGACGAGCAACGCAACGAGCGGCGCGATGTTCGGCAACAAGCGGCTCGGCGGCGTGCCGGGACTGGCGAGGCCGGGCAGCGCGCACGCAGCGAGGCGCCGCGCCTCACGGCGCGCGCTGCGCGCACGGGCGGCGCGGCGAGCAGACGCGAGGGCGTTCAGCGCGGCGTGGGGCATGCGCTCGTCCATGCTGGGGCAACGCGGCCTTGCGCGTCGAAATGGTAGAGGCCGTCGAGGTAGCCGAGCCCGAACAGCATCAGCACGCTGCTGTAGTAGCCAGGCGGCGACTTCTGCGCGAGCGTGCGGCTGCGCTCGGCCTGAGCGTTCGCGAGATCGCTGCGGCCAAGCGCGGCCAGGTACGGCGCGACCGCGGCGGAAAAGCCACCGTTGCCCTCGTTCGGCCCCGCTGTACCCGTAGTCGTGTCGACACGCTCGGGCGGAAAACCCTGTGCGCCGACAAAGTCCGCGAGCGGCTTGAAGGTGGCGAGCGTGCTGGCGCGCAGCGGCTCGTCGCTCGCGAGCATGCCGGCCCACAGGTACACGCGAATGGCGTTGTAGGCGCTTTCGGCGTGCGTTTGCGCGTCGGGGGCGAAGCCGCCTTTCGCGTGATATTCCACCCAGTCGGGCGAGTAGCCCTTGGGCGCGGTCTCGTTGACGAGTCTCGCCGAGGAAGCCAGCAGCGCCTTCCATTCGCTCGCCTGCGGCAGCGCGAGCATGAAGCGCCGCATGACCTGGAGCGGCACGTAGCTCGGGTTCAGGCGCCAGCCGTCCTTGCCGATCGTGAAACCCACGGGCCCTGGCAGCACCGTGCGCCCAAGCCCCGGCAGCACGGCAGTTTCCTCGCGCACGATGTTGCGGGCCATGATCGTGCCGAGCGCGGTATAGCGGCGCTCGTTCCAGAGGCGCCCGGCTTCGAGCAGCGTGTAGGCGATCCAGAGGTCGGCGTCGCTGGCGGGGTTACTGTCGATCACGCCCCACTGGGGCTCGCCGGCGTGCGCGGCGCTGCCCGGCGCGGGAGTGGAAGCGCCCGCAGCCGCGACCGGCTTGCCGTCATCGCCGATATCGCGGCGCCCCCAGATCCATGCGGGCAAATGCGAGGCGAGATCGCCCTGCGCGAGATTGTTTTCGGTCCACGTGAGGACCTTGTCGAAACTCGCCCGGTCGTTCGCGACCAGCGCGAAGAAGAGGGCGTACGACTGCCCTTCGGAAACGGTGATCTGGCGAGGCGTGCTCGCATCGATCACGCGGCCGTCGGCGCTCAGCAGCGTGCTGCGGAATGTGCTCCATGCGGGCCAGGCGCAGGCGGCGGGGCTGGCGGACTTTGCGGCGGTGGCGCTTGCACCTGGCGCACCTGGCGCACCTGGTGCGGCCGGCGCAGCCGCGTGCGCCGTGGCAGCCGGCATCAGCAGTGTTAGTGCGGCGAGTGTCCCGAGCGGCCCTGGCGGCCCGAGCGGCGCGCAGGCGAGCGCGCCGGCCGCGAGCCAGCGCGCGAACCGGGGCGCAAGCCGTGGCGCCAGATCCGGCGCGAGCATAGCCAAACCCGAGCGCATGATCAGGTCCCGGAGCGGCGGGTGGCCATGCGGCCGAGCGCCCAGAACACGGTGAGCGCAACGATCAGACCGGCCAGAATGCCCGCGAGCGCCATCAGCGACGGGTAGCGCGAGATCAACACCCAGGCGCGCGCATACCACGGCAGATCGCCGACGAAATAGCGCTCGCCCACGCGCAGGCCTTCAACCTGGCCGTGGCGCACGAGCGTGAGGTCGCCGTGCATCTGCGAGATCCTGGCGCCGTCCTGAAGCGCGTCGAGCACGTCGCCGAGCTGGGCCGACGAGGTGGTGGCGAGCGCCACCACGCTTCTGCCCGACTTCAGCGGCGACTCGAAGCCGATCAGCGCCGCCATCGGTCCGCCGAGCGTGACGATCGAGCGACCCGACGGCGTCGGGTCTTCGTCTTCGGTGCCGCCAAGCCAGCCGGGCCAGCCGGAGCGCTGGTCGCGCGTGGTCACCTCGGTCCTGCCGCGCTCGATGAGAAGCGGCAGGTCCTTGCCCCACTTCTCGAGCAACTGCGCGCCCGAGCCCACGCCGAGCACGAGCAGGTCGCTGTTGCGCACGGTGTCCACCTGGCTGGCCGGTACGATCGTCAGGCGCAGCGAAGGCAGGCCGGTCCACTGGCCCATGTGGCCGAGCAGCGTGAGCACGGCTTCCTGATCCTTCGTGTCGGGTTCGTCCGGAATCACGAGTGCCGTCTCGGAGAGGTCGGCCATGCGCGTGAATGGATAACCGCTGTTCGCGAAGTAGGCGAGATTGGGCAGCGCCGTGTAGTGCGCGAAGCCGCTGAAGTCGATGACCGAGTCGGGATCGACGGCCGCGCGCGCGATGTCGGTGGCGGTGGACGTGCACAGGCCCGTCTTCTGCGAATCGATATGAAACTGGAACTGGAACTGGTTGTCGCTGCCCACGCGGAACGCGGGAATCTCCAGATTGGTCGCAGCGCGCGTGTCCGAGCCCGAGAGCAGCGGCACGTTGATGCGCGCTTCGTCGGCGGCGCGCGTGACGGGCCGCAAACGCTGCGAGCGCACGAGCTGATCGTTGATGCTCACGTTGAGCACCGAGTCGTTCCACGCGGAAGGCGCCGTGTAGCGATAGCGGATATCGAGCGGCACGTTGCCCCGCGCCCACGCGTAGAGGTCGGCGGGCACGCGCAGATTCACGCGGATCGCGGGCGGGTTGTAGCCCGACACCTGGAGCTGCTGCGGGTCGGTGACCAGCTCGCGGAACAGCACGGGCCGGTCGGTGGGCACCCAGTTCGGCGCGTCGTAGGGCTTGCGCTCAGGCCCGAGATCGATCGACTTCACCATCACGCTGTTGCCCGTCATGCCCGCCTGCCCGAGCGCGAGTGCATAGGCGGCGTTCTGGAGTTCCTCGGGCGTGCGGCCCGCGAGCACGAGGAGCTTGCGTCCCGACTGCGGATCGGCGGCCGGGTTCGCCATGACCGAGATCGTGGGGCCCGTGATCTCCGGCAGCTTCAGCCCCTCGGGCACCTGCCCCGGCAGCACGAGCGCGATGGCGTTGGCGTCGGGTGGCACCGTGCGCGTGACCGGGAAGCGCGAGCCGCGATAGCTCGCGAGCGCGCCGAGCCACGACGAGACCACGCCCGCCGCACGCAGCACGGGCACGCCCGCGTTGGCGGCCAGCACGAAGGGCACGCGCACGAGCCGGTTGTCGTGGCGGTCGAAGAACGGCACGGGCAGCAGCGCAAGACTATCCGGCAGGACGATGCCCGCCGTGTTGAGCGTGAGCGACGTCTCGGGACTCACGTCGGCCCAGAGGCTCGAATGATAGGCATCCTCGCAATGATCGAGCGTGTAGTGCGCGATCATCTGCACGGTGATGCGGTTGTAGTCGGTGAAGAGGCGCGGATCGAGATCGATCTCGCTCGTCACGAGTTGCCCGGCCGTTTCCTTCACGAGCGGAATCGTCGCGACGACTTCACCGTTCACAAACACCTTGAGATGCGAAAGCGACCAGATCAGCGAGGGCGAGTAGGTGTAGACGAGCTTGAGCTTCGCGCCGGTCACCACTTCGTCGGTGCGCACGTCGACGCTCATGCCGGCGGTGGGATCGAGCCCGCGCAGCGCGATCGGCCCGTACACACCCATCTGGCGCAGCGTGAACGTGCGTGAGCGCGGCTCGCCAAGCGGCGCGGGCGCGGCAGGCTCGGGAATGACGGCGCCGGGCGCCGTCTGGATGACAACGGGCCCGGTCACCGCGGCGGAGGCCGCTGCCGGCGCGGCGGCGGGAACGTCGCTTGCTCCGGGCGCTGCCGCCTTGATGGTCTGCGTAGCCGCGATAGCCGATTTGTCCACCGCGAAGAGGCTCGCCCCCAGCAGCAATCCGGCGACGAGCGCGCCCAGCCCAACTTGAACGGATAGTCGCATCGCAACAGCCCTTTGTTTTCTTCGCAGTGACTGTCTTTATCCAGTAAAGACAGCGATCAGGGATATTAGCGGCGTGGTGCCGCCAGTCGTTATCTCGAAACGGCGTCAATGTGGGTGGAGTGTAGCGGAGAGACGAGGATCGTGCCCTATGAATGCACGTGTTTATGCCTGTTGCGTAGCGCGCGCAGACGACGGGCCGGCGCGGCCTGGCGGCCGATTTGACAGTTGCGCGCGTGGGTGCGGCGGCCCGGTTGGGGCGTTTGACAATTCCTGAGCGCGCAACAAAGAGCGGCGGCGTTGCGAATGCGCAACGCGGGGTCTTGCGCCTCGCGTGCCGAGTCAGCTTTCAGAATCATTCAATCAGGATGCCGAACTGATGTTGCGCGAGCGGATGCGGTAATCTTGGCAGCGTGATCCAGACGGGGAACAGGGTAATGAACGAGCAAACGTGGCAAGCAGTGGATGACTGGTTTTGCGACCGGTTGATCGGTCCGGATGACGCGCTCGACGGCGCGCTCGCGGCAAGCGCGAAGGCGGGCCTGCGTGCGATCAACGTGGCGCCTAATCAGGGCAAGTTTCTGCATCTGCTCGCGCGCATTCAGGGCGCGCGGCGCATACTCGAAATCGGCACGCTGGGCGGCTATAGCGCGATCTGGCTCGGCCGCGCGCTGCCCGCCGATGGCGCGATGGTGTCGCTCGAATTCAGCCCGGAGAACGCGGCCGTTGCGCGCGCCAACATCGCGCGGGCGGGGCTCGATGCGAAGGTCAAGGTCGTGACGGGACTTGCGCTCGAATCGCTCGACGCGCTGATTGCGCAAGGCGAGCCGCCGTTCGACTTCGTGTTTATCGACGCGGACAAGAGCAACAATCCGAACTACCTCGAACGCGTGCTGAAGCTATCGCGTCCCGGTACGGTCATCGTTGCCGATAACGTGGTGCGGGAAGGGCGCGTGGCCGATCCTGCACATCACGAGGACGATGTGGTCGGCTTGCGGCGCTATTTCGACATGCTGGCGCACGACAAACGGCTGGAGACGACCGCTGTGCAGACGGTGGGAAGCAAGGGCTGGGATGGGTTTGCGATTACCGTGGTGGGCAGATAACGAACGTGTGTTGTCCGTAGACATACGGCAAAAGCAAAAAGGGCCTGGCAGATGAACTGCCGGGCTCTTTCTTCACAGCGCTATGTGCGCTCGATTGCCGATCAGAAGTCCGTCGTCATCGAGAACAACACGGTACGCGGCGCACCCATCGTCAGATAGCCACCGTTGGTCGACGACCAGTACGCCTTGTTCGCGAGGTTATACACGTTCGCGCGGAACGTAGTCGGACGCCCGAACACGTTCGTCGCATAGCGCGCACCGATATCTACCGTGTCCCATGCCTTGATCGACATGGTGTTGGCCGCGTCGAAATACTGCGGACCCGTATGCGTCCAGCGCGCCGAAAGCGTGAGGCCTTGAACCCAGGGAACGTCGTACTCGGCGCCGAGGTTGAGCAGGAAGCTCGGCACGCCCACCGGCGTCTTGCCGTCGGTCGAGCCGCCATCGGTGTCGAGCTGTACGGCATTGATATAGGTTGCGCCCGCAATCAAACGCACGCCCTTGTACACCTCGCCGAACACCGACGCCTCCACGCCGCGATGGCGCTCGTTGCCGTTGGCCACATAGGCGCCCGCGCTATTGGTGTACGTTTGCGGCTTTTCGAGCTGGAACAGCGCGAGCTGCGCGCCGTACTTGCCGTTGTCGTACTTGGCGCCCACTTCATACTGCTTCGTGCGTTCCGGCGCGAGCTGCGCGCCATAGTTCGTCGTGCCTTGAGGGGCAATGCCGCCTGCCGAAAGCGACTCGCTGCGGTTCGCGTAGATCGACACGTTCTCCCACGGCTTGACCACGAGGCCGAAGAGCGGCGTGGTGATCGAGTCGTTGTAGTTCGACGTTTGCAGCAGCGTGGACGACGAGTAGCCGTTCGACAGAATCTCCTGGTGACGCACGCCCACCGTGAACAGCACGCGGTCATGGAAGAAGCCGAGCGTGTCCGAAGCGGAGATGCTGCGCAGCAGGTTCAGCGCCGTGATCGGCGGGTTGCCGTCCATGCCGGCCTGTATCGTGGTGGCCGGATACGGCACCTGCGGCGTGTTGTAGAGATCGGTCGTGAACGGGCCGCCATAGGTCCAGCCCGACTGCGTTTCCACGCGCACGATCGAGGCGCCCGCGGTCACGAAGTGGCTCACCGGGCCGGTGTCGAAGTGGCCGCGCACGCCCGCTTCCGCCGAGGTCGCGCCTTCCTTGCGCACGACGCCCAGGCGCGAGCCATAGGTGTTCGTGGGATCGGTGTAGTAGGGCGAGAAGTATTCGCCGTGCTCGTTCGTGTGGCGCACGCCGCCCGTCACATACGCGGTCCAGCCGGGCAGGAAGTCGTACTCGGCGCGCAGGATGCCGACCGTGTCTTCCGCGTCGCTATACGACCAGGTTTGCGCGTAGTTGTGCGTGGCCGAAGGTACGGCCGGGATCTCGTCGCCGAGGACGTAGACCACCGGGCGCCCGTCCGACACGTGCTGGCGCTGATACAGGAAGTCGCCTTCGAGGCGCAGCTTGTCGCCGCGCCAGTCGAGCGTCACGGCCGTCTGGTTGTTGCGGCGGTTTTCGCCGTCGATGCTCGTTTCGCCGTCGCGGTTCGACTGGTTCACGCGAATGCCGAACTGGTCGTTGTCGCCGAAGCGGCGGCCCACGTCGATATGCGTGCCGAACTCGCCCGAGGCGCTGCCTTCGAGCGTCACGCGCGTGAGCGGTTTGTCGTCGGCGCGCTTCAGTTGCAGGTTCACGCTGCCGCCAATCGCGCTGCCGTTGGGCGAGGCGCCGTTCACGAACGCGCTCGCGCCCTTGAAGATGTCCACGCGCTCGAGCGCGGCGGTCTCGACGAGCTGGCGCGGCGTGATGCCGTAGAGGCCGTTGAGCGAGACGTCGTCGCTGTCGAGCGTGAAGCCGCGAATGACGTAGATCTCCTGGAAATTGCCGTAGCCATAAGCCGTGCGCACAGCAGGATCGTTCGAGAGGACGTCGCCGATGGTGCGCGCCTGCTGGTCTTCGATCAGCTTCGCCGTGTACGTCGCCATGCTGAACGGCATGTCGATGTTCTTCTGCGAGCCGAACACGCCGAAGTCGCCGCCGCGCGCCACCTGGCCGCCGCCGAAGGTCGGCTGCAGATCGCCCGGCAGCCTTTCCTGGGCCGCTTGCACTTTCACGGCGGGCAGCGTGGCGTTGCTTGCGTCACCGGTTGCGGCGGCGCCGCTCGCCGCCGTGGGCGTTGCGGCAGCTTGCGCGAATGCCGCGGCGGGCAGGCTGAAGGCGACAGCAATGGCGGCGAGGATGGCAGCGCGGGAAGTCGGGAGACGCGAAGGCAAGTTGAAAGACGAGGACAAACGTGATGCGGACATAAAAAGGGTTCGTAGCAAGGTAGCGCTGGCGCTCCGTGATGCCTTGGTGCTGCGCTCAGGCTCCGGGCGAATGGTTATGCTTTGCCGGTCAGACAGGGCTCGCGGAGCTGGCCCCATGAGCGGCCCGGAAAAGTATGCGGATTGTATTGCAAATGAGAATGCTTGTTATTTAAATATTGCTGTCAATAGGTGTATTCAGCGTTTACGCAACAATTTCAGCATCAGGCATTCGATGTGGGCGCAACGAAAGGTTCGAAAAATTTCAGGGTCGTAAGACTTGAGTGCGTACGTTTTCACTCAACGTTGCGCGCTCAACCAATGCAGTACGCGCTCCTGACTGCCGCATGGGAAAAACCCGGCCCGGTTCGTTCGCAAGACGATTTGTTTGCGGTGCCAATAAGCAGATTCGATACCTTTAGGCAGTCCTTTCGTTGGTTCGCGAGGCGCGCCCAAACCTACAATGGAGCTTCGTGATGAAGGACGTCTGGTGAACCGGAAATGACTGAACAATCGATGCTCGTGGTGAGCGCACACAGCGCGGATTTCGTATGGCGCGCGGGTGGCGCGATTGCCCTGCACAGGAAGAACGGCTATCGCGTGAAAGTGGTGTGCCTCTCGTTTGGCGAGCGCGGCGAGTCGGCGAAGCTCTGGCGCAAGGGCCCCGACATGACCATCGAGAAAGTGAAGGCCGCGCGCCGCGAGGAGGCGCTCGCCGCCGCGGAGATCCTGGGCGCCCAATGCGAGTTCTTCGATCTGGGCGACTATCCGCTGCGCGTTTCCGATGAAGCGCTCATGCGCCTCGTCGATGTGTATCGCGACGTGCAACCGGCCTTCGTGCTGAGCCACTCGCAGAAGGACCCGTACAACTTCGATCATCCGCTCGCCATGCATGTGGCCCAGGAAGCGCGCATCATCGCGCAGGCCGAGGGCCACAATCCGGGGCAGAAGATCGTCGGCGCGCCGCCCGTCTACGCGTTCGAACCGCACCAGACCGAGCAGTGCGAGTGGATTCCGAACACCTTCCTCGACATTACCGAAGTGTGGGACGTGAAGCGCCGCGCCATTGAGTGCATGGCGGGCCAGGAACACCTTTGGGAGTACTACACGCGTGTCGCGCAGCAGCGCGGCGTGCAGGCCAAGCGCAACATCGGCATTACGGCGAAGCGCGACATTCAATACGCGGAAGGCTATATGCGCCTGACGCCCGCAGTAGTGGGAGATCTGTCATGAAACGCGGTGTAGTCGTCACCCAGATTCCGCGCGCCGACGCGCGCCACATCGAAATCCTCAAGGAAGCCGGCTCGGCCACCGTGCACGAGGCGCAAAGCCGTCTTGGCTTGCTCGCCACGTATTTGCGGCCCATTTATTCGGGCGCCGCGATTGCGGGCTCGGCCGTGACCGTGCTGATGCCGCCCTCGGACAACTGGATGCTGCACGTGGCCGTGGAGCAGTGCCGTGAAGGCGACGTGCTCGTGGCCGCGCCCACGTCGCCCTGCGAAGACGGCTACTTCGGCGAACTGCTCGCCACCTCGCTTGCGGCGCGCGGCGTGCGCGGGCTCATTATCGACGCGGGTTGCCGCGACGTGCGCGCACTGAAGGCGATGGACTTCCCGGTGTGGTCGAAGGCCGTTTCGGCGCAAGGCACGGTGAAGGAAACGCTCGGCTCGGTGAACGTGCCGGTGGTGTGCGCGCAGCAGATCGTGCATCCGGGCGACGTGATCGTGGCCGACGACGACGGCGTGGTCGTGGTGCCGTTCGACACGGTTGCGAAGGTCGTGGAAGCGACGCAGGCGCGCCTTGCCAAGGAAGAAAAAACGCGCGCGGTGCTCGCGGGCGGTACGCTCGGCCTCGACTATTACGGCATGCGCGAGCGCCTTGCCGAAAAGGGCCTGCGCTACGTCGACACTGCGGCAGACGCTTGATTCCGGTACGCACGACGCACTAGCAGCAAGAACGAAAACGAGCGCCGCAAGGGCGCTCGTTTCGCTTTGTGACTACATGAGGCGTTGCGTCAGAGAATGCGCTCCAGCGCCTTGGCGAGCCTGTCGACCGCGCCTTCGACGTCATGCAGTTTTTCGAGGCCGAATAATCCAATGCGGAAGGTCTTGAAGTCTTCCGGCTCGTCGCACATCAGGGGCACGCCGGCCGCGATCTGCAAGCCGGCGTCGGCGAACTTCTTGCCGGATCGTATGCCATCGTCGTCGGAGTAGCTGACCACGACGCCCGGCGCCTGAAACCCTTCGGCCGCTACGCTTCGGAACCCCTTGCTCGCGAGCAGCGCCCGAATGCGCTTTCCGAGTTCGAGCTGCTCCGCCATTACCTTGTCGAAGCCGTAAGCCTCGGTTTCCTTGATCACGTCGCGCAGCGTCGCGAGACTGTCAGTGGGCATCGTGGCGTGATAAGCGAACCCGCCGTTCTCGTAGGCTTCCATGATCTGCAGCCACTTGCGAAGATCGCAGGCGAAGCTGGTGCTGGTCGTGGCATCAATGCGTTCGCGGGCGAGCGCGTTGAGCATGACCAATGCGCAGCAAGGTGAAGCGCTCCACCCCTTTTGCGGGGCGCTGATCAGGATATCGATGCCGCTCGCCTCCATGTCGACCCAGACCGTACCGGAGGCGATGCAATCGAGTACGAACATGCCGCCTACGGCGTGCACAGCGTCGGCCACCGCACGCAAATACGCGTTGGGCAGCATCATGCCGGATGCGGTTTCGACATGCGGCGCAAAGACCAGATCGGGCTTGTTCTCCTTGATCGCAGCAACGACTTCTTCGATGGGCGGCGGCGCATAGGCGGCTTGCCTTCCCTGTTCGACCGGGCGCGCCTTCAACACGATCGATTCAGACGGAATGCTGCCCATGTCGAAAATCTGCGACCAGCGGAAGCTGAACCAGCCGTTGCGAATGACGAGGCATTTCTTGTTCGTCGCGAACTGGCGGGCAACGGCTTCCATGCCGAAAGTCCCGCTGCCCGGAACAATCACGACCGACTTCGCGTTGTAGACTTTTTTCAGCGACGCGGAGATATCTCGCATGACGCCTTGAAAGCGCTGCGACATATGATTGATCGAGCGGTCGGTGTAGACCACTGAATATTCGAGGAGTCCCTCGCGGTCGACGTTGGGAAGTAAACCTGGCACGCTCGCCTCCGATAAAGGATGAACATTGTGAGCAGTATTTGCGGTTCGCTACTGCCGCACCAATGCAAAATGTTTTATGCCGCGACGGAAATAGATTCTAACGAAAGCCGTCTGTAGCTTGGGGCATATTTTTACCGGCTATCCGGCGCACGCATGAAGCGTCGCGTCGCTCGTGACAATGGTGCGATGCGGCAGAGTCAGTGCCTGCCTTGGTCGCGCGCGGGCGGCTGCGGATTATTGGCCGGGTTCGTATCGAACCGGCTCACGCTTTCGATGCCCACCTGATCAGCAAGGGCGGAGAGCCGCGCATGCAGCGAGTCGGCGGCCTCGCTGCCGTAGACCTCTTCACCGCGAACGTAGACCGTAAACGACTTCAGGTATTTCGCTTTTTTCTCGCGATTGCCAATCGTGTCTTTCGTCCATTGATATAACGGATAGCGCTCGCGCCCCTCGCGTTCCGCTGCGTCGACATAGTCGGCGAACGCGTCGAACTGACACTTCAAAGAGGCGTCGTGCTCGCGCAAAACAGCTTCGAGCAAATCGCGCCCGTCGTAGGGCTTGCCCGCACGCAGCGCTTCGGCCAACGCGGGGGTGACGGTGATACGGACCTGGAATTGCCATGCTTCTGCCATGTATGCACTCCCGCGCTGGCGAACCACTACGCTCCGTCGCACGACGATCAGCCCGCGCGCCGTCCCTCCACCACGCGCGTTGCGGGCGCAACGTCCATGACCGCGAGCCGGATCGCGTCGATCAGCGCACGCGCCGCAGGCGAGGGCGAGCCCTGCGCGCGCAGCGTGAGCCCGATATCGCGGCGCGTGTGCTGCAACGGCACGTCGAGGATCACCAACTGGCCCGACTCGATTTCGTAATGCAACTGCTGCGCCGAGAGTGCCGTGATCATGTCCGTGCCGAGCAGCAGCCCGCGAATCACGGCGAGATCGGCGGTTTCGACGGTGGGCAGCGGCGGCTTGAGCTTCACGCGGCGGAACTGCGCCTCGAGCAGCCCGCGCGAGGGCGAATGCGTGCGCGAAAGAATCCATTGTGCGTCACGCAGATCGTTCAGCGTGAGACCATGCTTTTTCGCAAGCGGATGATCATGTCGCGCGAGCACTACCATGTCTTCCGACATCAGCCTTTCATTGCCGAGGCCGCTTGCCGCGTCGTTTTCGCGCAGCGCGCCGAGCACGAAGTCCACGTCGCCCGCGCGCAGGCCCGCCACGAGCAGCTCATAAGCGCTTTCGTCGGTCACCACGCGCACGCCCGGATGCTGCGCGGAAAGACGCGCGATCGCGGCGGGCAGGATCAGCGTGCGGCCCAACGGCAGCGCGCCCACCGTCACCGAGCCCTGGATATTGCCGTGCAGCGCCGCGATATCGTCGGGCACGTGGCGCAATTCGTTGAGCGCGCGCCGCACGTGCAGCAGGAACGTTTCGCCTTCAGCCGTAAGCAGCACGCCGCGCGGTCCGCGATGGAAGAGCGTGACGCCCGAGCCGCTTTCGAGCACGCGCATGGCGCTGCTCACTGCGGGCTGGCTGATGCCGAATGCATTGGCCGTGCTCGGCATGTGGCGATGCCGCGCCAGCGCGACGAATAGCTGCAGCCGCCGTGTGTTGAGCAAATACGCGGGCAGCGTGCCTTCGCTCAACGCGCGACGGCGCGCCTGGCGCGCGGCGCACCACTGCGCCAGCTCTTCCAGTTCGCCAAAAATGCGCGCGCAGCGCTCGAGCACCACGCGGCCCACGGCCGTGGGCAGCATGCCCGATGGCTTGCGCTCGAAGAGCGGCGCGCCGAGCGCCGTCTCCAGTTCCTGTACCGAGCGCGTGACGGCCGACTGCGCGCGATACAGGGCCGAAGCGGCGCGCGTGGCGCTGCCGGTGTCGGCAACGAGGCGAAAGGCGCGCAGATGCGCGAGATTCAGGAGTTCGGGCTGGCTCACGGCGCGATCATGTCGTTTTGGGTGGGATACGTGCCGTGTCTCATGCGGCCACTGCGGCGGCAACTGCGCTCAGATGCAGGCGGTCGACCGAGAGATTGAGGCTCTCCTTCGAAATATGCGTGTGCTCTTTCATCAGCGCTTCGACGCGCGCGCCTTCGCCGTTCACGAGCGCGCCGACAATCGCGTGATGCTGGCGGTGCGCATACGAAAGCATCATGAACTGGCGCTGCTGCGCGGCCTTGTCGAACACCACCGTGCCCGGCGAGACGAATGGAATCTTGTCGTTGAGCGCGAGCGCGGCGCTCACCGCGAGATTGTGCGCCGCTTCCACAATGAGTGCGTGGAAGCGGCCGTTCATCGCGGCGTAGCGCGTTTCCGCTTCGCTGTCGAGCACGCCGGCCGCGAAAATCGCGTCGCCCTCGCGCAGGCAGTCTTCGAGCGCGCGCGCGAGCGCCGCATCCACGCCGCGCTCGGCGACCGTGCGTGCGGCGAGTCCTTCGAGCACGCCGCGCACGTCAATGGCGTTGAGCACGTCGGTCACCGAAAAGCGCCGCACGGTATAGCCGCGCGCGCCCGAGCGCTCGACGAGGCCCTCGGTGGCGAGCACACTGAGCGCGTAGCGCAGCGGCGTGCGCGAAATACCGAGGCGCTCGGCGAGCTGGGCCTCGACGAGCCGCTCGCCGGGCGCGAGTTCGCCGGACAGGATGCGCGTGCGCAGCGCCTGCACGATGGTTTGCTGGGTCGTCCCGTTCATGTCTTGCGTGAATCGCAGTGTGCGAGGCGCGCGGCGTATGGCGCGCGTGGCCCTTGCGAGTTCGTTCTTTTGATATCTGTTTCGTTTATGAGGGCGTTGCCGGGGCGGATCTTCCGCACTTCCCGCAATGGTCTTTCAGGATACCAAAAACCGTTACGGCGCGCGGGTTTGAGCGATCGGCCGAGTGTGCGAAAACGCTCAAAAGCCCTGAATTCATGAGGAAAAGGGAAAAATTCGTGGTTAACCCTTGCTTACGGTTTGGGCGGCATTTTTGTAATTTCGTATCCCAATTGATGGATCGAAGGCGTCTGCCGACGTATCCGGTCCAGCGCGGCGCGAGTGCGCCGCATGAACAGCAGCAGAGGGCAAGATCATGGCAAGAATAGTGGGCGGCATCGGCACATCGCACGTGCCGACGATCGGCATGGCATACGACAAGGGCAAGCAGAACGAACCCGCGTGGGCGCCGCTCTTCCAGGGGTACGAACCGGTGGCGCAGTGGCTCGCCGAGCGCAAGCCGGACGCGCTCGTGATGTTCTACAACGACCACGCCAACAGCTTCTTCTTCGACTGCTACCCGACCTTCGCGCTGGGCGTTTCCGCCACGCACGAGTTCGCCGACGAAGGCGCGGGCAAACGCGCGCTGCCGGACATCGCGGGCCACCCCGACCTCGCGATCCACATTGCCGAGCAACTCGTGAACGACGAGTTCGACCTCACGATCTTCCAGGACAAACCGCTCGACCACGGCTGCAATTCGCCGCTTTCACTGATGCTGCCGCACGAAGGCGGCTGGCCTGCGGCGCTGGTGCCGATCCAGGTGAACGTGCTGCAGTATCCGCTGCCGACCGCCAACCGCTGCTACCGGATCGGCCAGGCGCTGCGCCGCGCGATCGAATCGTTCGAGCAGGATCTCGATGTCGTCGTGGTGGGCACGGGCGGCCTTTCGCACCAGGTACACGGCGAGCGCAGCGGCTACAACAACACCGAATGGGACATGGAGTTCCTCGACCTGATCGTGAACGATCCGGAGCGCCTCGCTCGCATGAAGCACGTGGATTACGTGCGCCTCGGCGGCGCGGAGAGCGTGGAGACGATCATGTGGCTCGCCATGCGCGGGGCGCTGGGCGGCAAGATCCGCGAAGTCCATCGCAACTACTATCTCGCGACCAGCACGGCGATGGCGGTCACGGTGTACGAAGAAGAGGGCCAGCAATGAATCCGCAACTGGTTGGCATCGAGGCATTGACGGGCACCTACCCGTTCGACATTCGCCAGAGCATGAAGGCCATGCGCCTGAACCGCTTCTTCTGGGAAATGCGTTTGCCGCAGGCGCGCGAACTGTGGCTGAGCGATCGCAAGGCCGCCTACGACGCAGCCGCGCTTACCGATGAGGAGCGCGCGCTCGTCGACGCAACAGACTGGCTCGGCCTCATTCAATACGGCGTGTGCTTCTTCGTGCTGGAGAAGTTCGCGCGCGTGGTGAAGATCACGAATCTCGGCATGTACGCGAGCATGCGCGGCGAAACCCTCGAAGCGTTCCTGAAGACGCGCAAGGTGCCCGACGCGGTCTGAGCGCTCGATCGACCGTTTTATCCCGCTTGATCTCCCGATTCGCTTTTGCGCTTAAGCGGGCGTTTTGCCCGCTCGAGCGCGTTTGACCCGCGTGGCCCATATGCCGCGCGCTTGCTTGCGGCTCGCCTGATCTCGGGGCGGCGAGCCGGATAACCTTCGATGCTCGAATAAACAGGTTTGTTCAAAACAGGAGACTTGGAGAATGCAGGATCATAAGCAGTACAAAAAAATTGCATTGGCGATTACGGGGGCCATCGGCGCGATGGCATGCGCGGCACCTGCGTTCGCGCAAAGCAGCGTGACCCTCTACGGGATGATGGACACGGGCATTACCTACGTGAGCAACCAGGGCGGCAAGCACAACCTCAAGATGGACGACGGTGTGAACGGCCCGAACCTCTGGGGCATCACCGGCACGGAAGATCTGGGCGGCGGCACGAAGGCCTTTTTCCAGCTCGTCAACCAGTTCCAGGTGGACAACGGCGCCTTCATGCCGAACAAGAGCCTCTTTAGCCGTACCTCGATTCTGGGCCTGAGCAACGACAAGCTGGGCAAGCTCACGCTCGGTAACCAGTACGACTTCATGACAGACTCGTTGTATTTCGCAGGCAACGATCCGGCGGAACTCTCGGGCCACTTTTATGATTTCCGCGCGGGTCCGTTCCAGAAGCTCGCGCTGCCGAACAACGCGACCGGTGCGTTCGACTGGGACCGCATGGCAGGCGAGACCGTCAACAACTCCGTGAAGTATCTGTCGCCGACGTTCGGCGGTTTCAGCGCGGGCGCGATGTACAGCTTCGGCGGCGTGGCCGGTTCGATCGGCACGGGCAACGGCACGAGCTTCGCGCTGAATTACGCGGCGCATGACTTTGGCGTGAACGCGGCCTATACGAATCTCAAGACCGTCGTGACGGGCGAAGGCGACGTGAGCGTGCGCAACTGGGGTATTGGCGCGCATTACCGTTTTGGCGGCTGGATCACGAACGCGCTCTTCACCACGGTGCATAACTCGGCCAACGGCGGCTCGGTGTACGAGGGCTCGGTAGGCGCGCACTACAACTTCACGCCTGCGCTGAGCGCCGGCGCCTCGTACATGTACATGAAGGGCAACGAGGTGGTCGACAACAATCACGCCCACCAGGTCGCGGCGATCGTCGATTACGCGCTCTCCAAGCGCACCAGCGTGTACGTGCTGGGCGTGTACCAGCGTGCCAGCTCGGGCGGTCTTGCGCAGATCAACGGCATGAACTCCTCGGACGGCGCTTCGAGCGGTCAGAGCCAGGCGGTTGCGCGCGTGGGCCTGCATACGCACTTCTGATGCACGTCTAGCCTCATTTTCTCCGGTAGTTGTTTGACGCCGCCCGATCGCCTGATCGCGCGGCGTTTTTTCATGCTGCGCGTCCTTTCACGCAATACACGCGAATTGGGCAAAATAGCGCCAGTCGAAACAGCACTCGCGTGACGAGAAAGGAAGTTTCATGACGGACACGGTGGATTGCGTCGTGATCGGCGCGGGCGTAGTCGGTCTCGCGGTTGCGCGAGCGTGTGCGCAGCAAGGCTGGGAAACCGTCCTCGTCGAGGCGGAAAACGCCATCGGCACGGGCACCAGTTCGCGCAACAGCGAAGTGATACACGCGGGCATCTACTATCCGCAAGGCTCGCTCAAGGCGCGGCTGTGCGTGCGGGGCAAGCACCAGCTCTACGCGTATTGCGAAGAGAAGGGCGTGGAGCACAGCCGCTGCGGCAAGTTCATCGTCGCAACACACGAAGGGCAGCTCGACGCGCTGCGCGCGATTCGCGCGGCGGCGGCCGCCAATGGCGTGAACGACCTGCGCTGGCTCGAGCGCGACGAGGCGCGCGCCATGGAGCCCGCACTCAATTGCGTGGCGGCGCTCGAATCGCCCTCCACGGGCATTGTGGACAGTCACAGCTTGATGCTCGCGCTGCAGGGCGACTTCGAAGCGGCGGGCGGCATGCTCGCGTTTTGCTCGCCGGTCACGGGTGGCCTGGTGACGCCGGGCCAGCCGACGCTGCTCAAGGTTGGTGGCGACGAGCCGATGGAATTGCTTGCCACGCGCGTGGTGAACAGCGCGGGCCTCTACGCGCAGCAGGTAGCGGCTTGCATCGAAGGCGTGCCGCAGCAATCGATCCCGCCGGAGCGCTACGCGAAAGGCAATTACTACTCGCTTACAGGCGCGGCGCCGTTTTCGCGGCTCATCTACCCTGTGCCGGAGGAAGGGGGCCTGGGCGTCCATCTGACGATCGACCTTGGCCACCAGGCGCGCTTTGGCCCCGACGTGCAGTGGATCGACACGATCGACTACACCGTGGACCCGGGCCGCGCGGCGAAATTCTACGAGGCGATTCGCACCTACTGGCCGGCGCTGCCTGACGACTCGCTGCAACCGGGTTATGCTGGCATCCGCCCGAAGCTGGCCGAGGGCAAGCATGGCGGCGACTTCGTGATCCAGGACGCGCGCGAGCACGGCGCGAGCGGGCTCGTGAACCTCTACGGCATTGAGTCGCCGGGGCTGACGGCTTCGCTCGCGATTGCGGACGAGGTGATCGAACGTCTAAACATGAACTGACTGCAGTCGCGAATCAACGCGAATCACAAGGAGAACAGGATGGTCTACGAGATGGCGCATATCGCAGTGAGCGCAGGCAAGAACGCCGAATTCGAGGCGGCCGTGGCGCAAGCGCTGCCGCTCTTTCACCGTGCGCGCGGCTGCCGCGCCGTGGAACTGCAGCGCGGCGTGGAAGAGCCGAACCAGTATGTGCTCGTCGTGCAGTGGGATACCGTCGAGGATCACATGGTGCACTTTCGCGAGTCGGATGACTTTCAGGAGTGGCGGCGCCTCGTCGGCCCGTACTTCGAGAAGCCGCCGGTCGTGGGGCACACGCAGGTCGTGGTGAAGTAACCGCAGAGCGCGGGCGGGTTGCGTCGCAACGCTAGAAAAGGAAAACGCTCGTAACCTGTCCGTCATGTCCCTGTCTACTTTGCTCGCCGTGAGCGCGAGCAGCTGCGCGTTAGCTTGATCCCGTTGAGCTACGCGAAGCGTTGTGACGCGAGACCTGTGCCTTCTTACAAGCGTCCGGCAACCCCGATTCCCATTCTCATACAGCAAGCCGCGATCGTTCGTGCGCCGCGTGTAGTCGTCGCGTCGTAGCAGTTAGCGACACGCCTGACCATTCTCAGCGTGAAAAGAATTCGGATCAGTCCGATTGCGCGAGATTTTCAAAGCACCAAGATCGATTATAGGCGCTTGATTTAGTCTGCCCTCTCGTCGGTCGCAATGCCGGCCGAATATTTTCATCGACTCAAGTGAGGTATGAAAATGTCGGATCAACAGAAATGCAGTGCAGAGGTCTCTGAATGAGACGAGCCATTTTGAAACTGGGAGACAAAACGACAGCGGGCGGTATTGTGCTCGAAGGCATGGATACCTGCATGCATCACGGAACGCCGATGACATTCATCGGAGCGAAGGTATGGTGCCCTGCCTGCGACTCGGAGGGCGTAATTGGCTGGAAAGGGCCACACCAAAACGCAACGATGATGGGCAAGCAACAGGCGCTGGAGGGCGATATCTGCCTTTGCAATTGCGATGCAATATCAAGGGGCGCACTGGAATTGTCTTTTTCGCGGGGTACTGGGCACGGAAAACTGATGGTGCAGGGCAGACAACCGGCGATCATATCGATCTGTGGAATGGAAGCAAGCTAACTTCACCGGGCTTCGAGGGGCGTGCTACATCGTTCTTACGTTTTACCCTTGGGGTATCGTCTGCGTGGTATTCTGATTTAGGAAAGTCAAAACAAATTCTCTTTTGGGAAATTAAGTGAGCCGAGCAGCCCGGTCGATCATTTATTTTTTCTTGGGTGCTCTGGTGTCGTGGCAGTCTGCTGTCTGGATAAGCCGTCTGGCGACAAGGCTGTCGTGGCCGCTAGTCGGTACACGTTGGCATGATTGCTGGGACTTCGAGCATTGCCAGGTATCGACAATTGGCTATGTCGTTATCGTTGTATTTATCGTTGCACCGAGCTTGTTGTGGGCAATCGCCGGATTCACGCAGCCAAGCGGTACTTCATCACGTTACCGTCGTGTGATGTTGCTTGTGATTGTTACTCTGCTATTCTACGTCGCGTTCTACATCGCTGTATGGCCCTGATGCCCATGCGACCTATGTTGCAGATCTGCCAGCCCCTTGATTGACGATCAGACATATCTCTGACGCGACGACGCCAGGCCTTTCACGCGTTAACTAAAGCCCCTCAACCTCTGATTCCAAATCGCTCGACATACCCCACGCTATCGAGGCCATCCCATTTTAGCCCGTCGACGAAGACCGGAGTGGAGAACTCACGAGGCACTTCAATCCCCATCGTCGCGGCCGCTTGCGCATACATCGCCGTCTGATTGAGCGCGCAAGCGATCTCGCGATAGTCGCTTCGCCGCGCGAGCATGCCCCATCGTTCGAACTGCGTAAGAAACCACACGCCCTCCGATTCGCGCGGGTAGTTCACGCGGCCTTCTTCGAAGAACTTCATTCCGGGCGCGTTCGAAGCCGCATCGGCCTCTAGCCGCGCCGCGATCAGCCTGGCGTCGACGCCCAGCATCTCCGGGCGCGCGAGCCACTGCGCAATCTCGCGCCGATTGCCTTCGCCGTCCAGCCAGCGGCACGCTTCGAGCATCGTCTGCACGAGCGCGCGCGCCGTATTCGGGTGGCGCGCCACGAAATCGCGCCGGCAGGCGAGCACTTTCTCGGGATGATCCGGCCAGATCGCCCCGCTCGCGATGATCGTGCGTCCCACGCCGCGCTGCTCGGCGAGCCCCGCCCACGGCTCGCCCACGCACAGGCCGTCGAGGCGATCTTCGGCCAGGGCGGCCACCATCTGCGGCGGCGGTATCACCACGCTCTCGACGTCGCGCAGCGGATGCACGCCCTGCGAAGCGAGCCAGTAATACAGCCACATCGCGTGCGTGCCGGTGGGAAAGGTCTGAGCGAACACGGGCTTGCGAGCGAGCGTCGCGAGCGCGCGCGGCAGCGAGCCGTGCTCGGCGAGCGCGTCCGCGAGACGGTTCGAAAGCGTGATCGCCTGACCGTTGCGATTGAGCACCATCAGCACGGCCATGTCGGTTTGCGGGCCGCCAAGGCCGAGTTGCACGCCATACACGAGCCCGTAGAGCGAATGCGCGGCGTCGAGTTCGCCGGACAGCAGCTTGTCGCGCAGCGCGGCCCACGAGGGCTGGCGCGAGAGTTCGAGCGTGAGGCCGTGCGCGTGGCCGAACTCGAGCAGCTTCGCGGCGACGAGCGGCGCGGCGTCGGCGAGCGGCACGAAGCCGATCTTCAGATGGGTTTTCTCGGGCGCGCCGAGCGTGGTGGTGGCGTTCATGGTCGGTCCTGCACGTCGCCCGCTGCGACGATCTGGCGGGCGACTTCGGCGAGCTTCACGCTCTGGTTCATCGCGCGCTTGCGCAGCGCCGCGTAGGCGGCGGGCTCGGTGAGCTTCTGTTGCTCCATCAGGATGCGTTTGGCGCGGTCGATCAGCTTGCGCTCGGCCAGCTCGTTCTCCGCCTGCGTGAGACGCTCGCGCAACTGCGCTTCCTGGGCAAAGCGCGCGAGCGCGACTTCGAGGATCGGCGCGAGGCGCTCGCTCGCGAGCCCTTCCACGAGATACGCGGTCACACCCGCGCTCACGGCCGAGCGGATGAGCTGCTGGTTGGCGTCGTGGCTGAACATCAGCACCGGACGCGGCGCGGTGGCGTTCATCACCGCGAGCTGTTCGAGCGTGTCGCGCGAGGGCGATTCGGTATCAATGATGATGACATCGGGCCGCTCGCGCTCGACGACGCGATGCAGCGCCTGCGGTGTCGCAGGCTCGGCGAGCATGTCGTAGCCGAGCTTGGCGAGCGCGTCGCGCAGGTCGCCGATAGGCTTGTCGGTGTCGGTTACGAGCAGTACGCGCAGCATGGGGATTCGGTGGTCGTCGGCATGACGTCTTCGACGGTTAATCGGTGCATTGTGCGCCATCGCTGGGCGCGCATGAGTGTTCAGCAAGGTATGTGCCAGTTGGTCCCCTGGCCGGAGAACCTTGCCGGACGGAACTTTGGGCGCGGCGCAACGCAACGCGGCGCATGATGCGTTGTGCACCGCAGCAGTGCGGACGCCGGTGGGGTGCACCCAGTTGGCGCAGTGGCCTCGGGCGATGCACGAAAAAGTGCGGTCCGCACGGGCGCTCAGGCTTGCGCAGTCAGTGCGGCCAAACTCGCCTTTTGTGACGAAGGCATTTCAACTATTCTTTTTAGCGCACGCAGTCGGCTCCACGATTCCCAGCGCCAGCATTCTCACGACAATTAACCGGCCAATGGAAATGGAAAGACCTGCTTCCACCGATGCACCGCCCGCAAGTGCGACCGCAAGCCGGTCATGGCTGCGCTGGCTACCCGGCGTCACGCTGTTCAAGACCTACCAACGCGCCTGGCTACTGAACGATCTCGCCGCAGGGCTCGTGCTGACCACGATGCTCGTGCCGGTCGGCATTGCCTACGCGGCGGCTTCCGGTGTGCCCGGCGTCTACGGTCTCTACGCGACGATCATTCCGCTGCTGGCGTACGCCATATTCGGGCCTAGCCGCATTCTCGTGCTCGGCCCCGATTCCGCGCTCGCTGCGCCCATACTCGCCGTGGTCGTTCAGGTGGCCGGCGGCGACCCCGCGCGCGCCATCGGCGTGGCGAGCATGATGGCGATCGTTTCCGGTCTCGTCTGCGTCGTCATGGGGCTCTTGCGCCTCGGCTTCATTACCGAGCTGCTGTCCAAGCCCATTCGGTACGGCTACATGAACGGCATCGCGCTGGCCGTGCTCATTAGCCAGTTGCCGAAACTCTTCGGCATCTCCATCGACGAGCAGGGCCCGATGCGCGACCTGCTTAGCCTCGTCCAGGGTGTCGCGCGCGGTGCGGCCAACTGGTACACCTTTGCCGTGGGCGCGGGAAGCCTCGTGTTGATCTTGCTGCTCAAGCGCTTCGACAAAGTGCCCGGCATTCTGATCGCCGTGATCGTGGCCACGCTCTCGGTGAGTCTTTTCCACCTCGACAGCCTCGGCGTTAAAGTGCTGGGCACGATTCCGCAGGGGTTGCCCGGGCTCTCGCTGCCGTGGGTCGCCAACGCGGACCTCGTCAAGATCGTCCTGGGCGGCGCGGCCGTCGCGTTGATCGCCTTCGCCGATACGAGCGTGCTCTCGCGCACCTATGCGGCGCGCTTTCATGCGCGCGTCGATCCCAATCAGGAGATGGTGGGCCTCGGCGTAGCCAACTTCGCGGCGGGCTTGTTCCAGGGCTTTCCGATCAGCAGCAGCGCGTCGCGCACGCCGGTTGCCGAGGCCGCGGGCGCCCGCACGCAGCTCACCGGCGTGGTGGGCGCGCTCGCGGTGGCGGCGCTGCTCATGGTCGCGCCCAATCTGTTGCGCTATTTGCCCAACAGCGCGCTGGCGGCCGTGGTGATCGCCGCCGCACTGGGGCTGTTCGAATTCGCGGATCTCAAGCGCATCTATCGCATTCAGCAATGGGAGTTCTGGCTATCCATTGGCTGCTTCGTGGCCGTCGCGGTGTTCGGGGCGATTCCCGGCATAGGCCTCGCCGTGTTGATCGCCGTGATCGAATTTCTCTGGGACGGCTGGCGGCCCCACTTCGCGGTGCTTGGCCGCGTGGAAGGATTGCGCGGCTATCACGATATCGAGCGCTATCCCGAAGCCGTGCGCACGCCTGGCCTCGTGCTGTTTCGCTGGGATGCGCCGTTGTTCTTCGCGAATGCCGAGCTGTTTGCGCAACGCCTGATGGAGGCGGTGGAGGCGTCGCCCACACCGGTGCGCCGGGTCGTGGTGGCGGCGGAGCCCGTGACGAGCGTGGACGTCACGTCCGCCGACATGCTGCGCGAGCTGACCCACGCGTTGCGCGAGCGCGGCGTCGCGCTGCATTTTGCGGAGATGAAAGATCCGGTGCGCGACAAGCTCAAGCGCTTCGATTTGCTCGAGGACATCGGGCCGGACCGTTTCGATCCGACCGTAAGCAGTGCTGTCGAACGCTATGTCGGCGAAGCCGGCCTCCCGAAGGACGAGGCCGGGCCGCAAGAGGGGCGCTAGTGTGACGGAAGTGCGCCGTTCGCAATGCTTGCCGACTCAGGCGCCGGGCTTGAGCACCACGCGAAAGCGCGCTTTGCCGCTTATCATCCGCTCATAGGCTTCTGCGGCGCGCGACAGCGGATATTCCTCGATCATCGGCTTCACGCCGGAGAGCGCACTGAACGCCAGGGTCTCCTGAGAGTCGGCAGCGGTGCCCGAGGGCCAGCCCTGCACCGAGTGGCGGCCCATGATGAACTGCGTGATCGGCACCTCCACGGGTTCCTGCGAGACGCCGACCATGATCATCTTGCCGTTCAGGCCAAGGCCGCCCAGCGCGGCGCTCATGGCCTTGCCGCTCGTGGCGGTGGCGAGGATCACGCGCGCGCCGCCTAGCGCGAGCAACGCCTGCGCGACGTCCTGCGAGGCGCTGTCGATATAGTGATGCGCGCCGAGCTGCTTCGCGAGCGGCGCCTTGTCCTGCCCGCGCGCGATGGCTACGGTGACGAAGCCCATTTTGCGCGCGTACTGCACGCCGAGATGGCCGAGCCCGCCGATGCCGAGGATCGCTACGACATCGCCCGCGCGCGCGCCGCTGTGGCGCAGCGCGTTGAAGGTGGTGATGCCGGCGCACAGAAGCGGCGCCGCTTCGACGTCGGAGAGGTCGTCGGGCATGCGCGCGAGCGCTTCCTGCGGCGCCACCATGTAATCGGCATAGCCGCCGTCATAGCTGATGCCGGGAATCTGCCCGTTCTTGCAAAGCACGAAGTCGCCGTGGCGGCAGTGTTCGCAATGGCCGCAATGGCCACCATGCCAGCCCACGCCGATGCGCTGCCCGACCTGCCAATCCTCGACGCGCGCGCCTAGCTTTGCGATCACGCCCGCGATCTCGTGGCCTGGCACGCGCGGAAACTGGAGGCCTGGCCAATGGCCTTCTTTCGTGAGCGAATCGCTATGGCAGATCCCGCAAGCGTGCACCTTGACGAGGACGTGTCCTTCGGGCGGCTCCGGAATATCGCGTTCAACCAGTTCGAGCGGGGCGCCCGGTTCTGCTACCTGTACTGCGTGCATCTTTGCCATCGTCTGCTCCTGGGAAAGTGGGGCTTCCGCCGGTGATGTCGTGGCGACGTACGACTACCGCGACATTGTAGGACGATGGCGTGAGCGCTTCGTGTTGCGCGGCGCGGGCGCTCGAGGGGGATGTTTGTTAGCGTTGCGGTTACGCGGGCAGTCGACAGCGTGCTGGCGACCATCAACAATTGCTGGAAGTGCCAAAGTTACGGATGACCGGGACGAATGAACAATCTTGAAGTTACGCTGCGCGCAGCGACGCCTGCCGACGAGCCATTTCTGTTCGATCTGCGTAGAGCGACGATGGACGAACACCTGGCACGCGCTGGCGAGCCGACCGACGAGCGCGCGCATTGGGCGCGTCTTCGTTACCGCTACAACGATGCCTATATCGTTTGCAGCGGGTCCGAAAGACTCGGCCTTTTCAAATTCTTTCGGGACGCGGATGAGTGGACCATCGTGCAAATCCAGATTCTCCCGACCTGGCAGGGTCGCGGCATCGCGGCCCATCTTCTCGATGAGTTTTTGAGGCAGGCGGACGGCGCTGGTGTGCCGGTCAAGCTAAGTGTTCTAAAAGGCAATCGAGCGATCGGCCTTTACCAGCGCTTTGGATTTCAGGTAGTCGATAGTACTGACACGTCATGGCAAATGAGGCGAGGGTGAGCGGCAGCATGCGCTAGGCCGGGCCGTCCGGTGACGGGCCTGCTGCGGCCGACCCAAGGTTGAGGTCTCTGAGCCGTGCGACGGCTTCATCGCGGCTCGACACGCCCAATTTGCCGTAGATGTTCTTCAAGTGCCACTTCACCGTTTCCGGCGAAATGGCGAGTGTGCGTGCTATCCGCTTATTGGGCATGGCCTGGGCGAGCAACTGCACGACGTCCGCTTCGCGCTCGCTCAGCATCATGGCGGGCTTTTGTTGCGCGCCAGTTCCACCATCAACTGACCGCTGTGCCGGATAGACCGAATCCGTCATGCTGTGCGCGGCCTGCAACCGGCCGACATAGAACGAGAGGACCGGGTCCGTCGGCTCGCTCTGCACGACGCGTGTGACTAGTTCCAGCACACCGGGGCCGGCATCCAGCACGCTGCGCACGAGACCGAGCCGGTGCCCGCGCCGCAGTGCTGCCGTCACCGCTGGCGCCACGGCATGAGTCCGTCCGAGGCTGGCATGCGCGAGCGCCCCGAGCAGCTGGAAGTGTGTGGCGTGGCGTTGCCAGCCGCGCGCTTCGCACGCCGGGACCAATCGGTCGATCTGCGCTGAGGCTGCCTCGTGATTCTCATGGGCGAAAGCCCAAAGCATGTTGGCGCGTGCCGCGTGCACCGCCACGTGCCCAAGCGGCCCCGGGCGCTCGACGGAAATGCCTTCGGCAATCCTGTCGAGGCGATCGAGCGCCGCTTGTGCGTCGCTGGTCCGGCCACGTTGCAAATGGCGCTGGACCTGATCGGCGAGGCTGTGCGCGACGAGCCGGTTCAAGCGATATTGCCTGCCGTACTCTTCGAGGCGCTCCAGCCACGCAAAGCTGTCCATCTCGTGTCCGGCGATCCAGTGCACGGACGACAGCGCCGTCAGCACACGCAACACCGCATCGGGAATCGACACGCGTTCGAGCACCTCGATCCGGTCTTCCAGAAGTCGCCGGCAGGCGTCCAGTTCATTGAACTCATAGAGCACTTCGCCGAGTAGCGCCGCCGCAAGCGACGCGGCCTCGGCGGCCTCCCGGCCGCGCCGGTCGGCTTCGGCCATCACGTCGCGGCAGATCCGCTCTGCCTGCAGAAAGCGCCCTTCGAGCGAAAAACTGAGGCCCATGACGCATCTGCCGTACAGCATGCCGGCCGGCGTGCCCATCAGCTCGACACCGTTGACGAGCAGGGCGGGCGAGTCTGTCTGGATGGCGCGCGCCCGCTCGTACTCGCCGGCATGCATATAGAGCCACGACAGGATGTTGTTGCGCCCACCGATGCCCACGCTGTCGATCTCGGCTGGCACGTGCAGCAAGCACGGCTCCACAGCGCTCACGCCGTCACTATCGTCACGCTGGACAGACAGTGTCGCCTGGGTGATCGCGAGCCGATAGCGCGCGCCGTGGTCGTCTGGCGCCACGTCGGCGAGCAGCCCGTCAAGGATGGCCTCGCACGCGTCGAAGTCTCGTGCATAGAGCTTCAAACGCGCATTCCATAGCCGCAGACCGAAGCGCGCTTCGATCTCGGACGCCGGCAGCATGCGAATAATCGCCGCGAGCTTGCGCAGGTCGCCCTGGATCTGCATCTGTTGCGCGACCTGCACGACCTCGTCGGCGGCCGTTGCGGTTTCTCCGGCAAGCAGCGCGTGGCGGATTGCTTCGTCGTGCCGATCGTGCTTGCGAAACCAGCGCCACGCCCTGTGATGCACCTCACGTTGCTGCTCGAGCGGCCATGAGCGAAAGCGCTGCAGCAGCGTCTCGCGAAAGAGCGGATTCAGGCGATACCATTTCTCGCTTCCCGACGACGCGATGGACTCGACAAAAAGGTTGTCGCATTCGAGTCGGCCAGGCATCCGGCCATGCAGCTCCGGATTCGCGCCGAGCGCGGCGCACAGTGAAGCGCAAAAGATCGTGCAGGGCGCGAGCCTGACGAGCAGGTCGAGTTCTTCGGCAGACAGTTGCGGCAGGACTTCGCGCTCGAAATAGTCGGCAACGCCGCGCGCGTCGAGGAAGTGGCTGCGGGTCACACGCCCCGCAAGCGGAGCGCCTTGCTCGCCCCGCTCGCCGCGCCGCAAATGCGCCGCGAGCAGCAGCAAGCCCGCCACCCAGCCATCCGTGAGCTCATGCATTTTTTGCGCGTCGCGCCGCTCCAGATGACTGACCTTCGCTTTCAGAAATGCTTCGGATTCCTCTGCGGTGAACCGCAGGTCGCGCATGCTGAGTTCGAGGGACTGGCCGGCATCGCGCAGCCTGCCAAGCGACACGGGAACGGCGCTGCGCGAGGCCATGACGATGTGCAGGTTGGGCGGCGCGTAGTCGAGCAGCCACTGCACGGTTTCGCGCACCTGAAGATCGACGACGTGGTGTGCGTCGTCGAGCATCAGCATCAAGTGGCGCGGGTGCCGGCCAATACCGCTTACGAGCGCGACGAGGGAGCGCTCGACGGCTTCGTCGTCGGTGCCGCGGCCCGAGAGCAGCGCGGCCTCGTGCGGTATGGCGGGATCGACCTGGGCGAGGCTCGAGGCGAGGTCGTCGAGCCAGCGCGACATGTCATTGTCTTCGGGGGCGAGCGTGAGCCACGCCACGTCGAAGCTGAGCGGCAACAACGCGCGGCGCAAGGCCAGCAAAAGCGCGGTCTTTCCGCAGCCCGCCGGCCCCTCGAGTATGAGGCAGCGGCGCCGGCGCGCTTCGGTCAACTGCGCGAGCAGGCGTTCGCGCGCCAGCACCCGTGCGTCCATACGCGGCGGCTGCAGTCGCGGTTCGGCTTCGCTCAACAGGGAGGCCAACTGTGACTGGGAAGATTCCATGGGGTCACATAAAGCAGAATGTTTGCCCGGCAAATGCCGCGGCGCAACGACGTGCCCGCATTCATGCGCTGGTCGATTGTACAGTGAGGGCCCTGAACGCGGCGTCCGGAAGGTCGGCAGACCTGACGACGCCGCAGCCGCCTTCAGGCCGTGGTTGCGACAAAGGCACGAGGCGTGGGGCGATAGACTTCGTCGATCAGATCGCCGCGCCGCGCGCGGCAGGCTGCCTGATTGACATAGCCCTTGTCGGTGGTCTCGTTCGCGTCGATCGAGGGCGGCTCGGCCATGAGCATCAGGCGCCTGACATGGAGGCTCGCGCCGGACGCCTTCTGCATGCGCAGCCGCGCGTTCAACGCGGCAATGACGACGGGATGCGCAATGAGCGCCTCGACTTCCAGCGCGGCGAGTTCCGGCGCGAGCCGCCGACAGGCCGCCACACTTGGCCACGCGAGCGCCGCCACATAGTCGCGGTCATGGCCGCAGATGACCGCATCGGTCAAGAGCGGGGCGCATTGCTCCAGCAGACCGAGCCTGACACTCCCGGTGCGGACCCACGTTCCATTGGTGAGCTTGAAATCTTCGGCTACACGCCCGGCGAAGCGCAGACCTTCCGAGGGCTTCTCCGCGTTCACGAGGCGAACCGCGTCGCCGAGACACAAATAGCCCTCCTCATCAAAGGCCTTCGCGCTTTGGGACGGGTCCTTCAGGTAGCCACCGAAGATCGCTGCGCCCCGCATGCGGATTTCAAAGCGCCCGTCACCGCCTTCGAGTGGCACCAGCTTGAGTTCCACACCGGGGCCCGGCACGCCGATGTTGCCGAGATCGTCGGACGGCATGGCGAACCAGGTGCCCGTGCCGTTGGTTTCGGTCGCGCCCAGCGAAGTGCAAAACGTCAGGTGCTCGCCGATGGTCTCTGCGGCAACCCGCTGGATGCGCTCCCAGGTGGCTCGCGGAAGGCTCGCGCCTCCGTAACCGAAATTGATAAGCCGTGCGAAGAGCTTTTGCGCCAGCTGCGCATCGTCTTCGAGCGCGTTTGCGAGCATCGTCAACGCTGAGGGGGCGCTGCTGAATGCGGTTGGCGAAACTTCACGCAGGTTGCGCAAGGTGCGCTCGAAGTGGCCCGGTACCGGTCGCCCATCGTCGATGTAATGGCTCGCGCCCGTCACCATCGTGCGACCAAATGCCAGCACCCCGCCCATGGTGTGATGCCACGGCATCCAGTCGAGAAATACCGGTTGCGGCTCGGACAGCGTGCCGTAGATCCGGACGAAATAACGCGTCGCCGCCTTGAAGTTGGCGTAAGTGGAGACGACCCCCTTGGGCGCGCCTGTCGAGCCGGATGTGAACAGGATGCGCAACACATCGGCGGGCTGGATGGCTGCGCGCGCGGAGGCAAGCGCGGCAATGCGCGCTGGCGTCAATTCGAGGCTGGCCAGTGCGTTGAATGCGCATGCTTCGTCCGTTGAACCGTGCACAGCGATGACAGGGACCTCGGGCAAGCCGAGCGCCGCAATCGCGCGCTCAAACGTTTCGCGATCCTGAACGAAGATGGCGGCGGGTTGAACCAGCGCGGCGATGCCCTTCAGACGGGCGAAGTCGCTGCTGATCGTCGAGTAGGCCGGCGACACCGGCGCCGTGGGCACGCCGGCATACTCCGCCGCGAGCAGCAGGATCGCCTGCTCGAGAGAGTTGCCGGACAGCAGCATCAGCGGCCGTTCTTGCCCCAGTCCGAGGTTGAGGAGGCCCGCAGCCACATGTCTGACCTGATTCCAGAGCCCGGACCAGGTGATCGAGCGCCATCCCCCTTGTGCCTCGCGCTCGCAGAATGCCGGCGAGTGAGCGCGGCGTTGCGCCCAGTACGGCAGAAAGTCGACGAAGCCGTTTTGCTCGATAGCAGGGGCTTGCGCAGACGAGAGAATCACAGTGCCGTCTGCGCGGTAAGTCGTGTGGACGTCCCAAGGGGAAATACGCGGGGAGCGATAGGGTAGCGCCTGCGAGCAAGCGGCGGCGGGGGCGGCCATGCGGGTGTCTCCAGAGGGGGCTTGTTATGAGAATGATCAGGCGGCGTGGCCCGAACCTGAGGGAGAAACGATCCGGGCAACGACGCCTGGTCGAGTTTAGGTTCCGTCAGATCAGTCTGACCCCCCCATCCAGGGTGGGTATTCGCTCGCACTTGTAAGGGCGATATACGGGGCAAGAACGGCCGGAGTTGGCAGCGCAAACCGAATGGAGCAATAGGTCGATGTGCCCCATTCGCTTGCGCAGCGATCCACCGTTCCCTCTTCCGGGTGATCGTTTAGCACCAGGATGGCGGGCAGACTCCCGAGCGACCTGCAATGTGAACTCGCTACGGTGCTGCTCATGTGGGTGGGGATTCAAGCACCCGTCGCAAGTGGTCGGAGTTGGCAACGGGCGTCTGCAGGTTCCACCGGCGGCTAGGCGTGGAAACCTGGACGCTGCTTGACCCCGAACGCCCGTACGGCTGCCTTTGTATGTCCGTTGCCTTCGTCAATGGGCGGTATTGTCGGGGTACGTCGTCGGACCTGCCGGTACTGATCCGGCAGCCGGTTTCCTAAACGCCGCAACACCTCCCTTCCGCGGCGATCGCTTATCTCCTTGATTCGTTACCCATAGCGCATCAACTGCGCCGCGTTTTCGCTTTTGTCTGATAGCGGAACGAAGTGGCACATCCGAAGATGGGCGCGATTCGCACGTACGAGTACCGAACGCGCGTGACGCCACATGTTGCGCGAGCGCAGAAACTGACAAAGTTTAAAAGACGTCGCTGATCGTTTCGGCGAGCATTCCGGTCGAGCCGATTTTTAGCAAGCCAAAAGAAGAATGAATAGGAATACATATCGACTGGTGTTCAGCCGTGTGCATCACATGCTGGTGGCTGTCGAGGAGACCGTAACGAGCAATGGGAAGCAGGGGTCGGGAGAGGTCGCAGTAGCCGCGACGATAGCAGCGGCGCTGCTCGTGCCGATGCTCGCCCATGCGCAGATCGTGCCTTCCGGCGCGCATGCGCCGAACGTCATTGCCACGCCAAATGGCCTGCCACAGGTCAACGTGAATCGTCCAAGCGGTGCGGGCGTGTCGGTCAATTCCTATTCGCAGTTTGATGTTCAAAAAAACGGGGTAATTCTTAATAATTCTCCGACGGTCACGAACACGCAACTCGCGGGCTATATCAATGGCAACCCGAACTATGCGCCGGGCCAGTCCGCGAAGATCATCGTCAACCAGGTTAATAGCGCGAACCCGTCGCAGTTCAACGGGCCCGCCGAGATCGCGGGCAATGCCGCGACGTTCGTCCTCGCGAACCCCTCGGGCATATCAGTCAATGGCGGCGCATTTATCAACACGAATCGCGCGGTGCTCACGACGGGCACGCCGAACTATGCACCGGACGGCTCGCTCGCGGGCTATAGCATCAACGGCGGCACCATCACCGTGCAAGGTGCGGGCTTTAACGCTGCGAATGTGGACCAGGTGGATATCCTCGCGAGAGCCGTTCAGGCGAATGCGGCGATCTATGCGGGCAAGAACCTGAACGTCATCGCGGGCGCGAACCAGATCGACCATAACACGCTCGCGGCGACGCCGATCGCTGGCAATGGCCCTGCGCCGTCCGTTGCGATTGACGTCAGCCAGCTGGGCGGGATGTACAGCGGGAAGATATTTTTAGCTTCCAACGAGTACGGGGTGGGTGTCAGCACCCAGGGCGTGATCGCGGCGCAGTCGGGTGATCTTGCGTTGCAGTCCAACGGACAACTCGTGCTGGCGGGCAGGCAGAGCGCGAGCGGCAACGTCGTGCTCAATGCGACGCAGGGCATTAACAATAGCGGCACCACCTACGCGCAGCAGGCGCTCTCGGCCAGCACCGCAGGCACGCTCGCCAATAGCGGCACGCTGGCGGCGCAAGGCGCGGTGAACGCGAGCGCGGGCGCTGTCGCTTCGACAGGCGCCCTTGCTGCGGGCGTGGACAACAACGGCAACGCCACGCAGCCCGGGAGCCTGAACGTCACCGCCTCGGGCGCGCTGAGCGCCACCGGCCAGAACGTCGCGGGCGGGCAGGTGTCGCTCGCCGGCAGCAGCGTCAACCTCGCAGGCAGCCAGACGGCTGCAAACGGCAACCTGACGCTCACAGCGAACGAGGGCGACCTGAACCTCGCAGGCGCGAGGTCGAGCGCGGGCGGTGCGGTCAACGCGAGCGCGACGGGCGCGCTGGTCAACGACCACGGCTCGATGACGGGCGGCAGCGGCGTCACGCTCAACGCAGGCAGTATCTCGAACCAGGCAGGCGCAGTCTCGGCACAGGGGCCACTCGTTGCACAGGCATCCGGCCAGATCGCGAACCAGGGCGGCTCGTTCGTCTCGCAGAACGCGATGCAGGTACGCGGTGGCGCCATAGCGAACAACGCCGGGACGATGCAGGCGGCGCTTGGCTTCCAGGTGTCGGGATCGTCGCTGGACAATACCGCCGGGCATCTTCTCTCGCTCAATGGCGACGGCCTGAACCTCGGCGTGACGGGCACGCTCGTGAACGGCCTGGGCGGCGTGATCGGCGGCAACGGCAACGTCAACGTGAGCGCCTATACGTTCACGAACGCGGGCCAGCTTACCGCAGCCGCAAATGCCGTCTTGCAGGCATGGGGCATCACGAACAGCGGGACGGTCAAGGCGGGCAGCGCGTTGACCGCCACGGCCAGCGGGGCGCTCTCGAACGCAGGCGGCTCGCTCTCGGGCGCGACGACAACGGTTTCGGGCGCGTCGATCGACAACACGAAGGGCGATATCGAGGGGACCACGGTCGCGGTCTCCACGCCGGGCGCGCTCGTCAACCAGGGCGGCTCGATCGAGCAGTCCGGCACGGCTGCGCAGGCGATCACGGCAGGCGGTACGCTCGACAATTCCAGCGGCGGCAAGATCGCGAGCAACGCGACGAGCCTGAGCATTGCCGGCGCTGCGCTCAACAACAATAGCGGCTCGATCCAGCACGCCGGGACGGGTACGCTCGACGTGGGCGCGAGCGGCGCGCTCACAAGTGTGGGCGGCAACATCGCGAGCAACGGCTCGGCGAACCTTCACGGCGCGAGCGTGGACAATACCGGCGGCAGTGCCACCGCGAGCCAGAACCTCTCGGTGCAGGCGCAGGCAATCTCGAACGAGTCCGGCAAGATGGGCGCGGGCAATGCCCTGAACGTGAACGCCACGAGCGCGCTCGACAACCGCAACGGCTCGATGGTCGCGGCGAACGTGACGGCGCAGACCGGCGGTGGATTCGACAACAGCAACGGCAACATCGAGGCGAACCAGCTATCGGTCAGCGCGGCGAACCTGCTCAACCGTGGCGGCTCGATCACGCAGTACGGCGCTTCGCCGATGGGGTTCAATGTCAGCGGCCTGTTCGATAACTCGGCGGGCGGCACCTTCCAGACGAACGCGACGAACGTCACGCTCGCACCGGGCGCACTGATCAACGATAACGGCACCATCACCCATGCCGGCACCGGCAAGCTGACGATCAATGCGGGCGATGGCGCAGGCTCGGCCTCGAACGCGGGCGGCAAGATCCAGGGCAACGGCGACGTCGAGATCGACGCGGGTGCATTGAGCAACACCGCCGGGACGGTCACCGGTCAGACCGGCGTGACGGCGACGGTTGCGGGCGCGCTCGACAACGAGAACGGCAACCTCGTCTCGAACAGGGATCTGAATGTCACGAGCGGCACGCTGAACAACAATGGCGGGCAGCTCGGTGCGGGCGCAAACGCGACGATCCAGAACGGATCGATGACCAACAGCGGCGGCACAGTCGTTGCTCCCAACCTCACGATCAGGACGAGCGGCACGCTCGACGACAGCAACGGCAACATTCAGGCGAACCAGCTATCGATCAGTGCGGCGAACCTGCTCAACCGTGGCGGCTCGATCACGCAATACAGCGCTTCGCCGATGGGATTCAATGTCAGCGGCCTGTTCGATAACTCGGCTGGCGGCACCTTCCAGACGAACGCGACAAACGTCACGCTCGCCCCCGGCGCGCTGGTCAACGATGGCGGGACAATCACCCATGCCGGCACCGGCAAGCTGACGATCAACGCGGGCAACGGCGCGGGCTCGGCCTCGAACTCGGGCGGCACGATCCAGGGCAACGGCGACGTCGAGATCGACGCGGGTGCATTGAACAACACCGCCGGCACGGTCACCGGTCAGACCGGCGTGACGGCGACGGTGGGAGGCGCGCTCGACAACGAGAACGGCAACCTCGTCTCGAACAGGGATCTGAGCGTCACGAGCGGCACGCTGAACAACAACGGCGGGCAGCTCGGCGCGGGCGCAAACGCGACGATCCAGAACGGATCGATGACCAACAGCGGCGGCACGATCGTTGCCCCCAACCTCACGATCAGGACGAGCGGCACGCTCGACGACAGCAACGGCAACATTCAGGCGAACCAGCTCGCGTTGAGCGCGACGGATCTTGTCAATCGCGCGGGGACGATCACGCAATTCGGGACTGGCCCGACCGGGTTTTATGTCAGCGGTACCTATGACAATACCCTGGGTACGTTCCAGACCAACGCGACCAATGTCACGTTCTCGCCCGGCACGCTGATCAATGACTACGGCAAGATCATCGACGCGGGAACGGGCACGCTGACGATTACCCCAGAGGGCGGCGCGGGTGCCTTCTCGAACGTGGGCGGTCAGGTCATCGCTGCTGGCGGCATCTACGCGCAGGCCGCAAGCATGAACAATACGGGCGGCGTGTTCGCGGCGCAGGGCAATATCACGGCGAACATCGCGGGCGACCTGCTCAACGAGGACGGGTCCGTCCGCTCGCTCTCGTCCCTCTCGCTTGCAAGCGGCGGAAAGATCGACAATACGCGCGGCCAGGTCCAGTCGGGCACCGGCACGGCAGGCGACGCAAGTATGCTCGCCATTCACGCCGCGTCGGTTGACGACACGAACGGCCTGATTGGCAACCTCGGCACCGGCGACACGACCGTCCGCGGCGACAGCCAGATCGTCAACAGCGGCGGCGTCGTGACGGGCAACGGCAAGGTGTCGGTTGACACATCGGCCCTCGTCAATACGCAGAACGCGCAATTGAGCGGCGCGAGTGTCGCGATCCAGGCCGATACGGTCGACAACAGCGACAGCAAGATCGGCAGTTTCGCGGGTTCGAACGGCGATGTCTCGATCACGACGACCGGCGCGGTCACGAACACGAGCGGCCAGATTGGCGCAACGCACAATCTGAGCGTGAACGCGGCGGCGCTGACGGGCGGCGGCGCATACAGCGCGACGAATGACGTCGCGGTCAGCGTGCAGGGCGACTTCGCGCCCACGCCGGATCTGCAGTTCGCCGCAGGCAATAACCTTTCCTTTACGCTACCCGGCACGTTCAGCAACAGTGCGCTGGTTGAAGCGGCGAACAACCTGGACGTCAATGCAGGCGCGATCGGGAACAGCGGCGTCATGATGGCGGGCGGCACGCTCACCACGCACTCGGACACGCTCGTCAATACGGGGACGATGGTCGGCGGCAGCGTGTCGCTGAACGCGAACAGCAAGATCGCGAATGTCGGGCCGACCGCGCTCATTGGCGCAACGGACAGCAACGGCACGCTCGAACTGCTTGCGCCCGAGATCGACAACGTCGACAGCACGACCGCGACCGATACGCAGGCGACGACCGCGATCTACGGCCTCGGAAAAGTCGTACTGGCGGGCGGCAAGGATGCGAACGGCAACTACACCAACGCAAACCTGATCTTCAACCAGTCGGGGTTGATCGAGTCGGCGGCAGACATGGAACTCCACGCCAGCCAGGTCACGAATACCCGTACGACGATGACGACGACCGGCCTGAACCAGCCGGTCTCCCAGGCGCTGCTGGACCAGCTCGGCCTCAGTCTGTCGGGGTGCACGGCCATCTACATGGACGCGTGCGGCCCGGGTAATCCGGTGGTCTGGGGCAACGGTGTGACGGGCGACCCTAACATGATCGGTGGCGTCTTCATCGATCCACCACACGGCGGATCGATGAACAGCACGTACCAGTACACGACCTATACGGGTACGGCGCTGGCGAACCTGGTCGCGGGCATCAGTCCGCAGGCGCAGATCATCTCGGGTGGCAACCTCGACGCGTCGAACGTGGGCACATTCCAGAACTACTGGAGCGCGGTCGCGGCGGTCGGCAACGTCGCCGCGCCTGTCTCGCTCGACCAGAACTCGTGGCAGGGGCAGGCGGCCCCGTCCGTCCAGATCACGTACTCGGGGCTTTACCACTATCGCACCTACGACGGCAAGTACTGGACCTACTCGTTCTGCGATGGATCGGGCTGTAACGCGCCTGCCGATATCAAGAGCTACGCGCTGCCTGCCTACGAATCGCCGTTCGTCGCGGGCGGCACGCTTTCGGGTACGGGTATCAGCATCGACAACACGGCGGGTAATGCGGGCATCCCGTCGCTCGGACTCGCGCCCGGCCAGGCGCTAACCGGCGTGACCATCGGCGGGATCAGCGGCAGCGCGGGCGCAAATGCGGGGGCCGCCTCGTCGGTCAGCGGCAGCGCGGGCGCGAATGCGGGGGGCGCCTCGTCGGTCAGCGGCAGCGCGGGCGGCACGAAGGGCGGCGCATCGTCGGTGAATGGCGGCACGATGATCAATCCGGCCATCGCCAGCGCGACCGCACAAACCGTGCTGCAAAACCTCACGATCCCGCAGGGCGGCCTGTTCAGTCCGGCGACCGCGCCGGGAGCCAGCTACCTGATCGAGACGAACCCGGCCTTCACGAACCAGAAGACGTTCATTTCGAGCGATTACTACCTGCAACAGCTTGGGCTGAATCCGCAGACGACCGAGAAGCGCCTTGGCGACGGCTTCTACGAGCAGCAGCTCGTGCGCAACCAGATCACGTCGCTCACCGGCAAGGCGGTACTCGGTCCGTACACGGATCTGCAATCGATGTACCAGTCGCTGCTGGCTGCTGGCGCGTCGCTCTCGAAGTCGCTCGATCTGCCGCTCGGCATGAGCCTCTCGCCCGAACAGGTCGAGCAACTCACGAGCAATGTGATCATCATGCAGACCGAGGTTGTCGACGGCCAGTCGGTGCTGGTGCCGGTCGTCTATCTCGCGAAGACAAGCCAGCAGAACATGAACGGCCCGCTCATTGCCGCGACCGATATCGATCTTCAGAACGCCCAGACCTTCACGAACAGCGGGACCGTGCAGGCCAGCAATACGATGTCGATCCAGGGGCAGCAGATCAACAACGCCTTCGGCGCGCTGCAAAGCGGCGGCCTGATGTCGCTGAATACCACCGGCAATATCGACCTGACTTCGGCCACTGTGAAGGCCGGCAGTCTCGCGCTGAACGCGGGCGGCGATCTGCTGCTCAATACGGCGGCAAAGACTGTCGACCAGATCGGCGCCAACGGTGCCACGCGCAGCACGACCACGCTCGGGCCAGTCGCAAGCGTGAACGTCGCGGATAATGCCGCCATCGTGACGGGGGGCAACTTCGAGCAGAACGGCGCCAACCTGAATGTCGGCGGCAACCTCGGCATGGCCATTGGCGGCAACTATGACATCGGCACGGTGCAGACCGGCGAGCACAAGGTCGTGGCGCGCGCGAACGGCGTATCCGATACGAACGTCAATCAGGCGAATGGCAGTACCGTGAACGTGGGTGGCGTCTCGCAGATCGGCGTCGGTGGCGACCTCACGGCGACGGGCGCGAACATCAACCTCGGCGGGGGCGGCGTCGTTGCGGCGAAAGGCAACGTGACGTTCCAGGCCGCGAAGGCAACCTCGACCGTCGACAGCAACAGTGCGGGCAGCGACAGTCACGGCAGTTATTCGGAATCGCTGCACAAATCCGACGACACGCTCACGGCGACGACGCTCAATGCGGGTAACTCGCTGACCATCGCATCAGGCAAGGATATCAACGTCACCGGCAGTGCGATCACGCTCGACAAGGGCACGGCGACGCTCGCCGCAGCGGGTAACGTGAACATCGGCGCGGCCACGGAAACGCACGTCGACAACTCGCAGGAGCAGCACAGCCACAGTAACGTGGTCAGCGGCAAGGAGGTCAGGAGTTCGAGCGATACGACCGTGACGCTTTCACAGGGTAGTCTTGTTTCTGGCGATGCCGTGCAGATCGCGAGCGGCAAGGATATCAACGTCGCGGGCAGCACGATCGTCGGCACGAACGATGTGGCGCTCAATGCCGCGCATGACGTGAACATCACGACGACGCAGGACGCGATGCAGTCCGCAACGAGCTACCAGGAGAAGCGTACGGGCCTGGGGACCAGCGGCCTGACGGTGACGGTCGGCACCAACAAACTCGCGACGACCGATCAGGAATCGAGCGTCACCAACAACGCGAGCACGGTCGGCTCGGTCAACGGGAACCTCTCGATCCAGGCGGGTAACACGCTGCACGTCACCGGCAGCGATCTCGTCGCGGGTGGCAACGTGACGGGCACGGCGGCGAACGTCGTCATCGACTCGGCGACCGATACCACGCATCAGGCGCAGACGCAAAAACAGAGCAGCAGCGGCCTCACGATCGGCCTCTCGGGTAGCGTGGGTGACGCGATCAACAACGCGTATGCCCAGGGCCAGGCTATCGGCCATTCGGCCAGCAGCGGCAACGACCGGGCTGCGGCGCTGCACGCCATCGCGACGGCGGGCGATGCGGCGATCGCGGGTATGGGCGGCGCGGCGCTCGCGGGCGATGCAGCCGGCCCGACCGCGCCGAGCATCAGCATTCAGGTGAGCGTAGGTTCGAGCAAGAGCCAGAGCCAGTCGTCGGAGGATCAGACGATCCAGCGCGGCTCGAACGTGCAGGCAGGCGGCACGGCAGCGTTCGTCGCGACCAACGGCGACCTGACCATCGCGGGCTCGAACGTGAGCGCGAATGATGTGGTGCTCGCCGCGAAGAATCAGGTGAACGTCATCAATACGACCAGCACCGATTCGACGCGCAGCTCGAACAGTTCGAGCAGCGCGAGCGCGGGCGTCTCGTTTGGCACGCAGGGCTGGGGCGTTTCGGCGTCAATGGCGAACGCGCACGGCGATGCGAACAGCGACGCGTCGATCCAGAACGCTTCGCACGTGACGGGCGGCAACAGCGTCACGGTGATCTCGGGCGGCGATACCAATATCACCGGTTCGCAGATCGCGGGCAAACAGGTGACTGCCGATGTGGGCGGCAACCTGAACGTTGCGAGCGTGCAGGACGTCACGAACAGCGCGGCGCATCAGAGCAGCGCGGGCGGTGGCTTCTCGATCAGCCAGGGCGGCGGCAGTGCGAGTTTCAGCGCACAGAACGGCCACGCCGATTCGAACTATGCGGGCGTGAACGAGCAGGCCGGGATCATGGCGGGCGATGGCGGGTTCAACGTCAACGTGAAGGGCAATACCGGGCTGACGGGCGCGGTGATTTCGAGTGCGGCGGACGCGTCGCAGAACAGCCTGACGACCGGCACGCTCACCTATAGCGATGTCGCGAACCACTCGCACTACGACGCAAACAGCAATGGCATTAGCACAGGTGTGGGTGTTGGCAATACGGGCAAGGCTGTTGGCCCTGGCTCGGTGAGCAATACGGCCAGCGTCGCGCCGATGATGTCGCAGAACGACAACGGCGATTCGAGCGCGACGACGCGCAGTGCAATCAGCGCGGGCACGATCAATATCACCAACCAGGGCGCGCAGACGCAGAACGTGGCGAGCCTGAGCCGCGACACGACGAACACGAACGGCACGGTTGCGAACACGCCGGACGTGAACAACATCCTGAACCAGCAGGCCGACACGATGCAGGCCGCGCAGGCGGCGGGACAGGTCGTGGCGCAGGGAATCGGTCAGTATGCGGATAACAAGCGCGAAGCAGCGGTCAAGGCTGGCGACCAGGCAACCGCTGCGGCATGGGATGAAGGCGGCGACAACCGCACGGCACTGCATATCGCGGGCGGCGCGCTCATTGGTGGTCTCGGCGGCGGAACCGCGTTCAGTACGATAGGCGGCGCGGCGGGTGCAGGTCTTGCCTCGCACTTCGCGAACCAGTTGGACAGCCTTTCGAAGGGGGTAGCATCCGAAACAGGTTCGGATCTGATTGGCAACCTGGCAGGAAACGTCGCGGCGGGCCTCGGTGGAGCGGTCGTAGGCGGCACGGCGGGCTCGGCGACGGGCTCGGCGGTAGAGTTGTATAACCAACAACTCGATCCGAAGAAGAAGGATATGGTGGCGAAGATTTGCGGAGCGGGAGCGCAATGCAGTGATGCGACACTGAATGCCGCAATTCAGGCACAAGGACAACTCAATGACGTTGCGCAGAACAATGTAGCGGATACTAGTTACGCGACAGCCGCTGCCGCTGGAGTTGTTGCTGGGACGGTGCTTGGGCCGGAGGCTTTCGCGGCCTACAAAGCAGCTCAGGCGGGATATTCATTGGTAACTGCGGCATTGACAGGATCAATAGGGTCGGGCGTGCTTTACACGGCTACCGCTGTGGGTCAAGCGGGCTTCCAATCGATGATGAACGGAGCGAATTTTGGAGAAGAATTCTCGAATCGCTTTTCCCTTGCTGGCTTGGCTGTGACCTCCGCATACGGCGCCGCCGGAAATATGTTCGGGACACAAATGTACAATTGGGCAGGTGTTCCTAATAGTCTTGCGAATATCATGACAACCCCCGGGATCGTCACGCGACTCAATACGCTTGCTCTAGGTCAGACTCTTGGGCGAGCAGTAAAAAGCACAAATTCAAATGCGAATGGCAACTGAGAGTTACAGCTATGGGAGATTTTCTTGGTGCGATGTTGATTGGATTGTTCGGCCCGACGGTCGCCGAGTATCTGTCCAAATATAAGTATCGCTACATATTTTCTGGAGTCGTGATTTCGTTTTACGTCGTCGTATTTATATCGATGTCGTACAAACTTGGCCTGCGTTTGGCATGTACTACGTTTGTCGATCGCCTCTGGACTCCGGTGGGCATCCTTGTTCCAGTTGGGCTCGGCTGTTCAGCCGTAGTCGTTGCATTCATCGGTTCAGTAAGTGTCGCGAATAATAAGGCTAAGAATGGCAAGCAGGGAGACGCATGAAAGAAGTTGCATTGTCCTGCGGTATCTGGCCATTGATCGAGCACGGCATCAGGCAGTACGAGCGCGAGCATGGGCGTAAGCCCGTCGCACTTGTACTGAATCCCGTGCGCATTGACGAATTCACTCGCGGCTCCGAGAGTAATCCGGCGGCTCAATGGTGTCTCTGTAATCGTGAACTCACTATTTGTAATGGCCGCTCTCATCGACGATAGCGGCACCCAACACGAGCCGTAATTCCTAACCAACATGAAAATCAGAAAGAGGCTGGCGGCGCTGCCGCTCACAGCCCTGGTCACGCTTGCTTCCAACGCGCAGCAGATACCTACACCTGCCGACGAAGCCGCCGCCGCGCGCGCGAACGCCGAGCAGCAACAGCAGCTTCAGCGCCAGCGCGAAGCGCAAGAGCGCGAGAATGCAGTCTCGACGCCCTCGGTGCGCTCGGAAGTGTCGAAGGTCGAGACATATCCCGAGTTACCGAACGAAACGCCGTGCTTTCGCATTGACCACTTTACGCTCGACGTACCGGCCACGCTTCCCGACGCAGTACGCGCGAAGGGTGCGTCCGCGCTGCCCCTTGATCCGTTCGCCTTTGCCCGCGAATGGCTCGACCACTACCGGGGCCAGTGCGTCGGCAAGACGGGCCTTGACGTGCTCACAAAGGGCTTGCAGCAGGCGATCCTCAGCCGCGGCTACGTCACCACGCGCGTACTCGTCGGCCAGCAGGACCTGTCGACCGGCACGCTCGCTTTCGCGCTCGTGCCGGGCGTCTTACGTCAGGTTCGCTTTGCTGATCCGGCAACATGGGGAACAGTGAAAACCGCGTTCCCGGTAAGCGGTGGCGATCTGCTGAACCTGCGCGATCTCGAACAGGGCCTCGAGCAGATGAAGCGCGTATCGAACCAGGACGCGGACATGCAGATCGTGCCGACTGACGTCCCCGGCGTGAGCGACGTAGTGGTCACGGTCAAGCGTTCAAAACCGTGGACGTTCGTCGTCTCGGCGGATAACTCGGGCACGGACGCCACCGGCAAGTGGCAAGGCAACGCAAGCCTTGGCCTGAACAACCCTCTCGGCCTGAACGATATCCTCTCGCTCGGTGCGAACCAGGATCTCTCATTTGGCAACAAGTCGCTCGGCTCGCACGGCTTCAATGGTTCGTACTCCGTGCCGTGGGGCTACTGGACGGCGACGCTCTCGGGCAACACGAACACCTACTATCAACCCATCGCGGGCACCGGCGGTCAGGTGTTCGTCTCAAGCGGCAACCAGCAGACGGCGGCGCTGCGCATCGCACGCGTACTCGCTCGCAGCCAGAATGACGTACTCGGCGCGTACGTCCAGCTATCGAAGCGCTTTGGCCAGAGCTTCATCGAAGATACGACGATCCCGATCCAGAGCCGCAACAATACGTTCCTCGAGATGGGCGCGACGGATCGTCATTACTTCGGCGGCGCGCAGTTCGACGGCTCACTCGCTTATCGTCAGGGCATCGGCGGTCTTGGTGCGAAACCGGACCCGGTGAACGACAACGGCACGCCAATGGCTGCCACCTACCGCTTTCACATGGCCGTGCTCGATGCGAACCTCTCGGTGCCGTTCGCAGTGGGTAACCAGCAATTCGCCTATGTCGGAACCGTTCACGGCCAGTTCACGGACAACACCCTGTTCTACATCGATGACCTGACCATCGGCAGCCGCTACACGGTGCGCGGCTTCGACGGCAACACGATGCTCGCAGGGGAGAAGGGTTTCTACTGGCGCAACGAATTGCAATGGCCGCTCTTCCAGACAGGCCAGATGCTTTACGTGGGCGTCGATTACGGCCATGTGTTCGGGCCGGGAACGACCGGTCAGGCGGGCACCCAGCTCGCGGGCGCGGTGATCGGTATCCGGGGTGGCGTACCGGCGAAGTATGTGGGCTTCAGTTACGACCTCTTCGTCGGGACGCCGATCTACAAACCGAGCGGATTTCCGACTGCGCGATTCACGGTCGGGGTGCAGGCCACCGCGCAGTTCTGATGCAGAGCAGTCTCTAGCGCAACAAAGAGAGGTGTTGTGGATGTACCGGGCGGCCCGAGCATCCTCGTCGGCCATAGCTATGGTGGCGCGGTAGTGACCGCCGATCTCGAACGCTTCATGACCGAGCGAGCGGGCAGCAATACGGTCGCCACCTTCGGCCGCGATACCGTTCGAGGCAGCAAAAATTTTCCCCCGATGTCACACACGGCCCAGGCTATCTCGTCATGTCATGGCAACCCAACCGAAAGGAGATGACACCATGACTGCCAAGCTCGACCTGTTTGCCGCTGCTCCGACCCTGATGAAGTCCTGGATGGGCACCTCGCTCGCCGTGTCCGGCAGCCTCGAACCGAGCCTCATTGCGCTGGTGGAGGTGCGCGCGTCGCAAATCAACGGCTGCGCGAATTGTCTTAACATGCATACCGCCCACGCACGCGAGGAAGGCGAGACCGAACAGCGTCTCTACCTGCTTTCGGCCTGGAAAGAGGCGCCGTGTTACACGGACCGCGAGCGCGCGGCACTCGGCTGGACCGACGCCCTCACGCGCCTTTCCGAAGGCCATTCGCTGGAGCAGGCGCGCACGGCGCTCGCCGACCACTTTACCGAGGAGGAGCAGGTGAAGCTCACGCTGATGATCAACGTGATCAACGGCTGGAACCGCCTTGCGGTCGGCTTTGGCCTGTGGGTCGATCCGGCGGCGGCCAAGGCTGTGGCCAGCAAGATGGTCGCCGCATGACGGACCCGGCACTCAAGGATGCCGCGGCGAGTTTCGACCCGTTGCGGCGCAAGCTGATCCGCGTGGCGTACCGCATGCTCGGCTCGGTCGCCGACGCCGAAGACATCGTGCAGGACGCATTTATCCGCTGGGCGGACGTGGAACGCGACGAGGTGCGCGTGCCCGAGGCCTTCCTGCGCCGCATGGTGATGCGCATGTGCCTGGACCAGCTCAAGTCGGCGCGGCATCAGCGTGAGACCTATATCGGCCCGTGGCTGCCGGACCCGGTCGTCGAAGAAGACGAGCAGGAGGACGTCACGCTGCCGCTCATGCTCGCGCTCGAACGCCTTTCGCCGCTCGAGCGCGCGGCGTTCCTGCTGCACGACGTGTTCGGACTGGAGTTCGACGAGGTCGCCGCCACGATCGGACGTGAAAGTGCCGCATGCCGCCAGCTCGCGGCGCGCGCCCGGAGTCACGTGAGGCAGGCGCGCCCGCGTTTTCACGTGGAGAAGGCGCGCGGCCTCGAACTGGCGCAGGCGTTTTTCGCGGCGTCGCGCAGCGGCGACATGAGCGCGCTCGGCGCCATGCTCGCCGACGATGTGAGCCTGCATGCGGACGGCGGCGGCAAGCGCCCGGCGATCGGTCACCCGGTGTTCGGCTTCGAGAGCGTGATGAAGCTGCACGCCCAGCTGGCCGACCTGTTCCGCAGGAATGGTTCGACGCTCGTGCGCGCGGGCTTCATCAACGGGCTGCCCGGCTTCGTCACGCGCGAGGCCGATGGCGAGTTGCAGACCACCGCGCTCGAGATCGAGGGCGGCAAGGTCACGGCCATTTACGTCATGCGCAATCCGGACAAGCTGCGGCATCTGCACTGAGTGTGCGGGGTGCGACGGCGTTGCACAAACGTTCCAGACTTGCCGCCGCGTCTCGCGGATCATGAGTGCCTCGAAAAAGGAGGCAGCAAGCATGTTCGATACGAAAGTGGCGCTGGTCGTGCGGGAGAATCTCGCGGTCTGGCAGAAGCTCAATGTGACCGCGTTTCTCGCAACGGGCATCGCGGCGGCGGTGCCCGAAGCGCTGGGCGAGCCCTACGAAGACGCGCGCGGGCAGCGTTACGGCAGGATGCTGGGCCAGCCGATGATGATCTATGGCGCGGATGTTGGCGGTTTGCAGGCGGCGCTGCGACGCGGCGTGTCGCGCGAGCTGACGATCGTGCCGTATGTGCACGCCATGTTTTCGACGGGGCACGACGCGGCCAACCGCGAGGTATTTCGCGCCGAGGACCCGGAAAATCCCGATCTGGTGGGAATCGCGCTATACGGCCCGAAGAACGCCGTGGACAAAGCCGTGAAGGGGCTGGCGCAGCATCAGTAAGCGTCCGGGCGTATCGCAACTAACTGCCGAGTCGGCAGAAGCACCGCGAGCGCAACGGCCTGCGGCACACGCGGCGATGGCGAGCGAACCAGGCGCCCGCCATCGCCGCAAGCATTGCTTTCTTTAGCTGGCCTTGCGCACCGGCGGAAAGCGCCGCTTGCTGTTCCCCATGGGAATACGGCGGAAGCGCTCCTTCTTGTGCTCTTCCTCGAAGTGCGAGAGCGAGAGCTTGACGAGGTCACTGCGCGAGACGATGCCCACGAGCCGCCGCGATTCGCGGTCGGCCACCACGGGCAGGCGTTCGAGCCCATGAATCGCGAGACGCGTGGCGATCTGGCGGCAGGTTTCCTCGGGTAGCGCCATGTCGGGAGAACGTTGCGTGAGCAACGAACCGAGTGGCGTATCCAGTGCTTCGGTTGCCGCGCTCGCGCGCACGGCGTCGAGCATCGAGCGATCCGCCACACCCAGAACCGCGCCGTCGCGCAGCACCGGGAAGGCGCGGCGCTGCTGCGTCGAACCGAAGTAACGGTCGAGGGCGTCGCGCACGGTAACGTTCGCGTCGATCGTATCGACATTGCGCGTCATCACTTCATCGACGTAATGGCGCTCGAGCGGATCGACGCCGTACTCGCGATAGATGTGATAGCCACGGCGCGCGATCTTCTCGGTCATGATCGAGCGCTTCATGACGACGGTTGCGAAGCCGTGCGCGACCAGCGTGGCCGTGAGGAGCGGCAACAGCGCGTTGGTGTCGTGCGTGAGGCCGAACGCGAACACGATGGCCGTGAGCGGCGCGCCGAGCGTGGCGCCGAGCGTCGCCGCCATGCACACGAGTGGCCACAGCGCCGGGTCGCTGCCGGGCAGCACATGGCTCAGTACCGAGCCAAGCCCCGCGCCAAGCATGAGCAGCGGCGCGAGCACGCCGCCCGAGGTGCCGGAGCCCAGCGCCACGACCCAGATCACGGCCTTGACCACCAGAATGGCAATGGCGACCTGAAGCACGATGTGCCGATGCAGCAGGTCGCCGATCACGTCGTAACCCACGCCAAGCGCGCGCGGCTCGATGAAGCCGCCAATGCCCACCACGAGCCCGCCGATCGCCGGCCACCACGACCAGTGCAGCGGCAGATGGCCGAACAGGTCCTCGACCTTGTAGAGCGCCGCGGATAGCCCCGATGCGAGCGCGCCCGCCAGCAGCCCGGCAACGACGCACGAGAAGAGCGCCATGGCGTGCGGCGGCAGCGTCTGCATGGGAAAGAGCGGCGCCGTGCCGAAGAACACGGAGCGCGCGAAGCCCGCCACCGCGCACGCAAGCGCCACGGGCAGGAAGCTGCGCGGCCGCCATTCGAACAGCAGCAATTCCACGGCGAGCAGCACGGCGGCAACCGGCGTGCCGAACACGGCCGTCATGCCCGCGGCCGCGCCCGCCACGAGCAGCGTCTTGCGCTCGGCAGAGGTGACGCGCACGCACTGCGCGAGCAGCGACCCGAGCGCGCCGCCCGTCATGATGATCGGGCCTTCCGCGCCAAACGGGCCGCCGCTGCCGATCACGATGCCCGACGAGAGCGGCTTGAGCACGGCCACCTTGGGCGACATCTTACTCTTGCCGAAGAGAATGGCTTCGATGGCCTCGGGAATGCCGTGGCCGCGAATCTTCTCGGAGCCGAAGCGCGCCATCATCCCGACGATCAACCCGCCTGCCACCGGCACGGCGATGACCCACGGTCCCAGCGTGTTGAGTGCCGGCGAGCGGTCGGCGAACGAGAACTGGCCGAAGAAGAACAGGTTCGTGAACCAGTGGATCAGGCTCAGCAGCACGAACGCCGCGAGCGTGGCCAGTACGCCAATTACGGCGGCCAGCGCGCTGATGCCGGGCAGGCGCGCGTTCGCCGAAAAATCGCGCTTGTGGGAATCGTCGGAATGCATGGTCTCTATAAATCGATACGCGGAACGGTGAATGCGCCGTCGAGCGACTTCAACTCGGCGCGATGCAGTTCGGCCAGGCGCGCGAGCAGCTTTTCTCCGGCGGCGAGCAGGTGCACTTCCACCTGGCGGCGGTCGCGCTCGCTCACGCGCCGTTCGACGAGCTCGATCGCCTCGCAGCGCGAGACAAGCGCGACCACGCCGTGATGCTGCGCCTGCAAACGCTCGGCCAGCTCGCCAATGGTTGCCCACGTGCGGCCGGGATAGCCCTTCACATGCAGCAGCAGCAGGTATTGCAGCGGCGTAATGCCCTCGGCCTGCGCGGCCTGCTCCGAGAAGCGCTCGAAGCGGCGCATCTGGTAGCGGAATTCGGAGAGCTGTTCGAAGTCGGCCTTGTCGAGATCGCGCGCGCTTTTTTTCATTGGAAGTCCATGGAACGGTTCAGTCTCCTAATTTATCACGATATGATATTTTTCTCCGAAAGCGTCCGTTACAGCGGCATCGCGACCAGATCGATTGGCGCGAACCCGCGCGCAAACGCGCTCAGGCCGGCGCCTGCTGCGGCGTCTTTGCCTGGTGGTAGAGCCCGGAGATCAAATCGGCCTGCGTGATGATGCCCGCGAGCCGGTGCTCGTGATCGACCACCGGCACGTGATGGTGCCCGCGGCCCGCGAAGATGCGTACGAGTTCGACGATCGGCGTCGTGTGCGCAACGGTCAGCACATGCGTGGTCATCAGCGAGCCGACGTTCTGGCCGGACTCTGCATTCGGCCGCACGAGCCGCGAAATCGCATGGAGCATGAGACGCAGCGGATGCCGCTCACGCCCCTCGTCGGCGAGGTCGGCGCGCGTGACGATTCCCTTCACCTGGCGCTGCGCGTCGACCACGGGCAGCGCCTTCACGTCGTGGCGCTTGAGCAGCGAGCGTGCTTCGCCCACGGTCGTGGCGGCCGTGATGCTCACTACATTGGCCGACATGACGTCCGCGCAGGTCAGCTCGCCGAAGCTGCGCGCGTACGCGCGGATCTCGGCGTCCTGCAGCACGGCTTCGAGGTCGTCGGTGTCGATGTCGAGCATTTCGTCGCGATCGCGCAGCACGGCTTCGAGGTCGGCGCGGGTGAAACCGGCTTGCGCGGGCGCCGGCGTGGCCACGCTCGGGCGTCGCGCGGCATGCGGGTAGCGATGCCCCGTGGCGGCGTGATAAACGAGCGCGCCGCCGAGCAACAGGAACGACTGCAGCGCGACGGGCAGGAACACGAACTCATAACCGAGCGCATGCACGGCCGGACCGCCCAGCACGGCGGTGAGCGCGACCGCCCCCGAAGGCGGATGCACGCAGCGCAGCGTGAACATCGCGACGATGGCCACAGCAACGGCCACGGCGGCGGCGGCCACGGGGTCGTGTATCCACATTGCAGCGCTCACGCCGACGGTGGCGGAAACGAGGTTGCCGCCGATGATCGACCACGGCTGCGCGAGCGGGCTCGCGGGCACGCCGAAGAGCAGCACGGCCGAGGCGCCCATGGGCGCGATCAGATACGGAATGGCCGGATCGCCGCCGAGCAGCCGGTGCGTCACTGCGCCGGTGAGGGCGATGCCGACCAGCGCGCCGCCGCCCGAGCGCAGGCGCTCGCGCCATGTGATGGTGACCCCGGAGGGGATGAAGCGGGTGAGCCAGCGAAGGACCTTGAAGCGGGACACGATTCGGAGCGGGTTTGAAACGGATAGGGAGCGCAGACGGCTCGGCACCGCCCAAAGAAGCGCAATTATATCTCAACGTGATATATATCGCGACACTTCGTCGCTTCGGGTTGTCCCGAAGATGCGGCACGGTTGGGAGATTTTGAGGGACGCAACGAGAGCCGCGCAGCGTGTGGCGGCGGTTGCGGCAGCGGTAGAAGCGCCGCCGCGGGCGCGGCGACGCTTTTTATCAGACTTGCGGCCGGTTCGACCTGACGCCTGTATTAGCTGGCATTACCGGCATGCGGCGGCTGACCCGCGAGACGTGGTGCAGGCGCGGCGTTGGGATGGCCGTCGGGGTGGCGGTGGTGGCCGGCATTCGCGCTGGCGTTCGCGCTGGCGTTCGCGTTCTGGTTGCGGTTCGGCGCGGGCGGCGGGCGACGGGCAGCGGTGTGCACCGACGCATGCCCGCCCGGCTGTGGCCGGTTGCCATGTGGCGGCATGCCATGCGGCGGCGCGCCGTGCGGCTGCATCGTCACGTGCACGCGCTGGGATTCGGGCACGCGCGCGTGTTGCATCGGCAGATGGCCTTCGTTGCGGGCCATCACCACGCGCAATTCCGCGCGGCGGTGCAGGACTTCGCCGCGCAGGTCGCCGTGGCCGTACAGGCGGCGCTGGCGGTGGCCGTCCGGCCCCACGATCCAGATATATGTGCTGCCGCCGGCGTAGACCACGTCGCGATCGAGCACGACCGAAACATACGCGTCGTAGGGCTGCGGCACATACACGGGTTGGGCGACGACGACAGGCGGGGGAGGCGGCGGGGGCGCGGCAACCACGACGGTGGGGTGCGCGGGTGCGGTGGCCACGCGGGGGCTGCTGACGCAGCCGCTAATCAGCAGGGTTCCGGCCAGGGATGCGAACAGGACAAATGCAGACGGCAGAGCGCGCGGTTTCGCGTTCAAGCGGGACTCCGGAATGAGGGGTTGTTGGTCCCGTGTGTTAACGGCAAATGCCCGAGGGGCTTGAGAAAGCGCTCGCCGACGAATGGCTTGCTCCACACCCAGCCATCCGTTTTTCGCATACCAGCGTTTCCAATTTGTGATTTTACGATGGCATATCGGCTTCCTATACTCGGCCGCGAAACGTCAGATTTCGCACCGATTCCGGAGACAGCCCCGCCATGAACGCCCCCGACCGTGCCGCCGTAGAAGCCGCATCGCTAGCCGCATCCGTTTCGCTCGACGACAAATACACGCTGGAAAAAGGCCGCGTATACATCAGCGGCACGCAGGCGCTGGTGCGCCTGCCCATGCTGCAAAAGGCGCGCGATCGCAAGGCCGGGTTGAATACCGCGGGCTTCGTCTCCGGCTATCGCGGCTCGCCGCTAGGCGCGCTCGACCAGTCGCTATGGAAGGCGAAGAAGCACCTCCAGGCGCACGACGTCGTGTTCCAGCCCGGCGTGAACGAGGACCTCGCCGCCACGGCCGTGTGGGGCACGCAGCAGATCAATCTCTGGCCCGGCGCGCAGCGCGACGGCGTGTTCGGCATGTGGTACGGCAAGGGTCCGGGCGTCGACCGCACCGGCGACGTGTTCAAGCACGCCAACTCGGCGGGCAGCGACGCGCGCGGCGGCGTGCTTGTGCTCGCGGGCGACGACCATGCGGCGAAGTCGTCTTCGGTGGCGCACCAGTCGGAGCACGCGCTCATCGCTGCGGGCATTCCCGTGCTGTATCCCGCGAACGTGCAGGAATATCTCGACTACGGTTTGCACGGCTGGGCCATGAGCCGCTACTCGGGCCTTTGGGTCGCCATGAAATGCGTGACCGATGTGATCGAATCGACCGCGTCGATCGATCTCGACCCGGATCGCGTGGAGATCGTCACGCCCGCCGACTACACCATGCCCGAAGGCGGCCTCAATATCCGCTGGCCGGACACCCCACTCGCCCAGGAAGCGCGTCTGCTCGACGAGAAGTGGTACGCCGCGCTCGCCTACGTGCGCGCGAACCGCCTGAACCGCGTGGTGATCGATTCGCCGCGCGCACGCTTTGGCATCATGACCGCGGGCAAGGCGTATCTCGACGTGCGCCAGGCGCTCACCGACCTCGGCCTCGACGACGAAACCTGTGCGCAGATCGGCGTGCGCGTGCTCAAGGTAGGCTGCGTGTGGCCGCTCGACGCGCAAGACGCGCGCGGCTTCGCCACGGGGCTCGAAGAAATTCTTGTGGTGGAGGAGAAGCGCCAGATTCTCGAATACGCGCTCAAGGAAGAGCTATACAACTGGCGCGAAGACGTGCGCCCCAAGATCTACGGCAAGTTCGACGAGCGCGACAACGAAGGCGGCGAATGGTCGGTGCCGCGCGGCAACTGGCTGTTGCCGGCGCACTACGAACTCTCGCCCGCGCTGATCGCCAAGGCCATCGCGCGGCGTCTCGCGCGCGCGGATTTGACCAATGCGGTGCCCGAGGAAGTGCGCGCGCGCATGCTCGCGCGCGTGGCGATCATCGAGGCGAAGGAGCGCGAGGCAGCGAAGCCGCGCGTGACGGTGGAGCGCAAGCCGTGGTTCTGCTCGGGGTGTCCGCACAACACGTCGACCAACGTGCCCGAAGGGTCGCGCGCGCTGGCGGGCATTGGCTGCCACTACATGTCGATGTGGATGGACCGCAAGACCGAAACGTTCAGCCAGATGGGCGGCGAAGGCGTGGCGTGGATCGGACAGATGCACTTCTCGGGCGACAAGCACGTGTTCGCGAATCTCGGCGACGGCACGTACTTTCACTCAGGACTGCTGGCGATTCGCGCGGCCATCGCGTCGAACGCCAACATCACCTACAAGATTCTCTACAACGACGCCGTGGCGATGACGGGCGGCCAGCCCGTGGACGGCGTGCTCACCGTGCCGCAGATCGCGCACCAGGTGCATGCGGAAGGTGCGAAGCGCATCGTTATCGTGACGGATGAGCCGGAAAAATACGACTCCACTATCGTGTTGCCCGCCGGTGTGGACGTCCATCATCGCGACCAGCTCGATAGCGTGCAGCGCACTTTGCGCGACACCGCCGGCACCACCGTGCTGATCTACGATCAGACCTGCGCCACGGAAAAGCGCCGCCGCCGCAAGCGCGGCGCGTATCCGGACCCGGCCCGCCGCGCGTTTATCAACGACGCCGTGTGCGAAGGCTGCGGCGACTGCTCGGTGCAGTCGAACTGCCTTTCCGTCGAGCCGCTCGACACGCCGCTCGGCACGAAGCGCAAGATCAACCAATCGTCGTGCAACAAGGACTTCTCGTGCGTCAAGGGCTTTTGCCCGAGCTTCGTGACGGCCGAAGGTACGCAGTTGCGCAAGCCGCGCGCGGCGAATGCGTCGAGCGCCGCATCGATCGATTTCGACGCGTTGCCCATGCCTCTTCTCCCTCAGCTGGCGAAGCCTTACGGCATTCTCGTGACGGGCGTGGGCGGCACGGGTGTCGTGACCATCGGCGGGCTGATCGGCATGGCCGCGCATCTCGCGGGCAAGGGCGTAACCGTGCTCGATATGGCTGGCCTCGCACAAAAGGGCGGCGCGGTGCTGAGCCACGTGCAGGTGGCGGCCACGCCGGCCGCCTTGCATGCCACGCGCATCGCCACGGGCGAGGCGCGCCTCGTGATCGGCTGCGACGCGATCGTCTCTGCTTCGGGCGACGTGCTTTCGCGCACCCAGCATGGCGTGACGGTCGCGGCGATCAACAGCGGCGCGACGCCTACTGCGGAATTCGTCAAGAATCCTAAGTGGACGTTCCCGGGCGCGCAAACCGAAGCGGAGCTGCGCGCGAGCATCGGCGAGGGTTGTGCGTTCGTGGATGCCAACGCGCTCGCGCTCGCCTTGCTTGGCGACACGATCTACAGCAATCCGCTTTTGCTCGGCTACGCGTGGCAAATGGGCTGGCTGCCGCTCGAACTCGGGCATCTGCGGCGCGCGATCGAACTCAACGCCGTGGCCGTCGAAAAGAACCAGCAGGCGTTCAACTGGGGGCGCTACGTCGCGCACCATGGCGAGGCGGCCGTGCGCGCGTTCACGAAAACGCCCGCGGAGCCGCAGGCCGTCGTTCTGCGCATGCCCGAATCGCTGGACAAGGTGATCGCCGCGCGCGAAGCGTTGCTCACGGCGTATCAGAACACCGCTTATGCGCAGCACTATCGCCGTGTGGTCGAGCGCATTCGCGTGAAAGAGACAGCGCTTGGCGGCGACGCGAAGCTGCCGCTCACGCGCGCCGTCGCCGTGAATCTCGCGAAGCTCATGGCTTACAAGGACGAATACGAGGTCGCGCGTCTTTATGCCGACCCGGCGTATCTGCAGAAACTGCGCGAGCAGTTCGAAGGCGAGCCGGGCCGCGACTACAAGCTGAACTTCTGGCTCGCGCCGCCGCTACTTGCGAAGCGCGACGAGCACGGCCATCTCGTGAAGCGCCGCTTCGGTCCGTGGGTGCTGCCGGTGTTGCGCACGCTGGCCCGCATGAAGGGGCTGCGCGGCACGGCGTTCGACGTGTTCGGCAAGACCGAAGAGCGTCGCGACGAACGCCGCTCGATCGTGGAATACGTGGCGCTCGTGGACGAATTCTGCGCGAGCCTCGACACGCAGCGCCTGTCCGCCGCGCTCCAGCTTGCAGCGCTGCCCGACGAGATTCGCGGCTTCGGCCACGTCAAGGCGCGCAATCTCGCTGCGGTGGAGAAAAAGAAGGAACGTTTGCTCGCGGACTACCGCACGCCCGCGGCGCAGCGCGCCACGGCGTGAGAGGCGTAAAAGCGATCAGGGAAGCAGGCGCCTGCCGATCAAGCGTGGCAGGCGAAGCGCAAACCCACTCACGAGCCGCAGATGCATGCCCGCGAGCAGCAGGTTGTCGCGCACGTAGTTGAAATGCGAAACGCCGCCTTCATCGGCGCCGAAGTAGCGCACCGGCGCTTCGATCTGGATGGGCCGCACCCCGGCCCAGCACAGGCGCACGGCGGCTTCGGGATCGAAGTCGAAGCGGCGCATCCACGTCTGGCGCTCCATGATCGCCTTGAGCGGCGCGATGGGGTACACGCGAAAGCCGTACAGCGAATCGCCGATACCGGCCCACAACGTTTCGAAGTCGGCGAAGAAGTTCGAGACGCGCCGTCCCTGCACGCGCAGTTGCGGCGCGCTTGCGTCGAACTTCGGCCGACCCAGCACCATGGCTTCAGGCGCGGCCTGCGAGGCGGCCATGAATTCGGGAATCAACGCGGTGGGGTGCTGGCCGTCCGAATCCATCGTCAGCACGTGAGTGAAACCGCGCGCGGCGGCGGCTTCGAGCCCGGCGAGCACCGCGCCGCCCTTGCCACGGTTGGTGGGCAGCACGATGACGTGCAGGCCAGGGTCGTCGTTGGCCATGGCTTGCAGGCGCGCGGCGCTGCCGTCGGTGCTGCCGTCCACCACGACCCATACGGGGTTCCATTGCGCGCGTGCGCCGCGCACCGTCTCTTCGAGCTTGGCACCGGGGTTGTAGCTCGGGATCAGGACAAGATGCGTGGACGAAGGCGTGGACATGGCAGCGGGTGCCTCTACAGCGTGAGACCCTGAAAAAATTTTAGGTCGCGCCGCTGCGCGTGCATAACCGCTGTGGCGGACGTCCGGCGCATCGTGCGCGGGGACTTCGTAACCGGATGCTTCGGCGCTCGAGCCCGTGCTTGTGCCGGGCGCGGAGCGCGACTGCCGCTTTGCGTCGAAGGGTTGCACAGACACTCGTATTTCCTCAGAGGATGCAGCGGCGGAATACGCGCCGCGTGTTCAGGCCAGGCCGCCGTTGATCGAGAGCACTTGCCCCGTCACGTAGGCGGCCGCGTCGGACACCAGGTACGCCACCATGGCCGCGACTTCCGCGGGTTGGCCGGCGCGCTGCGCGGGCACGAGCTGCTTGATGCGCTCGGCGGGAAACGCGCGCTCCGCCATGGGCGAAGCGATGATGCCGGGCGCCACGGCGTTCACGGTGATGCCGCGCGAGGCCAGCTCCAGCGAAAGCGATTTCGTTGCGCCGATCAGCCCGGCCTTCGCGGCCGCATAGTTCGCCTGGCCGCGATTGCCCATCACGCCAGCGATCGAAGCGATGTTGACGATGCGCCCGCGGCGCGTGCGGATCATCGGCATGAGCAGCGGCTGCGTGACATTGAAAAAGCCGTTGAGCGAGACGTCGATCACGCTGCGCCACTGTTCGCGCCGCATGCCCACCAGCGGCGCGTCGTCATGAATGCCCGCGTTGTTCACCAGGATCTGCACGGGCGCGTCTTCCACGAGGCGCGTAAGCGCGGCCTCGGTCGCGTCGGCGTCGGTCACGTCGAAGGCAATGGCGTGCGCGCTGCCGCCCGCCGCGACGATGCGCTGCGCAACCGCTTCGGCCTCTGCCAGACGCCGGTTCGCATGCACCCAGACCTCGTGGCCCGCTTGCGCGAGCGCAACGCTGATGGCCTGGCCGAGTGCGCCGCTGCCGCCCGTCACGAGTGCACGCATGCGTTTTTCTCCATCAATCCTGGCTGGCGCCGGCAATGACGTTACCGCACGCGGTGCGCCGCGACATAGGCGGCCAGCGAGCCGAGCGTCGCGAAGATTTTCTCGTTTTCCGGATTGTCCGAGCGCAGCTCGAAGCCGTACTTCTTCGAGATCAGCAGCGCGATTTCGAGGATGTCGATCGAGTCGAGCCCGAAGCCTTCGCCGTACAGCGGGGTGTCGGCGCTCACTTCGTCGAGCGAGACATCTTCCAGATTCAGCTCTTTCACGATCTGCGCGGCGAGCTCGTGTTCCAGTTCGTTCATCATGCGTGGGCTCTCCGGGCATGCGGGCCGTAGCGGCGGCTGCCCGTTTTTAGGGTTCGTTGGATGTAAAAGTTACCAGGATTCTAAGTGAAGGGTATCGGTGCGTATACGGTGCTCCCCGGCGAAAGGGTTACAGAGGGTCGGTGCCAGGCGGCGCGCATTTTTGGGATCGGAACGCGCGAGATGCTTGCGCGGCTTCGGGCCTGTCTGGATTGGACAAAAGCCTTACCTGGCGCGATTCCGAACATTCAGTTACAAACCGGCAGCCGGCAGGACAGGTGATCGGGTCCCGCCAATCTTAAAATGTGCGTGCTTGCAAGAAACCGGCCCGATACTTGCATTTCCTATGATGATTCGTGGCGCTTGCCACGCCCTACGATTGACTTACAGCGCCATTTGCGATAGTTGCCAGATGCCTTGTCCGCTTAGCCATTGCGCCTCGGGTTGCACCGGGGCCGCCCGCCGGCCGGCGCCATGCGCACGGCAGGGCGGCGCGCGCCTTTGCGGAGGCAAGCGATGAGCGCGCTGGCAGCGGCGGCGCGCGCGGCGCTTGGGGTGGCGGCGGTGGCCGCCTGGCAAATCGGCGCGCACTACGCGGTGGCGACGCCGGGTGCGCACGGCTTCGGCCTTGCCATGGCGCTCGTGCCGCCGCTCGCCATTGCGCTGGCCGCGGCCGCCCGCTCGCCGCGCCGCGTGTGGCTGTTGCCGCTCTGGACACTCGTGGCGCTCGCGCTGTGGTCCATGCGCACGCCGCTTGCTCTGCATTTTGAATGGGGGCTGTATCTGGAGCATGTGAGCTTCAACCTCGCGATGGCGCTGCTGTTCGGGCGCACGCTCGCGGCGGGGCGCGTGCCGCTGTGCACGCAGTTCGCGACGATGATCCATGGCGGCACGCTCCCGCCGGCCGTCGCGCGCTATACGCGGCGCATCACGCTCGCATGGACGCTCTTTTTCGTCGCGATTGCCGGCGTTTCGACGCTGCTGTTCGCGGTTGCACCGATCGTCGCGTGGTCGACGTTCGCCAACTATCTGGCGTTGCCGCTCGTGGCGGTGATGTTCGTCGCCGAACATGCTTGCCGGCGTTTCGCGCTGCCGGGCGAGCCGAATGCGGGCATGCTCGACGCGATTCGCGCCTACCGGCAGACGACGCGGCACACGACCCCGGCGCACGCGGAGCATTCCTGACCATGGGTGCCGCTCGCCCGCCCGAGTCGAAGCAGGGCCAAACACAGGACTCCGCACAGGAATCCGCACAGGAATTCGTATCGACCGAAGTTATGCAGACTCATCCGCTCGTTTTTCATACGTCGCCCGAACAGGTCATTGCCTGGCGCGACGGCGCGCCCGTCACGGTGCGCGCTTTCCTCGCCGATGTCACGCGTGTGGCCGCGGCGCTGCCGGCGGGCGGCCACGTGTTCAACGTTTGCCGCGACCGCTACCGTTTTACCGTGGGCCTGTGCGCGGCGCTCGTCTCGGGCCGCGTCAGCCTGTTGCCCTCGACGCAGACGCCGGAGACGGTGCGCCAGCTCGCCTCCTTCGCGCCCGACGCGTTCTGCCTGCACGACGCGCCCGACTGCGCGATCGACCTGCCGCGTTTCGCCTGGCCCGAAGCGCAGCAAGAAGCCGCTGGGGACGCGCCGTTCGCCGTCCCGCAGATCGACGCCTCGCGCATCGTGGCTTACGTGTTCACGTCGGGCTCCACCGGCGCGCCGGTGCCGCACGTCAAGACCTGGGGCGCGCTCGTGGCGGGCGTGCGCGCGTCGGCCGAGCGCCACGGTCTCCTCAGCGCGCACGACTGCACGATCGTCGGCACCGTGCCGCCGCAGCACATGTACGGTTTCGAAGTGACCGTGCTGCTCCCGTTGATCGGCGGTTTCGCGTTCAGCAACCGGCTGCCGTTCTATCCCGTCGATATCCGCAGTGAACTCGAAGCGGTGCCGCATCCGCGCGTGCTCGTGACCTCGCCGATCCATTTGCGCGCGCTGCTCGCTACCGGTCACGCGCTGCCGCCGGCCGAACTGGTGCTCTCCGCTACGGCTCCGCTCTCGGAAAAGCTCGCGCTCGAAGCGGAAGCGCGCCTGAAGGCGCCGCTCGTCGAAATCTACGGCAGCACCGAAACCGGCCAGATCGCGACGCGCCGCACCGCGAAGGGCGCGACGTGGCAACTGTTCCCGAAGGTCCGTTTCGAAGCGCGCGAAAGCGCGGCACAGGACGACGAAGGCCCGACGATGTGGGTCTCGGGCGGCCACGTGCAAGAGCCGGTGCCAATGGGCGACGCCATCGAACTGCTCGATGCCGAGCGATTCCTGCTGCACGGGCGCAAGGCGGACCTCATCAACATCGCCGGCAAGCGGACTTCGCTTGCCTACCTCAACCATCAGCTCAATGCGATTGCGGGCGTAGAGGACGGCGTGTTCTTCATGCCTGCCCACCTCGAGCACGATGCGCTCACAGGCCACGACGTCGTGCAGCGGCTCGTCGCGCTGGTGGTCGCGCCCACGCTGCCGCTCGCCGATCTGCAGCGCGCGCTGCGCGAGCGCATCGATCGTGCGTTCCTGCCGCGTCCGCTCGTGTTCGTCGATGCGCTGCCGCGCAATGACACCGGCAAGCTGCCCCACGACGTGCTCGCGGCGTTCGTCGCGCTGCATATGCGCGGCGGCCTCGCGAGCGCCGCGAAGCGCGCGCCCGAGGCGACGGAGGGGGGCGCCGCTGCGTCGACACCCGCGTCTACGCTTTCGTTTGCGATTCCCGCCGATCATCCCGCGCTGCCCGGCCATTTTCCGGGCCACCCGATCGTGCCCGGCGTCGTGCTGCTCGATCACGCCATCGACGCGATCGGCACGGCGTTGAACCGGCCATTCGCCACGTGGAAGCTCAGCAGCGCGAAATTCCTGAGCCCGGCCGCGCCTGGCGAAACACTCGACCTTGCCTGGGACGCAGCGGCGAGCGGCGCAATCCGCTTCACGCTGCGCGCGGGCGCGCGCGATGTCGCGAGCGGCGTGCTCAGTGACGCAATGAGCGACGTACTCCGCGCCGGGCCGCTTGCGCCCACAAGCGCGCAAACCGGAGCGCGACCATGACGAAGCGCACCGACTGGGCGAACCAGCAGGAGCGCAGCAATACGCTGCTCCTGCGCATCATGACGTGGCTTTCGCTGCGCCTCGGCCGCCGCGCGGGCCGCGCGCTGCTGCACCTGATCGCGCTGTATTTCGTACTGTTTTCGCCGCGCGCGTGCGCGGCCTCGCGCGACTACCTGCGCCGCGTGCTAGGCCGCCCGGCGCACTGGCGCGACGTGTACCGCCACGTGTTCACGTTTGCCTCGACGATCCACGACCGCGTTTATCTGGCCAACGCGCGCTTCGACCTGTTCGACATTCGCCCGCACGGCCATACGCTCGTGGACGAGACGCTCGCCAAGGGGCGCGGCGTGTTCCTCATGGGCGCGCACCTCGGCAGCTTCGAGGTCGTGCGCGCGCTCGGCCGCACGCGGCCCGATCTGCGCGTGGTCGTGACGATGTACGAAGAGAACGCGCAGAAGATCAACGCGACGCTCGCCGCCGTGAATCCCGCGGCCAAGCCCGAAGTGATCGGGCTAGGCCAGGTCGGCTCGATGCTGAAGGTGCACGAGCGGCTCGACCAGAACTGCATGGTGGGCATGCTCGCGGACCGCACGCTGCTTGCCGACGACACGGCCACCATGCGGCGCATGGGTTTTCTCGGCGAGCCGGCGGCGTTCCCGCTCGGACCGCTCTATATGGCCGCAATGCTCAAGCGCCCGGTGCTCTTCATGACCGGTTTGTACCGTGGCGGCAATCGCTACGACGTGCACTTCGAAACGCTGGCGGACTTCACCGACGTGCCGCGCGAAGCGCGCCAGCGCGCGATCGACGCCGCGCTCGTACGCTACGTCACGCTGCTCGACCGCTATTGCCGCATGGCGCCGTACAACTGGTTCAATTACTACGACTTCTGGCAGGGCGGCAAGCAGGGCGCGAGTGTCGGCGCGCCGCTATCCACAACGGTGGCGGCAACTGCGGCATCCCGCGCGCCGGCCCCGGTGCGCCGCCGCGAGACGCGACCCCACGCCGAGCTTCCCGTGCACGAGGTGACCGACGCATGAGCGCGATCCACCTTTCCCCAACGTTACGCGCGCGCTGCCTGCGCGCGCTGGCGAGCGCCGCTTTCCTCAGCGGTTTCATCGTGACGGCGGGCGCGCCGGTCGTGCAGGCGCAGGCTGCGGAATCGGCGCAACCGGCATGGACGCTCGACCGCCTGATGTCCACGCTGGCGCAGCGCAAGTCCGGCCGCGCAACCTTCACGGAGACGAAATATCTTTCGATCGCCACGCAGCCTGTGGAATCGTCAGGAGAACTCGTGTTCGTCGCGCCCGACCATCTGGAAAAGATCACGCAGAACCCGAAGCCCGAACACCTCGTGGTGGACGGCGACATGCTGACCGTGCAGCGCGAGAACCACAAATACACGCTCGCGCTTGCGCGCTATCCGGAGCTGGGCGCGTTCATCGAAAGCATTCGTGCGACGCTCGCGGGCAACCGCTTCGCGCTGGAACAGGTCTACAAGGTCGCGCTCGCGGGCGAGGGCGACGACTGGACGCTCACGCTCACGCCGCTCGACTCGCGCATGCGCAAGGTGGTGAGCACGATCACGATAGACGGCACGCGTGACGCGATGCGCAGCGTCGCGATCCAGCAGGCCGACGGCGACCATTCGGTGATGCGCCTGCACGCCCTTTCCGCGGACACGAACTGATGAACCCGCGCGCCCATCCGCTCCTCGCACGCGGCTTCGCGCTCGCGCAGCGCCGTGCCGTCGCGGTGTGGCTGCTGTGCCTCGTCGCGTGCGCGGTGGCGATCGGGCGCGCGAATTTCACCGCCGATCTCTCGGCGTTCCTGCCGCGCTCGCCGACCCCCACGCAGCAAGTGCTCGTCGATCAACTGCGCGACGGTCTCGCTTCGCGGCTCATTCTCATCGGCATCGACGGCGGCTACGAGAGCACGCGCGCCGCGCTCTCGCGCCGCGTGGCGGCGACCTTGCGTGCGGACCCGCAGTTCGTGGCGATTCACAACGGCTCCGGCCAGAACGACGCGCGCGACGAGCAGTTCATGTTCTCGCACCGCTACGTGCTGAGCCCGGCGGTCACGCCGCAACATTTCACGCAACAGGGGCTGCACGAAGCGCTGGGCGAGAGCCTCGACTTGCTGACGTCCTCGGCGGGACTCGTCGCCAAGGACCTGCTGCCGCGCGATCCCACCGGCGAAGTGGCGGCGATGCTCGGCCAGCTCGACAGCGCGTCGCAGCCCGAGAGCCGCGGCGGCGTATGGGCCTCGCGCGACGGCCGGCGCGCCGTGCTCGTGGCGCAAACCGCCGCTGCCGGCTCCGACACCGACGCGCAGGCCCACGCCATAGACGCCGTGCGCGCGGCCTTTGCCGCCGCCACGCGCACCTTGCCCAATGCTTCGGCCTACCAGGTATTGCTGACGGGGCCGGGCGTGTTCGGGGTCGACACGCGCGACGCCATCCGCCACGACGTGGAGCGCCTCTCCACCTTGAGCCTCGTGCTGATCGTCGCATTGCTGCTCACGCTTTACCGCTCGCCGCGCACGCTGGCGCTCGGCCTGTTGCCGGTGCTTTCGGGCGTGGCGGCGGGTATTGCCACGGTATCGCTCGTGTTCGGCACGGTGCATGGTTTGACGCTCGGCTTCGGCACGACGCTGATGGGCGAGGCGGTGGACTACTCGATCTATCTGTTCGTGCAGTCGTCGCAGGGCGGCCCGCGTGGCGTGCCGCAGAGCCGCGACACCATGCGTGCATGGCTCGCCGCCTACTGGCCGACCATTCGCCTTGGCGTGCTCACTTCGGTGTGCGGCTTCGCGACGATGCTGTTCTCGGGCTTTCCGGGCCTCGTGCAACTCGGGCTCTATTCGATCGCGGGCCTCGTGAGCGCCGCGCTCGTGACGCGCTTCGTGCTGCCGCAGCTGTGTGGCGGCGCCGTGGCGATTCGCGACGTTTCGCGCATCGGCGCGGTGCTCGCCCGGTTTGCGTACGCAGCACCCCGGCTGCGCTGGCCGCTCGCGGCGCTCGTGCTCGCCGCGGTGGCCTCGCTCTGGCTGCATCGTGACGATCTCTGGAGCCACGAGCTTGCCTCCCTGAGCCCCGTGCCCGCCGCGAGCCAGGCGCTCGACACGCGCCTTCGAGCGGACGTGGGCGCACCCGACGTGCGCTATCTCGTGGTGATTCCGGCCGCGAGCGAACAGGCCGCGCTCGAAGGCGCGGAGAAGGTCGGGGCGCAACTGCAGCCGCTTGTCGAGCGTGGCTTGCTGGGCGGTTTCGAGAGCCCAGCGCGTTACCTGCCGAGCGACGCCACGCAGCGTGCGCGCCTGGCGAGCCTGCCGGAGAAGGACGTGCTCGCAGCACGCATGCAGGAGGCGATCAAGAACCAGCCAGTGGACGTGAGGCCCGACGCCTTCGCGCCTTTCCTCGCCGATGTCGAGGCGGCGCGCAACGCGCCGCTCGTCACGCGCGCGGACCTCAAAGGCACGTCGATGGCACTGGCCGTCGACGCGCTCCTGACCCAGCGCGACGGCCAGTGGAACGCCATGCTCGCCTTGCGCGCGCCGCGCCATTCACAGGGCGCACAGGCCACGCAGGCCACGCAGGCCGCGAACACGCCGAGCCTCGACGCCAGCACCGTGAGCGACGCCGTCGCGCGTGCGAACGTGCCGGGCGCACTCTTCGTCGACTTGAAGACCGAAGCCGACCGCATGTACCTCGACTACGTGCACGAAGACATCCGCCTCTCGCTCGCGGGCTTCGTCGTCATTGTCGTGCTGCTGGCGCTCGCGCTGCGCTCGTTCTCGCGCGCGGCGCGTGCGCTCGCGCCGCTCGTCGCGGCGGTGCTGGTCGTGGCGGCGGGATTCGCGCTGGCGGGCGTATCGCTCACCATCCTGCACCTGATCGGCATGCTGCTCATCGTCGCGGTGGGCTCGAACTATGCGTTGTTCTTCTGCAAGCGCGACGACGAAGCGGGCATCACGCCGCGCACGCTCGTCTCGCTGCTCGTTGCCAATCTCGCGACGGTAGCGGGTTTTGGCCTCCTCGCGCTCTCGCATGTGCCGCTGCTCGAAACGTTCGGGCTCACGGTTGGGCCGGGCGCGATGCTCGCGCTGATATTCGCAGCGATTCTCGCGCCGCCGCTCGTACGCGGGAGCGACGAGGCGCTTGGGGCCGCCGATAGCCCCGAAGAGCGGCAGGCAGCCAGCCCGCGCACCGAACGCACGCACATGAGCCACCCGCACGGAGGCCGCGCATGAACTCGGCTTCGTTACCCTCTACGCGCGTGAAGGCCGCGACCGCTACGGCGCGCCGCTGGAAGCCTTCGCCGTTCATTGGCGCAGCGGCAGCGGTGCACGCGGGCGCGGCCGCCGCCCTGGTTGCGCATCCGGGTGTGTGGCCGTGGGCCGCGGGTGGCGTAGTCGCCTCGCATCTCGCGCTGACTGCCGCGGGCCTGTGGCCGCGCAGCGCATTGCTCGGCCCGAACTGGACGCGACTGCCCGAGCACGCGGGGCAGCGTATCGCGCTCACGATCGACGATGGTCCGGACCCCGAAGTGACGCCGCGTGTGCTCGATCTGCTCGACCAGTTTGATGCGCGCGCAACGTTCTTCTGCATCGGCGAGCTGGCGCAACGCTACCCGCATCTGGTGGAAGCGATCGTGGCGCGCGGCCATGCCGTCGAGAATCATAGCCATCGCCATCGGCATACATTCTCCCTCTCGGGGCCGCTCGCGATGAAGCGCGAGATCGAGGCGGCGCAGCGCACGCTCACCGAAATCGCGGGCACGCCGCCGCGCTTCTTCCGTGCACCGGCGGGTCTGCGCAATCCGTTCCTCGAGCCGGTGCTGTGCGGCCTCGGCCTGCACCTCGCAAGCTGGACGCGGCGCGGCTTCGACACCTGCGCGAAGGACGCCGGCACGGTCACGCACCGCCTGCTCGATGGCCTCGCGGCCCGCGACATCCTGCTCGTGCACGACGGCCACGCGGCGCGCGACGCGCGTGGCGAGCCGCTCGTGCTCGACGTGTTGCCGCCGCTGCTGCGCGCCGCCGCCGAGCGCCAGCTGCAGTGGACCACACTGCGCGCGTGCCTCGACAGCGAGGCCGGTCAACCCAGATTCCACCGCAGCGACCACGGACAACGGACCGACTGACGTGAAACCCCTCATCCTTTCGCATTTCACCGCTACCAGCTGCCTCGGGCGTGGGCTCGACGCGACGCTCGACGCGCTGCGCGGCAAGCGCGGGGGGCTCGCGCGCTGCGACTTCGCGCGCGCGGACCTCGATACGTGGATCGGCGCGGTCGCGGACCTGGAGAGCGAGACCCTGCGTGGCGATCTCGCGGACTACGCGTGCCGCAACCACCGCCTCGCGCAAATCGGCTTCACGCAGGACGGGTTTGCCGAGCACGTTCAGGCCGCGATTGCACGCTACGGCGCGGATCGTGTGGGCGTGTTCGTCGGCACCAGCACCTCGGGCATTCTCGAAACCGAAAACGCGTACCGGCAGCGGGACCTGGAAAGCGGCGCGCTCAAACCGGGCTTCCATTACGCACAAACGCACAACCCATTCGCGCTGGCTTCTTTCGTGCGCGCGTATTTCGGCCTGCGCGGACCGGCAACCTCGATTTCTTCTGCCTGCTCTTCGGGCGCGAAGGTGTTCGGGTCCGCGCGCCGCATGATCGAAGCGGGGCTGATCGACGCGGCGGTGGTGGGCGGCGTCGATTCGCTCTGCTTGACAACCTTGTATGGCTTCAATTCGCTCGAACTGCTTTCGCGCGACCCGTGCCGCCCGTTCGACGTGAATCGCAACGGCATTTCGATTGGCGAGGCCGCGGCGTTCGCTTTCCTCGAACGTACGCCCGCCACGCTGGACGACGACGCCATCCTGCTGCTTGGCGTGGGCGAATCGAGCGATGCGCACCACATGTCGTCGCCGCATCCCGAAGGACTCGGCGCGCGCGCCGCAATGACGCAGGCGCTTTCCACAGCAGGCGTGGCCGCAAGCGAGGTCGGCTACATCAATCTGCATGGCACGGCCACGCCGAGCAACGACGCCGCCGAGAGCCGCGCGGTCAACGCCCTTTTCGAGCGCACGCCGTGCAGTTCGACCAAGGGCGCGACGGGGCACACGCTCGGTGCGGCGGGCACGCTCGAAGCGGTGATCTCGGCGCTTGCGCTGCGCCATCGCTTCGTGCCCGCCGGTGTCAACACTACGCAGCCCGACGCGGCGCTCGGCCTCGACTACGTGCTCGAAAGCCGCGAGTCGCAAGTGGGTGCCGCGCTCAGCAACTCATTCGGTTTTGGCGGCACGAACTGCAGCCTCCTGTTCGGCCGCGCGGACCGCGCACATCACGGATGACCGCCATGAGACTTTGCGCATTCATTGAAAGCGTCGGCGTGATTGGCCCGGGTCTTGCCAACTGGCCGCAGGCCGCGGACGTGCTCGCCGCGCGCACGCCCTACGCGAGCGCACGCACGGTGCTGCCGCCGCCGGAAGGTCTGCCGGCGGCAGAGCGCCGCCGCACCGGCGCGGTCGTCAAGACCGCGCTGGCCGTGGGCCACGAAGCCGTCGCGGCGAGCGGCCGCGACGCCACCACGCTGGCCACCGTGTTCGCCGCCTCGGGCGGAGATGGTCAGAACTGCCACATAATCTGCGACGCGCTTGCCGGCGAGGATCGTCTGCTTTCGCCCACGCGCTTTCACAACTCGGTGCACAACGCGCCGGCTGGCTACTGGAGCATTGCGACACGCGACCAGGCCACGTCGAACGTACTGTGTGCGCACGACGGCAGCTTCGCAGCGGGACTGATCGAAAGCGCGTGCCAGGTGGCCGTGGACGGCGTGCCTACCTTGCTGATCGCCTACGACGCCGACTATCCCGAACCGCTGCACGCGCTGCGTCCCGTGGCCGATGCATTTGGCGTGGCGCTCGTGCTCGCGCCGCAGGCGAGCGCATCGACGATTGCGCGGCTCGATGTGACGCTCACCGAAGCGCTCGCCACGCCGCTTGCCTCGCCGGAACTCGAAGCGCTGCGCGCGAATAATCCCGCCGCGCGTGCGCTGCCGTTGCTCGAAGCGCTCGCGTGCATGGAGAAGTCCGGCCAGCCGGCAAGCGTGGTCATCGACTATTTGCCCGAATTGCGCGTGCAAATCGACGTGGCGCCCCCGGGTGCGTTTGGAGAGGGCGCATGACGACGCAAGCCGCCCTGCCCGGTACCCTTGCGGATGTGATTGCGAGCGCCGCGACCATTGCGCCGATCGACCGCGCATGGATCGCGGCGCGCATACCGCATAGCGGCGCGATGTGCCTGCTCGATGGCGTGCAAGCGTGGGACGAAACACATATCCGTTGTACGGCAACGAGCCATCGCGACCCGCACAACCCGCTGCGCTCGCGCGGCCGTCTCGCGGCGGTGTGCGGCGTGGAATATGCCGCGCAGGCGATGGCGGTGCATGGCGCGTTGCTTGGCGCAATAGATGGTGCAGCGGCGGACCGCCCGCGCGTGGGTTTTCTTGCTAGCGTGCGTAACGTGATTGCGCACGTTGACCGCCTCGATACGCTCGCCACGCCGCTCGCGATCGAAGCCGAGCGCGTGAGCGGCAGCGGCAACACGATCCTCTATGGTTTTACGCTGCGCGGCGAGGGCCGCGTGCTGTTGACGGGACGCGCGGCGGTTATGCTCGACGCGTCCGCAGTGATTCGATGACAATACAAAAAGGAGCCCGACGATGAAATCCAAACGGTTCATACTTGCCGCGCTCGTGCTGGGCCTGGCCAGCACGATGGCGCACGCCGACCTTCACGAAGTGAAGGAGAACATCAAGCACGACTCGAAGGAAGCGGCCACGAAAACCGGCCACGCCGCGCGCGACTTCGGCCACGCCACCGCGAATGCGGCGAAGACAGTGGGCCACGGCATCGCGCATGTGTCACGCGAAGGCTACGAGGCCACGAAGCGTGCGACCAAGCGCGTGTTCCATAAGGACGGCAGCAGCGAAAGCAGCGAAAAGAGCCAGGCGTAAGGCGGTTTTCAGCTACGCGTCATCGTAGGCGTTTACCCTCGCGCGCCTCGGTCCACTCGGCGCGCCTTCCCGTCTGCGCCCTGTAATCCGCCTCGCGGCGTTCCCACTCAACACTTCAAGATACCGCCGCCCCTGCCGTTAATGCAGGGGCGGCGTCATCGCTCGCCTCGCGGCGAACGGTGCGCCTCACACCACAACAAAGATCGGGCCGGCCGCGGGCGCGACGTGCAACACACGCACTGCGGCAAGAAGAGGGGAAGAAGGTATGGTCTATTCCCAGGCGGCGGGAGCGTTCGGCGCAGCGGGATCACGGGGCGGTCAGTCGGAGGTGTCGAAAGAATCGAGCGAGGCCGTGAGCGGAGCGGATGCGGCGCTCGCTGAAGAGCGAAACGTACTCAGGCTGGTGTCGCGCAGCATGCCGCTGCCGGAACTGCTGGCGGAGGTCTGCTGCCGCGCCGAACGGCTGCTGGGCGAGGGCGCGAACTGCGCGATCCTGCAACTGGACGGCGACGGCCGGCGCCTGCGCATCGGCAGCGCGCCGTCCTTGCCGGCGCAGTATCACGCCGCGTTCGACGGCACGCCGGTCGGTTCCGGCACGAGCCCGTCCGGCACGGCAATCCACGAGCGGCGCACGGTTTGCGTCGACGACTTCGAACGCGCAGACGAATGGGGCGAGTACCGCCGCATCGCGCTCGACAGCGGCCTGCGCGCAGTCTGGACCACACCGCTCGACGACGACAGCGGCGGCGTGATGGGTGCGCTCGCCGTGTACCAGAGCCGGCCCTGGCGGCCCACGGCGGCAGAGGAGGCGCTGCTGTGCGATATCGCCAGCAGCGTCGCGGCCATGCTCAACCAGCAGACCATTGCCGAGCGTCTCGCGCTGAGCGAAGAGCATCATCGCCTCGTGGTGGATCACCTCAACGAAGGCATCGTGATGCAGGCCCGCGACGACACCGTGCTCGCCTGCAACCGCAGCGCGCGGCGTATGCTGCGGCTGCCCGAGCACGCCGTCGGCCTGAGCATCATGAAGGTGATTCCACGTGTGCTCGACGAGAGCGGCAAGCCGCTGCCCATCTCGAAGCGCCCGAGCATGAAGGCGCTCAAGACGGGCAAGCCGGTGCTCGGCGAGACGGTTGGCCTCGAACTCGCGGATGGCGAGATCGTGTGGGTGAGCGAGAACGTGCTGCCGATTTTCCGGCCCGGCGAAAGCGAGCCGGTTTCCGTGGTGGTTTCGTTCACCGACATCGGGCCCGTGCGCGAAGCGCAGCAGCAACTGCGCTATCTCGCCACGCGCGACCCGCTCACGGGACTCTATAACCGCACGTTCCTCGCCGAGCGCATGCACACGCTGCTCGAAACGGCGAGTTGCTCGGCGCGGCCCGCGCTCCTCTTCGTCGATCTCGACGGCTTCAAGAAGGTCAACGACACCGGGGGCCACGAAGCGGGAGACTCGCTGCTGCGCGACGTGGGGCGGCGGCTCGCCGCTTGCGTGAGCGACGCGGATACGCTCGCGCGCGTGGGCGGCGACGAATTCGTGATCGCCGTGTGCTGCTACGAGAGCGTGGACGAACTCGTCGCGCTGGCGCAGCGCGTGCTCGCCGCGATCGCTGCGCCGTTCGCGGTGGCGGGCAACGAGTACTACCTGGGCGCGTCGATTGGCATCAGTCTGTATCCCGACGACGGCCGCAGCGCCGCCGCGCTCATCCGCAACGCCGACTCGGCCATGTACGCGGCCAAGCAGCGCGGCACCAACCAGTTCCAGTTCTTCACGACCGAATTGCGCCAGCGCCTGCAGCGCCGTTTCCAGATCGAGCGGGGGCTGCGCCGCGCGCTCGCTTCGGGCGAGCTGCGCCTCGTGTATCAGCCGATCGTGGATGGTGAAAGCGGCCGCATGATCGGCGCGGAGGCGCTGCTGCGCTGGGAGAGCGAGGAGCTGGGGCAGGTCTCGCCCGTGGAGTTCATTCCCGTGGCCGAGGACACCGGCATGATCATCCCGATCGGCCAGTGGGTGCTCGAGCATGCGTGCCGCCAGGCCGCGCAGTGGCGGCGCCTCTTTGCGCCCGACTTCGTCATGGCGGTCAACTTTTCGCCGCGCCAGATTGCAGACGGGCTGGTCGAACAGGTCGAGGACTGTCTTGCGCGTACCGGACTTGCGCCCGACGCGCTCGAAGTGGAGATCACCGAAGGCATTCTCATGAGCGACAGCCAGAGCGTGCTGCCTCTGCTGCACGCGCTCAACGACATTGGCGTGCGCATTTCGGTGGACGACTTCGGCACCGGCTATTCGTCGCTCTCGTATCTGAAGCGTTTTCCGCTGCACCATCTGAAGGTCGATCGCACGTTCGTGGCGGGCTTGCCGGGCAACCGCGATTCCGTGGCGATCACCCAGGCCGTCGTGGCGATGGCGCATTCGCTCGGCATGCGCGTGACCGCCGAAGGCGTGGAAACGCCCGAGCAGTCCTCGTTTCTCCGCTCTCTGCGCTGCGAGCGGCAGCAGGGTTACCTGTTCGGCCGTCCGGTGAGCGCCCAGGCCTGCGCGGCGCTGCTGCGCGAGCATGCCGCCGGCCACGTGCGGGAGGGCGCGTGAGGGCGCGTGGATGTGCCCGGATACGGCACGGTCGTGCGGAAGTAACAGGTTGAAAGCTGGCTCAAGAATTCCCGCGCGAGGCCGTAGACGGAAGACAGGGAAGCGATGCCACGAGCATCGGTTCGCACCGGACAAAGCGGCACACGATAAGGACACGAGAGAATCATGGACAGCGGCTTCGCAATCGACGAACGAACGCGCCTGACAAGCACGAACCAGTTCGAACTCTTGCTATTCCGTCTCGGCGCGGCGCCGGGCAGCGAGGTGGGCGAAGTCTTCGGCATCAACGTTTTCAAGGTACGGGAAATCCTGAGCATGCCGGCGATCACGCCGATCGCGGCGTCGTCGCCCTACGTGCTGGGCGCGGCGAACATTCGCGGCCAGGTGATGCCCGTGATCGACCTGCCGCGGCTCATGGGATGCGAGCCGGCCACGGGACTGAACATCCTGCTCGTGACCGAATTCGCGCGCTCCACGCAGGGCTTCGCGCTCGAAAGCGTGGACGAGATCGTGCGGCTCGAATGGAGCCAGGTGCTGACCGCCGACGTCACGATGGGCAACCGCGTGACGAGCATCGCGCGGCTCGAGAACGACCCCGAGAGCAAGCGGCTCGTGCAGGTGGTGGACGTGGAGCAGGTGCTGCGCGACGTGTTCCCGGCGCAGCACGGCGCGGTCGTGGCGGAGGACGTGGGCGAGCCCGCGATGATTCCGGCGGGCGCGAAGGTGCTGGCCGCCGACGACTCGGGATTCGCGCGCGAGTTGATCGGCCAGAGCCTCAAGGCGCTCGGCGTGGAATACACGATGGCGAAGACGGGCCTCGAAGCGTGGAAACAGCTCGACGCGATCGCGACGAGTGCGGAGCGCGACGGCGTGCGTGCGAAGGATCGCATTGCGCTCGTGCTGACCGACCTCGAAATGCCGGAGATGGATGGCTTCACGCTCACGCGCAAGATCAAGGCGGACCCGCGTACCGTGGATATTCCCGTGGTGATCCATTCGTCGCTTACGGGCACCGCGAATGAAGCGCACGTGAAGAACGCTGGCGCGAGCGGTTATGTGGCCAAGTTCGCCGCTGGCGATCTGGCGGGGGCGATTCGCAGCGCGCTTGCCGGGAAGCCGGTTTACGCGTGATTCGCTTTAACTCTCGCTAACGCGCAAACAACCTCCCCAACTGCGGCTCGCTATCTTGCACCCCCGCGAGCCGCAGCGCGTGCCAGGCCATCGCGTAGTTGCTCGACAGCACGGGCTTGCCGGTCTGCGCTTCGATCTCCGGCACGATCGCGGCCACGCGCAGACTCGTGCACGAAACGAACACCGCATCGGCATCGTCGTGGCGCGCGAGCCTGTCTATCGCACTGCGAATCGAACTCGCGTCGATGCGCGCCACCTCGTTGTCGTCCGCATGCTCGAACGAGGCTATGCGCGTGACGGCCACGCCGCGCGCCTCGATGTAATCGCGCATGAAGTCGTTGATCGTTCGGACGTAGGGCGTCAGCAGCGCCACGCGGCGCACGTCGAGTGCACGCAGCGCGGCGAGCGCCGCCGTGATCGGCGTGGTGCATTCGATGCCGGGCCGCGCCTCGCGAATGCGCGAAGCGACTTTCTCTTCGCCTATCACCATCGAAGCCGAGGTGCAGCCGAACGCCACCACGTCAAGGCGCTCGCCGGGCAAGAGCAGGCTCACGGCCGGGGCGATGCGCGCCGCGATTTCCGCCAGACGCGGCGGCGTGATGTCCGGCGAATTCTCCACGCGACTCTCGTAGAACGCCACGCCCGGCTGGCGCAACAAGTCGCGCCATTCGTGTTCGATCGTATGGTCGGTGGCCAGCACGACGAGGCCAATCGCGGCGCGGCGGGCAATGCCGCCGTCGAGCGCGAAATCGAGCTTCGTGTAAACGTCCTCGTGATCTTGCGGCGGTGCGGTGGTGTTCATCTCAGCGTCAGTCCCGTCATGTCGAGTTCGGGTTCGCGCCCGGCCATGATGTCCGCGAGCAGTTTCGCGGTGCCGCACGACATGGTCCAGCCCATGTGCCCGTGCCCCGTGTTCAGAAAGAAGTTGCGATGGCGCGTGCGGCCGATCAGCGGCGTGCCTTCGGGCGTCATCGGGCGCAACCCGGCCCAGTAGGTCGGCTGCGTGTAGTCGGCGCCCTGAGGAAAGAGTTCGTGTGCCGTCTGCATCATGGACGTGTAATCCGAGGGCGTATGGCGCGTGTCGTAGCCCGCGAATTCCGCGGTGGCGGTGAAGCGCAGGCGCGCGCCGAATCGCGCCCACGCCACGAGGTGATTCTCGTCCACGCCGCCCATGTCGGGCGGCCGATGTTCGGGCCCGCAGGGGAACGTCGCCGAATAGCCCTTCACGGGATAGATCGCGATGCGGTAGCCGAGCGGCCGCGCGAGGATCGGCGACCAGGAGCCGAGCGCGAGCACGTAGTCGTCGCCCTCGATCACGCCGGCGCGCGTATGCACGCCGGCAATGCGGTCGCCGGCGGCTTCGATGGCGTCGATCGGGGCGTCGAACACGAAGCGCACGCCCATACGTTCGCAAACCTCTTTGAGCGCGCGCGTGAAGCGGTGCGCGTCGCCGCTCTCGTCGCTCGGACAGTAAATCGCGCCGGCAATGCGCTCGCGCGCGTGGGCGAGCGCGGGTTCGCGTGCGGCGACGGCAGCGGCGTCGAGCGTTTCGAGCGGCAGGCCGTTTTCGACGAGGATCGACATGTGTGCGCGGCCGCGTTCGAACGAGGCGGCGTCGCGATAGAGATAGAGCAGGCCGCGGCTGATGCGGTCGTATTCGAGCTGTTCGCGCGCCGTGACCTCTTGCAGTTGATGCTGCGCATAGCGGCATAACCGCACCTTGCGCGAGGTATTTTCGCGCGAGCGCGCCTCGGTGCAGTTGAGCAGGAATTGCGCGCACCATGCCCACATGTGCGGATCGGCCCTGAGGTGCAGGCGCAGCGCCTGGCCCTCGACGAACAGCGATTTGAGCAGAATTTTCGGCGCGCGGGGCGAGGCCCACGTGTATGAATGGCCAGGCGCGACGAGCCCCGCGTTGGCGAAACTGGTTTCGAGCGCAACGCCCCCGCGCCGCTCGACCACGGTGACCTCGCGGCCGTCGCGCGCGAGGTAGTACGCGCTCGTGACGCCTGCTATGCCGCCGCCCAGCACGATGGTCTTCATTCGCGCCCCTCCATGCGTGTATACAAAGTACCTTCACGCCGCCCCAAGCGCACGCGATTTGTATACGCGCATACCCTATAGCAGTTAAACGCTGGCATGCATCTATCATGGATAAGTCGTTATGCGCCGGTCCCCATGCAAGCTGCGCGCCATGAGCGAGCGAGTCTTGCAGGGCATCGCACCGGACGAATTATTTCGTTTCGCTAACTGACCGCGCGGGCTCGCCTGCGTTGCGGCATCGCCCGGTCGGGTCCACGCTCAGGAGCCGCTCACATGAATCCTCAGAACAATGGCACGCTGCACGCAACCCTCGCGCTCACCTTCCTTTCGCTTGCCGCGCTCGCGCCTGGCTTCGCACAAGCCCAGACGATCAAGATCGGCGTGCCGGTGCCGCTTTCGGGCAGCAGCGCCGCAGCGGGCACGGATATCCTGAACGGCGCGAAGCTCGCGGCCGCGAAGATCAACGCGGCAGGCGGGGTGCTCGGCAAGCAGATCGAACTGGTACCCGAAGACGACGCCTGCGATGCGCAAACGGCGGTTCAGGCTGCGCAAAAGCTCGTGGATGCAGGCGTGGTCGCCGTGGCGGGTGGCTACTGCTCGAGCGCCGCGTTGCCCGAGTTGACCGCGTTCCACCGGGCCGGCATTCCCTACGTGCTCGATGCCTCGACCAATCCGAAGCTCACGGAAATGGGCTACGACAACGTGTTTCGCACGATTGGCCGTGACGACGAGCAAGGGCCGTTTGCGGCCAGCTTCATGAAGAATTCGCTGCACGTGAAGCGCGCGGCGGTGATCGACGACAACACGACCTACGCGAAGGGTCTCGCGCAGAACACGGTCGAATCGCTCAAAAAGATGGGCGTAGACGTGGTGTATGCCGACTCGATCACGCCGGGCCAGATGGATTATTCGCCGACGCTCACCAAGGTGTCCTCACTGAACCCGGACGTGATCTATTACACGGGCTATTTCTCGGAGGCGGGTCTGCTCGTGAAGGAAGCGCGCCAGGTGGGCCTGAAGATGACCTTCATGGGCGGCGATGGCACCAATGATCCGACGCTCATGAAGACGGCGGGGCCGGCCGCCGACGGCATGATCATCACGACCGCGCCGCTCGCGCAGTTCCTTGCGGGCGCGCACGACTACGTGGATCAGTACAACAAGTCCTATGGTCAAGGGCCGGGGCCGTACTCCGTGTATGAATACGACGCCGTGGGCGTGACGGCCAAGGCCATGGCCGATGCGAAATCGGCCAAGCCCGCGGACATCAGCGCGGCGCTGCACAAGATCGCGAACTATCCGGGCGCCACGGGGACGATCGGTTTCAATCCGAAGGGCGATCGCAGCCGCGCCGTGTACATCACGGTCGTCGTGCACAACGATCAGTTCGAGCCTTACCAGCGCCAGGATGCAAACGGCAAGTGGGTGACCATGAAGTAAGCGCCCCGGGCCGCTCATGAGCACCTTTTTCCAGTTCGTCGTCGAGGGGCTGACGATCGGCTCGTTCTACGCGCTCGTCGCCCTCGGCTACACGATGGTCTACGGCATCATCCGGCTCATCAACTTCGCACACGGGGATCTCTTCATGGTGGGCGCGTTCATGGGCTGGACCGCGCTCGCCGCCCTCGCGGCCGCGCGCCTGCCGCTCGCGCTCGCACTGTTCGTGGCCTTCGCGGTGTCCATGCTCGCGACCGGCCTGCTCGGCGTGGCGATCGCGCGCGTGGCCTACCAGCCGTTACTGCGCGCGCCGCGCCTTTCCATTCTGATTACGGCGCTCGCCGTTTCGCTGCTGCTGGAGAACGGCGTGCTGATCGCCTACGGCGCGGGCTTTCGCACGTATCCGCACCTGCTCACGCATACCGGCTTCGATATTGCGAACGTGCACATTACGTTCGCGCAGATCGGCATTGTTGCGGCCAGCTTCGCGCTGATGAGCGCGCTGTATTTGTTCGTACACCATACGTTTATCGGCACGGCCATGCGCGCGCTCGCTATCGACCAGGATGCGGCGCGCCTCATGGGCATCGACGTCGAGCGGCTCATCCAGCTCACGTTTTTCATCGGTTCGGCGCTCGCTGCGGTCGCCGGCGTGATGGAAGGGCTTTTCTACACGCAGATCAACTTCTTCATGGGCTTCGTGCTCGGCCTGCGCGCATTCACGGCGGCGGTGCTCGGCGGTATCGGCAATATTCCCGGTGCGATGGTGGGCGGCTTCCTGATCGGCTTGCTGGAAGCGTTCGGCGCGGGGTATGTGTCCTCCCAGTGGACCGACGTGTTCGTGTTCGGCGTGCTGATTGCCGTGCTCGTGGTGAAGCCGACAGGGTTGTTCGGCGAACGCGTTGTCGAGAGGATGTGAGGCATGCGCGCACAGGCTGGGCAATCCCGGCAAACCACATGGGTCGCCGCCGTCGTGCTGATCGCGGCGGCGACCGCGTTGCCGGCCTTTGCAAGCGGCTATATCGTCGACGTCGGGCTCACCATCATCACGTATGCGATCCTCGGCCTCGGGTTGAACATCGTCGTGGGCTACGCCGGCTTGCTCGACCTCGGCTACGCGGCGTTCTTTGCCATTGGCGCCTATACCACGGCGCTGCTCGAAACCCTGCTGCATTTCTCGTTCTGGGCGACGCTGCCGTTCAGCCTCGCGTTCGCAGGCGCTTCCGGCGTCGTGATCGGCTATCCCACGTTGCGCCTGCGTAGCGACTATCTCGCCATCGTCACGCTCGGCTTTGGCGAGATCACGCGCATCGTCGCCACCAACCTCGACATTACCGGCGGCCCGAACGGCATCTACGGTATCGAGCCGCCGAACCTGTTTGGCTTCGAGTTCAGTTCGCCGCGCTCGGTGTACGTGCTGGGCATGGTGTTCTTCATCGTCGTGCTCGTGTTCGCCGTGCGGCTCGGGCGTTCGCGCCTTGGGCGCGCGTGGACCAGCATCCGCGAGGATGAAGCCGCTGCCGAAGCGGTGGGCGTTGCGACCTTGCGCGTGAAGATGCTCGCCTACGTGTTAGGCGCGCTGATCGGTGGCCTGGCGGGCAGTCTGTTCGCCGCACGCTTCGGCACGATCGATCCCACGGCGTTCACGTATCTGCAGTCGGTGACGATCCTCATCGTCGTCGTGATGGGGGGGCGCGGCAGCATTCCCGGCGTGATACTGGGCGCGCTGATCGTTGCGGGCCTGCCGGAAATGCTGCGCTTCCTGAACCTCTGGCGCATTTTCGGCTTTGCCGTGGCGCTCGTCGTGCTCATGTTGTTGCGTCCGCAAGGATTGTGGCCCGCGCGCGTGAGGCGCGCCGCGCCGAGACCCGAGGAAGCGACGGTGGCGCACGAAGCGGAAGCCGCAGAAGCGGCGGGCAAGGAAACCACGGCGGCCGTTTCTCTCGCCGATAGCGGCGGCCTCGAAGCCGCCGCCGCGCGCGAAACCCTGCTTGAGGTGCATGACCTCGAGCGTCGCTTTGGCGGCGTGCGCGCGATCGGCGGGATCAGCTTCCAGGTGCGCAGCGGCGAGATTCTCGCGCTGATCGGCCCGAACGGCGCGGGCAAGACCACGGTGTTCAACTGCCTGACGGGTGTGATCCGCCCAAGCGGCGGACGCCTCGTCTGGCGCGGCGAACCGCTTGCCGGTGGCGCGCCCCATCGCAACGTGCATCGCGGCATAGCGCGCACGTTTCAGGGCATCCGGCTCTTTAACCACATGAGCGCGTTCGAGAACGTGCTGATCGGCATGGATCATCGTCTGCACACGGCCCTCGTGGCGGAGTTGCTGGGCACGCGCGCCGCGCGCGCCGAGGCTGCGGAGCACGGCGCGCTCGGGCAGCGCTGGCTCGATCTCGTAGGGCTCGGCGCGCGCGCGAGCGAATATGCCTCGGACCTTCCGTATGGCGATCAGCGCAGGCTGGAAATCGCCCGTGCGCTGGCGAGCCAGCCGCGCCTCCTGCTGCTCGACGAGCCCGCCGCCGGCATGAACCCCACCGAAAAACACGCGTTGATGGCGCAGATCCGCCGCATACGCGACCTGGGCGTGACAGTGCTGCTGATCGAGCACGACATGGCGCTGGTGATGGGCGTGTCGGACCGCATCATCGTAATGGATCATGGCGAGATCATTGCCGAGGGCACGCCTGTGCAAATCCAGAACAACCCCGTGGTGATCGACGCCTATCTCGGCACGGCCGAAGATGACGACGGACCGGACGCCGCGGACGGGGAGAAGTCGTTATGGAGTTAGGCACGGCCGGCAAACTTCTCGACGTTCGCGACCTGCGCGTGAACTACGGCAACATCGAAGCGCTGCACGGCGTTTCGCTCGACGTCGAGCCGGGCGAGATCGTTGCGCTGCTCGGGGCCAACGGCGCGGGCAAGACCACGACGCTGCGCACCATCTCCGGGCTGCTGCGTCCGCGCGGCGGAAGCGTTGCGTTCGAGGGGCAGGCGCTCGTCGGGCTGCCGTCGCATCGTATCGTTGCGCTTGGAATCGGGCATGTGCCTGAAGGGCGGCGTATTTTCGGCGGCCTGACCGTCGAGGAGAATTTGCGCCTTGGCGGTTACCTCTTGCGGCACGACGCCGGCGCGCTCGATCAAGGCATTGCTCAGGCTTACGAAACATTCAGCAGACTGCGCGAGCGCAAGGAGCAACTCGCGGGCACGCTAAGCGGCGGCGAGCAGCAGATGCTGGCGATTGCGCGCGCGCTCATGCTCAAGCCGAAACTCGTGCTGCTCGACGAGCCTTCAATGGGGCTTGCGCCCAAGCTCGTACGCGCGATCTTCGAAGTGATCGCGCGTATCAGCCACGCAGGCACGGCGGTACTGCTGGTGGAGCAGAACGCGCGCCAGGCGCTGCGCATTGCGAATCGGGCGTATGTGCTGGAAGGCGGCCGCGTAGCGCTCGCGGGTCCGGCCCACGAACTGGCCGACGACAACCGGGTGCGCGCCACCTATCTTGGCGGCGGCGCAGCGGCGCAGGAGGGTGGGGGGGCATAGGTGGTCTGCCAAAACATCCGTGTTGCATAAAGTGCAAATCATTCTCGTTTGCATTAGCAATTCATCGTCATCCGATGCAAAATACGGAACACGACGACCTCGCGCGATGTGCTCACAGAAAATTGCGCAAAAATAGACAAACTTAGGTGAATCAGCGAATAAATTCCGGACTAATGGATCAGATCAGCTGCCATCGACTTGAACGCACGCAGCGCACGTTCGAACGGCCCTTCACGGCGACAAGCCATGAATACGATGCCGGCGCGAGGCAGGCGCGGCGCTCGCACGATCAGGCACAGCTCGTTTTCACCACGAGCGGCGTGCTGCGCGTGGCGACGCCCATCGGCATGTGGACGCTTGGTCCGCATCGCGGGCTGTGGCTTGCGCCGCGCGTGGGCCACGAGTTGATCGCGACGAGCGCGGTGCGCATGCATCGCGTGGTCTTCGAGCCGCAGGCGTCGCCGTGGCCGGAATCCGCATGCCACGCGGTGAGAGTTTCGTCGCTGCTACGCGAACTGGTGGTGGCGATGGTCGAAGACCGCGAGCGCAACGCTCAGTGCCGCCACGCGCTCATTACCCCGCTATTGCTCAGTGAAATGCGCCAATCGCGCGAAGCGTCGGGCGCAGGGTTGCCGTTGCCGCTCGACCGCCGTTTGCGGCAGATTTGCGATGTCCTGCTGGCGGACCCGGCCAATGGCGACTCGCTTTCCGTCTGGGGCGAGCGCGTGGGCGCGAGCGAGCGCACGCTCGCGCGGCTTTTCAAGGACGAAACAGGGCTGACGTTCGGCCACTGGCGCCAGCAGTTGCGCATCGTCGAGGCGGTTTCGAAGCTTGCGCAAGGCGTGCGTGTGGCGGAAATCGCGGCGGAACTCGGTTACGCGAATGCGAGCGCTTTCATCACGATGTTTCGCAAGACGATGGGCGAGACGCCCCAGCGGTATCTAAAAAGCGAGCCGCGCTGAGCCGAGCGCGCCCTCGCGGCCCGCTTACATCTGCCGGAACAGGTGAGCGTACTGCCGGCTTACCGCGAGCGCGCCGGCATGGCCGCGCAGCTGCAGTGTCATCTTCCCGATCGCGCTGACCGAAGCGCTTTCCACCTGATCCACATTGACCACCGTGCCGCGGTGAACCTGCCAGAAGCGCTCTGGGTCCAGTTGCGCGCACAACTCTCGCAGGCTCGTGCGGATCAGCAGTTCGCCGCTGCGCGTCGTGACCACGACGTACTTGTCGGCTGCTTCGAAGTACAGAACATCTTCCACCGGCACCATGCGGACGTCGTTGCCGCTGGAGGCGCGCAGATAACGCAGCGGCGTCGCGCGCGGGGTGTCATCCGCTTTGCCCGCTAGCGCACCGGCCCGCGCTTCGCGAACGTCCTGCGTGATCGCTTCCAGCTGGCGCAGCACGCGTTGCAGATCCGCCTGCATTTGCGGCGCCTCGGTGTCGCTCGCCGCCGATCTCGCGAGCCGTGCGCGCAGGCGCTCCACCGTACGCGCGAGCCGCGCGGTTTCGACGGGTTTGAGCAGATAGTCGATGGCCGCGGCCTCGAAGGCTTCGAGCGCGTAAGCGTCATAGGCGGTGACGAACACGATCTGCGGTGGCGCGGCGAGATTCGCGCAGGCGCGCGCGACATCGAGGCCGGTCGCGCCCGGCATGGCGATGTCGAGGAACGCGACGTCGGGCTGTAGCTTACCGATTTGCTCGATGGCGTCGTGGCCGTTGCCAGCCGTCGCCACGATGCGCAATTCCGGCCACACGGCGGCGAGTTCTCGCGCAAGCGCGGCGGCGATCAGCGGCTCGTCCTCGGCGATCAGCGCACTCAGGGTGTCACGGGTTCGTGTCACATCGCCGGGCGTTTGGTTTTTCATGATCGGGACTCCTGCACGCTCACGTCAACGGTATGACGCAAAGGCAGCCGCACGCGCGCCACGAGGCCGTGCGGCACGTTCTCGATCAGCGTGAGCGACGCATGCTCGCCGTAGAGCGCCGCAAGCCGCTCGCGCACGTTCACGAGCCCGACGCCCGCGCCCTGGGTGCCCGGCGTCGCGCCAAAACCTGGGCCCGTATCGGTCACGGTCAGCTCGACATGTTCATCGACACGCCGTGCGACGACGTCGATTCTGCCGCCCTCGAGCGCGCCCTGAATGCCGTGCTTGAGCGCATTTTCCACGAGCGGCTGCAGCAGCATGGGCGGCACCGGGAGGTCGGCGCAATCGCGCGGCAGGTCGAACGAGTAGACGAGGCGCGCTCCGATGCGCATGGCGTGCACAGCGAGCATCGCGTCGAGCACCTTGAACTGCACCGCAAGCGTTTCGCTTTGGGCGCGCGAGGCCTCCAGCGTCGCGCGCAGGAAACGGTTGAGGCTGGCGAGCAGCTCGCGCGCACGAGGGGGATCGGACGCGATCAGGCTGTCGAGCGTCGCCAGCGTGTTGAAGAGAAAGTGCGGCTCGATTTGCGCCTGCAGCGCCTGCAGGCGCGCGCTGAGCGCTGTGCGCTCGGCGGCTTCCTTTTGCCACGCCGTGCGCGCGACCTGCTCGCTCAGCTCGGCAATGCGCGTGCGCGACCAGCCATACCAGGTGACGAGCAGCGTGGCGGTGAGCGCAATCCAGCCCGTAAGCGGGAGATCTTTCGTCTCGAACGCGTAGCGCAGGCCCAGGCCGAGCACCACGCTCGCAATGGAGCGCCCGAGCTCCGCGCCGAGCATGATGGCCAGCACCATCGCGAGAGCGAGCCGCGGGCCCGTGAGTGCGTTGCGGCGCTGCAGAAAGAAGCGGGCGACGTCGAGCAGCAGCATGATCGAGAGCCCGATCGCCTGGCTGAAGACGAAGTTGTCGATGAATCGGTGAAAGCCAACGGCGGTGAGCGCGACGGCGATCAGTGTGTTCCCGACGACGACGATCGCCCCCTCGCGCGCGAACCCGGCCAGCAGGACATTCGCAGCCGGCGCAGGGTGGCGGGCGGAGGCGTTCGGAAACTCGACGTGCATGCCAGGAATCATGCGATCCAGCTCGTGACGATGAGATTGAGCAGCCGATGTGGCGTCGCAATTGCGGCGAGGCCGGCCGCGACGAGCGCGAAGAACGAACCGCGCATGGCCAGACGGTGGCCGCGGACGTTGCCGTGGCGAATTGCCCAGACGGCGCGCCCGACGCTCGCGAACGTCAGCAGCGAAAGGCCGTGAACCCAGGAAAAATGCCCCGGATTCAGTTCGCGGATGTCGAACGAACTGAGTGCTGTCGCGAACATCATCAGCACCCACAGGCGGCCGAGCCATTTGTGCCGAATGCTGCCTTTTTCGGCCAGCGTGACGGCGGTTCCGAGTATGACAGAAAGCGTAGCGGCGACGACGTGCGCCGCAATGATGACAGGCATGCTGGCTCTCCTTGGCAGGTCGAGCGGAGTCGATGGCTGCAGTGTGGAGAGTGGCACGGCGGTGAGCGAGGGCCTTGCGACGAACGGTGGGAAAGTGGCCGCGAACGGGGCTGGCGCGGCGCGGGTGGTGGTGGATCAGGCGCGAGCGGGCGGCAGCGCCCTCGCCATTTCCGTTGTCGCGCCCCACCCGAGGCCCTCATAGAGCGGGCGCCCCTGTTCGGTGGCGTGCAGAATCGCGTACGTCACCCCTCGCCGGGCGAACGCCTCATCGGCGAGCCGCATGAGTTCGCGGGCGAGACCGCGCCGCCGCGCGTCGGGTTCGACGTAGACGTTGAGCACATAGCCGCGCTGGGCCGTTTCGGGGTGCAGAGGATGCGGAGGCCAGTCGATCAGCATGAGCCCGATGCCCGCGATCGCCACGCCGTGCTCGCTCAGCACGTAGCCAAAGTACGCGCCATTGGCAAGCCGCGGCGCGAGCCACGCGCGAAAATGCTCCGTCATCGTACGCAGCGTGGCCTCGTCGCGGCCCGCTTCGCGGAACATGGCCTCACGATGACGGCAGATCAGTTCGAGGTCTTGAACATCGAGAGGGCGGACATCCATGCGGTTCTTCTCCTGAGAGCGGACCGCACAGATTACCTCAGCCTCAGCCTCAACCCGGCGGCGTGCGTTCGATTTCCCGCAGAATCTCTTCGAACGGTGCGGGCTTCACGAGATGCCGGTCGAAGCCAGCCTCGCTCGCCGCCAGGCGGTCGCGCTCCTGGCCGTAGCCCGTGAGCGCGATCAATTGCACGCGCGCCGTGGCGGGCTCGGCGCGCAGCGCCTTCGCCAGCGCGTGACCGTCCATGCCGGGCAGACCGATATCGAGTATCGCCACGTGAGGCAGGAAAGTCTGCGCGAGCGCGAGCGCACTCGGGCCGTCGTGGGCCACACGCACCTCGTGGCCTTCGAGTTCCAGCAGCATGAGCAGCGACGAGGCGGAATCGACATTGTCGTCGGCGATCAGCACGCGGCGGCGCGACGGCGCAGTGTGTTCTCCGGCGCCCGGCGTCTGCTCGCGCGGGGCTTCGCACTGCGGCGCCCGGGCGAGCGGCAGACGCACGACGAATTCCGAGCCGCGCCCGAGCCCGTCCGAATGCGCGCTCGCCGAGCCGCCATGCAATTCCGCGAGTTCGCGCACGAGCGCGAGGCCAATGCCGAGGCCGCCGTCGGCGCGCTTCACGGCCTCGCGCGACTGCATGAAGAGATCGAACACGTAGGGCAGTTCGTCGTGCGCGATGCCGATGCCGTTGTCGCGCACGCGAATCAGGATCTCGTAGACGTCCGCTTCGAGCCGCAAGGCGATCTGGCCGCCTTCGGCGGTGTACTTCGCCGCATTGGAAAGCAGGTTGCTGATGATCTGCGCCACGCGTATTGCGTCGCCGGTCACATGGCACGGCTCGCAGTCGATCTCGACCGTGAGCGTTTGCGACTTCGCGTCGAGAAACGGCCGGCTCGTCTCCACGGCGATCGCGACGATCTCGCGCAAGTCGAGCGTGCTCATCTGCAGCGTGATCTTGCCGTGAGAGATGCGCGAGACGTCGAGCAGGTCGTCGACGAGACGCCCGAGATGCTCGACCTGGCGGCTCGCGATCTGCCGCGCGTCGGCGCGTATCGTGTCGTTCGCGCCGTGGCGCGGGTCGAGCAGTTCGATGGCGTTGCGGATCGGCGCGAGCGGATTGCGCAGTTCGTGTGCAAGCGTCGCGAGAAAGCGGTCCTTGCGGCGGTCGGCGTCGCGCAACGCTTTTTCGGCGGCGTAGAGGCGCAGCAGCGCGCGCACGTTCGCCACGAGTTCGGCGGGTTCGACGGGTTCGGTCAGGTAGCTGTCGGCGCCGCCGTCGAGCGCGAGAACCTTGTCGCGCGTTTGCACTGCCGCGGCCGAGGTCTGCAGCACGAGCGTGGAGTTCGTTTCCGGGTCCGACTTGATGAGGCGGCACACCTCGATACCGCTGATGTCGGGCAGCTTCACGTCGAGCAGCACGATCGCGGGCGCCTGTTCACGCACGGCTTCGAGCGCGGCCTGGCCTGTGGCGGCTTCGATCACGGCGTAGCCGGCGTGGCGCAGCACGCGAGACTTCACATAGCGCGCGCCTTCGTTGTCGTCGACGTTGAGGATGAGCGTGGCGGGTGCGTTCATGGCGCGTCCCCGGAGGTCTCGCGTTCGTCCTCGAAGGACGTAGCGAGGCGCACCGGCATGGTCAGGCGGAACGTCGAGCCTACGCCGGGCTCGCTTTCCACCCCCACTTCGCCACCCAGCAGCGCCGCGAGCTTGCGGCATAGCGGCAGGCCAAGACCCGTTCCCTTCACGCGCTGCTGCAGGCGGTTCTGCACCTGGCCGAACTCCTCGAAAATGATCTGGTGGTGCTCGGGAGCAATTCCGATGCCCGTGTCTGCGACGAAGAAGGTGATCCGCGCGTCGTCGCCATCGCCGGGCATGCACTGGGCGCCCACGCGTATCTGTCCGTGCTCGGTGTACTTGATCGCGTTCGAGACGAAATTGCGCAGGATCTGCGTGAGCTTCGGTTCGTCGGTGTAAAGCTGCGGCAGGCCTGCCGTGGCGCCAAATTCGAGCGTGACGTGCGGCGTGTCGAGCAGCGGCATGAGCATCGTGCGCAGCGCGGCGAAGAGGTCGGCGGCGTCGAACCACGCGGGAACGACTTCGGTCTTGCCGGCTTCGATCTTCGCGAGGTCGAGCAGATCGTTCACGGTCTCGCCCAGGCTTTCCGCAGACGAAAGAATCAACCGGACCTGGCGTTCCTGCTCCACGCTCAGGTCGCCGTCGAGCCGGTTGAGCAGCAGGTTGGCGAGCGCGCGGATCGAACTGAGCGGCGTGCGCAGTTCATGGCTCATGTTCGAGAGAAAGCGCGTTTTCATCATGTCGGCGCGGCGCAGCTCCTCGGCGCGCTCGTCGAGCTCGGCGTAGAGCGCCACCACACCGCGGTTGGTCGCCTCCAGCTCCTGTGCGAGGCGCGAGAGTTCGTCCTGGCGTTCGCGCAGCTCGTCGAGCGCCGTGACGAGTTCGCGGTTCTGCTGCTGCAGTTCTTCGAGCGAGTCGCCGTGCACGCCCTCTTGCGGACTGCGTGCGGACAGTTCCCGCACGATGCGATCGAGTTCCTGGCCGCCCACCGCGCCGCGCTCTTGCGGCAAGTCGCGGGCCATGGTGACGGTCGTGCCGCTCGCCGAGGAGCGAATGTCGAAGCGGTCCATCAGACGCCGGCTGCCCGTAATGCCAAGGCCCATGCCGCCGGGCGAGCGATATGTGCCGTCGAGCACGGCTTCGAGCTCACGCACGCCGGGGCCGTGGTCGCTCACCTGCACGGCGAGCGCTTCGTGTGAGCGCTCGCTTTCCAGCGCGAAGGTGACTTCGCCTCCGCCCGCATATTCGAACGCGTTGCGGGCGATTTCGGAGACGGCACTCGCAATGCGCGTCTGATCGAGCGGCGAGAAGCCGAGCCCGGCGGCCAGCTCGCGCGCGCGGCGGCGTGCGGCGACGACGTCCTGGGCGGTTTCAAGCCGGATGCGCAGCAGGGGCTTATTCATGATTCAACTGTACTCCGGGGCGGGCGCGCACGACGACGACGGTGGCGTCGTCACGCCGGCGCGCGAAGTCTCGGTAGAGGACGGCCGCGATCACGACGGCGGGCTGGTTGGCGAGTCCGGGCCAGGCGGCAAGATCCCAGCGGGTGCCGATACCATCCGAATGCAGCACGAGGAGCGCGTTCTCGCTCCACGTCAGCTCGAACTGCTGGGTGCCGCGCATCGTGTGGCCCACGATGCCGTTGCGCGAGACGATCTGATAGCACTCGCGCGCGGAAGGTGTGCCGGCGCTGGTGGCCCGGTGCGTATGGCCGGATGGGGCGTGGCTATCGCTGGAGCGGCGTTCCGCGGGGCGGCCCGCGCCGAACGCGACCGCGGAGATGTTGCCCGTGCCGCAGAACGCGAGCGTGCCGCGCGCGAGATCGATGCGCGCGAGCGCCAGCGCGGCCCCGCGCGTGGGGCGCAGCGCCGCGTGCGAGAGTTCCATGAGCGCGGCAGGCGCGAGCCCGGCGCGGCGGCGCAGCACATCGAGCGCGCCCGCGGCGGCCACGTGGGCTTCGGCGCCGTGGCCGAGACCGTCTGCCAGTGCGAGCGTGAGGCCGCTCTGGTCGGCCTGCGCGAGCCACCCGTCGCCACAGACTTCCTCGCCGGGATAGGGCACGCACACCGCGCCGATCTCGGGTCCGGTGAATGCCGCGTGGGCGGCGTTGCCGCCGCTCTTTTGCACGAGCGCGCGCAGCACGGTGCCCATGCCCGGCTGAGCGTAGACGGCGAACTGGTTCGAGAGCCGCCGCATCGCGCCGAGCCCGGTGCCGGGCGTGCCGGCCGTGGAGTGGCCGTCGGCGAGCGCTGCGCCCACGTCGGTCATGCCGGGGCCGCTGTCGAGCGCGATCAGCTCCACCGCACCTTCGAGCGCTCGCACGAGCAGCTCGCCGTGGCCGGCGTGCTTCAGGATGTTGGTGGCCGCTTCGGTGAGCACGATCGCGAGGCGCCCGGCGTCGGTTTCGGTGAGCGCGGCAATGCGCGCGGCTTCGGCTGCGCCGCGGCGTGCATAGGCGACGCTGCTTGCGTCGCCAATCTCGAAGGACCGGTGGCTGCCGCCGGCGGAACCGGCCGCGCCGTCTAGCGTACTTTCCATTTCGTGATGGTGACCGTCGTGCCGGCACCCTGAGTCGATTCGATCGTGAACTCGTCACACAGGCGCCGCGAGCCGCCCAGGCCCAGACCCAGGCCATTGCCGCTCGTGAAGCCGTCTTGCAGCGCGCGTTCGATGTCGGTAATGCCCGGACCCTGATCGACGAACGTGAGCCGCAGGCCCACGCGCACGCCTCGTTCCAGCACTTCCAGCCGCGCGTCGCCGCCGCCGCCGTGCTGCAGCGTGTTGCGCGCGAGTTCGCTCGCCGCCGTCACGAACTTGGTCTGCTCGATGAGCGAAAACCCCTGCGCGATGGCGGCGTCGCGCACGATCTGTCGTAGCCGGACGATTTCCTCGTCCGAGCGCAGGCTCACCTGGGCCGCGAGCCTTCCGGTCGTGTCGTTGCTATTCATGATCGAATGCAAGAGACGTGCTAGCTAACGGAGTCATGAGGGAGTCATGGGACTTGACGGAGCTGGCGCTGCTTGAGCAGCGCCATGCCTTTTTCGACGTTCAGCGCGGTGCGCACGCCCGAAAGCGTGAGGCCGAGCTCGACCAGCGTGATCGCCACCGAAGGCTGCATGCCGACCACCACCGTTTGCGCGTCGAGCACCGTCGCCATGGCGGCCGTGTTGCTGATCATGCGGCCGATGAACGAGTCGACTACGTCGAGCGCCGAGATGTCGAGCAGCACGCCCTTGGCCGACTCCTTCACGATGCGCTCGGTGAGGTCGTCCTGCAGCGCGATCGCGAGGCGGTCGTGCATGTCCACCTGGATCGTGACGATCAGGCAGTCGCCGAGGCGCAGAATCGGAATGCGTTCCATCGTGTGCGGTTCCCGTGCGTCGTGCGTTCAGTGGCATTCAGGCCGCGGCCTTCGGCGTGATGATGGTCGCGCCGATGCGCTGCAGCGCGATGACGAAGGCGTCGGCGAGCGTGGACTTGGTCGTGACGTTGGTGAGATCGACACCGAGGTGCACGATGGTCTGCGCGATCTGCGGACGGATGCCGCTGATGATGCAGTCCGCGCCCATGAGGCGCGCGGCGGCCACGGTCTTGAGCAGATGCTGCGCGACGAGCGTGTCGACGGTGGGCACGCCCGTGATGTCGATGACCGCGAGGCCCGCGCCCGTGTCGACGATCTTTTGCAGCAGGCTCTCCATCACGACCTGGGTGCGCGCGGAGTCGAGCGTGCCGATGAGCGGCAGCGCGAGAATGCCTTCCCAAAGCTGCACGACAGGCGTGGAGAGCTCCAGCAACTCTTCCTGCTGGCGCGCGATGATTGCTTCGCGGCTTTTCTGGAAGACGTCGGTGGTGTAGAGGCCAAAGCCGTCGAGCAGCAGATTCACCTGCCAGCTCACCTGGGCGAGTTCGGCGGGATTGTGCGCATAGCCCTCGCGCAGGCGCGCGTAGAGCGGCTCCTTGAACGAGAACACGAAGGTGGCCGTCTCCACCGGCGTGTAACCCTGACGCGCGCGGTGCGCCGACATGTCCGCGAGGAACGCGCGCACCGGCTCCCATTCGGGGCGGCTCGCATCGAAGGTTTCGGTGTTGGGCAGCGTGTCGAGAAAGACATTGAGGAACGCGGAGAACTGCTCGCGAATTTCCCCTTCCATCGCGAGGCCGCGGCGCAGCGCGATCGGCAGATGCAGGCGCAGCCATTCCGCGAGCAGCGTGTCGCGATGCTGGCCGAGGATGTCCGCAATGCGAACCTGTTCCGGTGTGTTCATGCAATCTCCTGAGCGATGGGGCGCGCGCCTCGTCGTCGAGACGAACCGCTGAACCTTACACCTTTGTATCGATTCGATCCCAATTCGGTTTCGATGGAACCGCGATGGAACCGCGATGGAACCGCGATTGAACCGATTACGTGCGTATGCAAGGCGCGCGGGCGTGCGGCTGCATGCGTTTTTCGTGCCTGCCTGCTCGCGCAACGGCTGCCGGGCCTGGCGCGTGCTGGGTTTTCCGCTTTGCCGTGACGCGCTTGTAGTTTTTACAGAGCGGAAGTCGCGCGACCGATGCGTGACCGGCGTAAGGGCGAGGTCAAGCGTGAAGTCATCGGATGGCATGTGTCTTGCTGCATAGCCTGCGCCAATCACAATCCGGTCCGCACCGAGGAGCACCGTCGCCATGGAGCCCGAATCCCTGTCTCGCCAGCACTCGCCGTTGTCGACGACGTCCGCGCCACTGGGCGGCGCGCTCGCTTCTGGCGAGACCGCGTTGGAGGAGGCCCCTGAGGATGGCGACAGCGACCCGATGCCGGGTGTGCTTTCGCGCCTCTCGTTTTGCGTTGCCTGGCTGTTCGGGCTGGAGGCGTTCATCGCTCAGTCCGATGGGCATGCGGGCCCGCCCCGCGCGTGAATGCGCGAGCGGCGTGAGCCGCACGAGCCGCACAGCGATCCGACCGGACAGCGCCCGACCCGCTAGACTGAGCACTGGCGTGCGCACGCGCGGTGCGTCCGGCTTGCGGCGCTCGCGCGCCGGGATGCCGGTGTTGCCGGCTCATCGACTTCGCGCCGCCTCGCCCCTCCCGCCATTGCCCAGAGATATCGATGACCAGGTTATTCCGTATGACCGCGCTCGTTGCGTGGTGTTTGTCGTTCCTGCCCGCCACGGCGGCATTCGCCCAATCGGCCCAGGTGGACCAGTCGGACCCGCAAGCGCTCATCAAGACCGCCACGCAGCAGGTGCTCGACGAGGTGCGCGCGAAGTCCGTCGCGCCCGACGACATCGCGCGCATTCAGGACATCGTCAACCGCGACATTCTTCCGTACGTCGATTTCCGCCGTACCACGCGCCTCGCCATGGGGCCGCACTGGCGCACGGCCACGCCCGAGCAGCAGGCGCAGATCGAGCAGCAGTTCCAGCTGTTGCTGATCCATCTCTACTCGGGCGCCATCGCGCAACTGAAGCCCGACCAGAAGATCGACTACCCGCCCATGCGCAGCTCCCCCGGCGACACGGACGTCGTGGTGCGCACGCTTGCGCAGACCAACAACAATCCGCTCGAAATCGATTACCGCCTGTACAAGACGCCGCAGGGCTGGCGGCTTTACGACCTGAACGTGCTCGGTGCGTGGCTGATCCAGACCTATCGTCAGCAGTTCAACGAGAAGATCCAGCAGGGCGGCGTGGACGGGCTCATTCAGTTCCTCGTCGCGCGAAATCAGGAACTCGTGTCGGGCAAGACGCAAACGCAGTGACGCGCGTTTTTGCGCCCGACTCGCGTGACCTGCGAAAATCTGGACGGCCGCGCCCGATGTGCGTGGGCGCAGTACCATTTTGAGGTGCACCTCGTGCATGTTTGCGCGTGCTCGTGCGTGTAGAGGGGCCGTGCGCTTGCCCGAGCTGGCGCGGCCCGATGTTCCCTTTTTTTGCCGATCCGATCCGACATGAATTTCCCGCTGCCGCCGCAGGGCCGACGCAACCGGGTGTTTCCGCCAAGCCCGCCCACGCTGCATAGCCTCGCCTCCGTCATTACCGGCGTGGTCGTGGTGTGCGGCCTGTATTTCGGGCGTGCGGTGCTGATTCCCATTACGCTTTCGGTGCTGCTGAGTTTTCTGCTGGCGCCGCTCGTGACCACGCTGCGGCGCATTCATGTGCCGCAGTTCCTCGCTATCCTCGTTGCGGTGCTTTCCACCGTGCTCGCGCTCGCCGGCGTGGGCGCGCTGATCGCCGCGCAGGTCTACCAGCTTTCCGCTTCCCTGCCGCAGTATCAGGAGGAGATCGAGCAGAAAGTGCAAACGGTGCAGGAAAAGACGGTGGGCCGCGCCGATTCGTTGATGTCGCGCGCCGCTACCACCCTGCAGCGCATTACGCCCACACCGCCGCCCGCGCCGCCGCAGCCGCGCGGGCGCGCGGCGCGCAACCAGCCGCAGCAGCCCATGCCGGTGGAGATCCACAACCCCGCGCCCACGCCGCTCACGCTCGCGCAAAAGGCGCTTGCGCCGGCTATCGCGCCGCTCGAAACGACCTTCATCGTGCTCGTGGTGACGATTTTCATCCTGTTCCAGCGCGAGGACCTGCGCGACCGGCTCATTAGCGTGTTCGGCTCGGACGACCTGCACCGCACCACGACCGCCATCAACGACGCCTCGCAGCGGCTCTCGCGCTACTTCGTCGCGCAAGTCGGTGTGAATGTCACGGTAGGCGGGGTGATCGCGCTCGGGCTGGCGGGCATTGGCGTGCCGGGCGCGCTGCTGTTTGGCGCGGTGGCGGCGCTCATGCGCTTCGTGCCGTACATCGGCATCTGGATCGCCGCGATCATGGCGACGCTCGTCGCCGCGGCCACGCAGCCGCAATGGACCATGGCCGTCACGACGCTGATCTTCTTCATCGTCGTGGACGTGGTGGCCGGCCAGTTCGCCGAGCCGATGCTCTATGGCCGGCGCTCGGGGCTTTCGCCGCTCGCCGTCGTGGTGGCGGCGATTTTCTGGAGCTGGCTGTGGGGGCCGGTGGGGCTCGTGCTTTCCACGCCGCTCACGCTGTGCATCGTCACGCTCGGCCGCTACGTGGACCGCCTGAACTTCCTCACGATCCTGCTGGGCGACCAGCCCGCGCTCACGCCCGCGCAAACCTGCTACCAGCGCCTGCTCGCGGACGATCCGCACGAGGCGCTGCTGCAGGCCGACCGGCTGCTCACGACCATGCCGCTCATCGACTATTACGAGCAGGTGGTGTTCGAGGGCCTGCGCTTCGCGCGCAACGACGCCTTGCGCGGCGTGCTGCCCGCCGAGCAGGTGGCGCGCATCAACCAGGCGTTGCTCGACATTGTCGAGGACCTCGAATCTGTAGACGATTCGCGCCACGCCGCAGCCGGGGACGAGAGCGCGAAACGAGCCGCCGAGGGCGCGGACGAAGGCGCGAGGGTCATTGAATTCACGCTCTCGCCGGACGCGGGCGAGGTGCTCTGCGTACCCGGGCGTGGCGCGTTCGACGACGTGGCGGTGGCGATCATTGGCCAGTTGCTCATGCGGCGCAATATTCCGTGTACGGCCACCACGTACGACGAAGTGCGCGCCACGCGCGGGGCCATGATCGATGAGCGCTCACCGGCCATCTGCGTGGTGTCGCTCGACGCGCCCGAGTCGCCGCCGTACCTGCGCAACCTCGTGCGGCGCTTGCGCGAGCGCGCGCCCGGCTCGACCATCGTGGTGGGTGTTGGCGCGGCGCTGCGTGACGAGGGCGCAGGCATTGCCGACGACCCCGGCACGCTCTTTCCCACCTCGCTGCGCAACCTCGTGGAGGAGTGCGGCGTGGCGCTCGTGCCGCCGCAAGCGCCGCCGCCCGAAAAGAGGGCGCCAAGCCCGGATATGCAAGATCAATACAGCGCCGGCGCGAAATTGTGACAGTCATGCCAGTGTCACATTGAACCTCGAATATATGCGGCCCTGTGCCCCCTGGTTGCGGCATGAGAGTTACTGGGAGACAACATTGCTGAGCCCTAAGGAATTCGCCACGCTGATGCTGGTCCGCCATTCGCCGGACCAGATCGACATGAATCGTCAGGAACTGGACACGCTGCTCGAGCGTCAGCTCGTTGCGCTCGAGCACTGGACGGAAGGCCATCGCCGGCTGGCGCTCACGATTGCCGGCCGCTCGCTGCTCGAAGCGGTCGGGCGGCTGGATTATGTGACGGGCCTGCCCGAAGGATTCGGCGACGAGCGGCTCGCCGCTGGTCTCTGACGCCTTCGCAGTCAGCCTGCGCACGGCCCGGCTAGATGCCGGGCCGTATTCTTATGCGAAACACATCTCTACGCGTGTGTTTATTGAGGCATGCCAGGCAAATGTGTGCTTTTGCCCACGTCCGACGTCGCGATCGCCTTGTGTCCCCCAAAAGACGCTGATAGGCTTGTTCGGTCCGCTGGCGACATCGAGACAACGCCAGCACACCCTGTCGTACGGAATGGTTCCGGCAGGCGTTTTCCTGTACGGGTATTTCCCCATCGCCCGGCTGGGTGGCGCTCGTCAAACTGACTCCATCCTCCAGAGTCTTTCCCAACTCACCTACCCCCTAAAGCAAAAGGAGGATCTATGGCAAAGCGTATTGCCTACGTGACCGGCGGCATGGGCGGCATCGGAACGGCCATCTGCCAGCGTCTGCACAAGGATGGCTACACGGTGGTCGCGGGCTGCGGCCCGAACTCGCAGCGCAAAACGCGCTGGCTCGACGAGCAAAAGGCGCTGGGCTACGAGTTCGTCGCGTCGGAAGGCAACGTGGCCGACTGGGACTCCACGGCCGTCGCGTTCGAGAAGGTGAAGAAAGACGTCGGCGAGATCGACATTCTGGTCAACAACGCGGGCATCACGCGCGACGTCGTCTTTCGCAAGATGACGCACGAAGACTGGATCGCGGTGATCGACACCAACCTCACGAGCCTCTTCAACGTGACGAAGCAGGTGATCGACGGCATGATCGAGCGGGGGTTTGGGCGGGTGATCAACATTTCGTCGGTGAACGGGCAGAAAGGCCAGTTCGGGCAGACGAATTACTCCACGGCCAAGGCCGGCATTCACGGCTTCACCATGGCGCTCGCGCAGGAAGTGGCGACCAAGGGCGTGACGGTCAATACCGTTTCGCCCGGCTATATCGGCACGGACATGGTCAAGGCGGTGAAGCCCGAAGTGCTCTCGAAGATCGTCGACAGCATTCCGGTGCGTCGCCTCGGCGAACCGTTGGAGATCGCTTCGATCGTCGCGTGGCTCGCATCCGACGAATCGGGCTTCTCGACCGGCGCGGACTTTTCGCTCAATGGCGGTCTGCACATGAGCTGAGTGTTGCCGTGCATGCTCGCGCGGTGCTGGTGAGCACAACGAAGTGATCTGGCGGGAGCGGCGTGGAGCCGGCTCCCGCTTCGTATTTTGGGGTGCCGGTTTGTGTGACGTCTGGCTGGTTGGCGAAAGAAAAACGCGCCGGGAGCGGGCTCCCGGCGCTCAATTTCGACTCTGCGTGGTCCCCGACAGTTAGGGACAGGGTATGGGGCCTGGCAGGACGATCCGCAAGTCATAGGACCGGCTGCCTTGCTCCATAAGTGAATTAACGGCCGCGCGCGCCTGGGGTTGAGTGCGTGGAAACCCAGGGCGCGTACGCGTAGCGAGGCGCACGCAGTGCTGCCTAGTCCAGTGCGAAATCCGCGGGGGCTGCCGGCTCCTTGTCGTAGCGGAATACGTTCAAATCGTCGTACTGGATGGCGGGCTTTTTGCCTGAAATCAGGTCGGCGAGAAGCTGCGCCGAACCGCAGGACATGGTCCAGCCAAGCGTGCCATGGCCCGTGTTCAGGAACAGATTGGGTACGGCGGTGCGGCCGACAATGGGCGTGCCGTCCGGCGTCATTGGCCGCAGCCCGGTCCAGAACGTCGCCTTCGATGTGTCGCCGCCGCCGGGGAACAGATCGTTCACGCACATTTCGAGCGTCTCGCGCCGCGCCTCGCGCAGGCGCTTGTCAAATCCGACGATTTCGGCCATACCGCCCACGCGAATGCGTTTGTCGAAACGCGTGATGGCGATTTTGTAGGTCTCGTCGAGAACCGTCGAGACCGGCGCGCGAGCCTCGTCGACGATAGGCGCCGTGATGGAATACCCCTTGAGCGGGTAGACCGGAATCTTGACGAGGCCCGACAGGAAGCTCGTCGAATAGGAGCCAAATGCGACAACGAACGCATCGGCATGGATGAGCTTGGTCCCATGGCGCACGCCAACGACTTTGCAGTCTTCGACAACGAGGGTATCGACTGGCGTGTTGTAGCGGAACGTCACGCCCGCCTGCGCGGCGAGCGCGGCAAGCCGGGTGGTGAACAGCTGGCAGTCGCCTGTCTCGTCGCCGGGCAAGCGAAGGCCGCCGGTTAGCTTGTGCGACGTTGCAGTGAGCGCAGGCTCAACCCGCGAGAGTTCGCTTGCGCTCAACAGCTCGTAGGGAACGTTCGCCTCTTTCAGTACCGCAATGTCTTTTGCGGCGCCGTCGAGCTGCTGCTGCGTCCGGAAAACCTGCAGCGTGCCGCCGGTTCGTCCTTCGTACTGGATACCCGTTTCAGCGCGCAGTGCCTGCAGGCAGTCGCGGCTGTATTGCGCAAGCCGCACCATGCGGTTCTTGTTGATCGCGTAGCGCTCGGCGGTGCAGTTCTGCAGCATCTGCCACATCCACTGAAGCTGGAACTGCTTGTCCGCGTCATCCGGGCGGATGGCAAGCGGCGCATGCTTCTGGAACATCCACTTAACGGCTTTGAGCGGAACGCCGGGTGCCGCCCATGGTGCTGCATAGCCTGGAGAGATTTGCCCGGCGTTCGCGAAGCTCGTCTCAAGCGCGGGACCTTCCTCGCGGTCGATGACTGTGACTTCGTGACCGGCACGCGCCAGATAAAACGCGCTAGTCACACCGACGACCCCGCTACCCAATACCAGGACTCGCATACCCGTCCTCTCCCCAGCCCGTAGTGAATGACCGCCGCCGGTGTTTGATCTGGCAGTCGATAACTGGATGCTAGCGACATATGCACAGTTTTCAATAATGTTTGGTCGGCTATTTCTGGTTGAAATTGCTATGCCGACTGGATGAAAAAGTCATTAAGGTTTCCAAACCTGTTCCCGACATGGATGGCGTGGAATAGAAAGAGACTGTTTGCGAAACGCGAGAACAGTATTGCCGGCAATCGCGACAAATGAATCGATATGTGCATATACACTCTAGCCCATCGATGTCGCGGGGAAGTGAGCCAGTTCCGCGGCTTCGGCTTCTGTCACGTCGGACAACCAGAAATCGATGCGCTTTCCAATCTCTTTTGGGGTCAATCATGTCCAAGCTCTTTTCTGAAGTCAAAGTCGGTCCTTACACGTTCTCGCACCGAGTCGTTCTAGCGCCGCTCACCCGTATGCGTGCTGAAAGCGGTGCGATACCCGGCCCGCTCATGGCGGAGTACTACGCGCAGCGCGCTTCGGCCGGCGGGTTGCTGATTAGCGAGGCCACCATTGCTGCGCCGAACGGCAACGGGTATCTTGGTGCGCCGGGTTTGTACGACGACAGTCAGATTGCCGGCTGGAAGCGCGTGACCGATGCAGTCCATGCAAAGGGCGCGAAAATCTTCCTTCAGCTGTACCACGCTGGGCGCCAGTCGAATTCGGAATTGCAACCCGATGGTGGGCGTCCGGTTGGCCCCTCGGAAGTGCCTCACGGCGGTGTCGCATACACGGACGCCGGCTGGGTCCCGAATACGCCGAATCGCGCACTGGAGACGCACGAAATTGCGGGCATCGTCGAAAGTTTTCGCGCGGCGGCAGCACGCGGCATCGCGGCAGGCTTCGACGGCGTGGAACTGCATGCCGCAAACGGCTATCTGTTCGACCAGTTCCTGCAGGACGGCAGCAACAAGCGCACGGACATCTATGGCGGTTCGTTCGAAAACCGCGCCCGTCTGCTGATGGAGTCCACCCGTGCCGTTATTTCAGTGTGGGGAAGCGACAAGGTTGCCTTGCGCCTTGGGCCCAGCGGGTCGTGGGGCGATATGTCGGATAGCGACCCTGTCGGCCTGTTCACGTATGTTGCAGGAGAACTTGCGAAGCTGAATCTCGCGTACCTGCACCTCATCGAGCCCCGCATTCTCGGCAATGTCGAAAACGAAAGCGCCAGCCAGGATCCGGTTGCTGCCCAGATGATTCGCAAGCACTATGCGGGCACCATCATTGCGGCCGGCGGCTTCGACGGTGAAAAGGCCGAAGCGATCCTGCAGGACGGCGATGCCGATCTGGTGGCATTCGGTCGCCACTTCATTGCGAATCCCGACCTTCCGGAGCGGCTGCGTCGCAACCTTTCGCTCAACCCGTACGACCGCCCGACCTTCTTTGGCGGCACGCAAATCGGTTATACGGACTACCCGTTCTATCAGTCTGAGGCGGAAGCTGTCGCCTGAAATGCGAGCTTGTATGGGCGGATGCGCGGACGCATCGGAGCACCGGCAGGCACGCTCGTCAATTGCGGGAACTCGGCGCCATATTGGGCTCGTTTCGGGCAATTGGTTAATGCCTGCTACGTCTACACTGGTTTTCATGGAGCGAGACGTTGGCTCCATCCCAGGACTCCCCTCCTGCGGTCGAGTTGGACCATACCGTGTACCCGTTGCAGTACAGCAGTCCCGCAGCAGTAGTCGTGTCTGGCAGAGCTTAATCGGTTATTGTCGAAGTACCATGCTGTTGAATCGATGAGGAGTGCAGGGAAATACGCTGTTGAAGTGCAGAGCAACACGTAGTTGAAGAGCAGGGCAGCATGCAGTTGAAGTACCGCGTCATCCAGCACTATGTTATTGCAGGTCCAGGCCGCTTACATCGGAACGGGTGTAAGCGGCCGTTGTTCGTTGCCACGTGCCGAGTGCCTGTTTCCTTTCGATCATTGATTCGCTGCGCCATTAGCGCTACCTTTACGTCTATCCTGGTCGTCGAGTTCTGGTCAACGAGAGGAGAACCGTTTCGTGAAGAGAGCGTGGGCTTTCCCCTGCATCGTTGCCTTGAGCGCGATCCTCTGTGGATGCGGCAAGGAGAGTTCGCGAAACGCCACGGAGGCATCGGGCGCATCTGCAAGCCAGGCGCCGGCACAGCCAGCGCAGGGCGCAAGCGGCACACCCGCCGCATCGGGCGCGCAAGTAGCGGGCACGCTGGGCACCGTCACCAGGACACAGTTGCCGGCGGAAGGAACCGAGACGCTACGGCTGATCAAAGCGGGCGGCCCCTTCCCTTTTGCAGACGACGGCGTGTTGTTCCGCAACAGCGCCGCTTTGCTGCCGAAGCATCCACGCGGCTACTACCACACATACACGGTTCGCACCCCTGGCATGACGGATCGCGGGCAGCGCCGGATCGTGTGTGGTGGACCGCGCAAGCAAATTGGCGACTGTTACTACACCGAGGATTACTACGCCAGTTTCAAGCGCATTGCGGAGTGAAGCGGGACTCTGATCTTCGTGAAGGGCTATTGTTTCAGCGAAAAGGGCCCTGGCGGCGAATGGCAACGCCTACGCCAGTCGCAAATCCCACAACACATCCAGGACGTGTTGCGTGGAACGCTCAACGTACCCCGCACGATATGCAATACCGAGCCGTCGCCACAAGGCCGGGCGCAGCGCACGCATGACGATGCGCTTGTCGGGTAGTGGCGTCGTGGCCTCATGTGGCAACAGCGCGGCGCCGTAACCTGCCGCTACCAGACTCTTGATCGCGTCGTTGTAGTTGAGCTGAATGCGCGGCGCAGGATGATGCCCTGCGGTCGCGAACCACTCCGCGGTCAGACGCGAGAGACGCGTGGTCGCGTCATTGAGGATGAGCGGTTGGGTGGCGAGCCATTCAGGCGTAACGCGGGCCGGACACCGCCAATGCGCCGGCACGAAGGCCATCACAGGGTCGCGGCGCCAGGGCTTGATCACGAGTCCGGCCACCGGGGGCTGAGGCAGCGCGATCAGCCCGACATCCAGCGTTCCATCCACCAGCCGGGACAGGGTTTCTTGCGAAGTCAGCACGGCAATTTGAATGTCGATGGCGGGATGGTGCTCGCGCAGGACCTCGAGCGCTTGCGGCAGCAGGTGCGCGATCACGCCCGTGGACGCGCCGAGCCGCGCACGCCCTTCGAGCCCCTCTACCTGGCGCTGGATATCGTCTAACGCCTGCTCCGCGTCGGCCAGCAACCGGCGCGCGCGTTCCACCAGCACCTCGCCGATAGACGTCGGCCCCACATGTCCGCGCTTGCGTAACAGGAGCGGAGCCCCAATGCGGTCTTCGAGTTCCGCGATATGAAGGCTGATCGTTGGCGGCGCCAGGTGCAATGCACGCGCCGCATCGGCAAACGAACCACGGTCGGCAACGGCGACCAGAGTGCGCAAGCGGTCCAGGCTGATCTCTCGCATGGCGGCGTCCAGATTCAGAAAAGCTGAATGTTTGCGTTATTAAATTCAACTTTCTCTATTCTAGCCGTCCGCGCAACATAGGGGCTCGCTTTACCCGTTACAACCCATAGTCAGCGGAGTCATGCACGTATGAGCTCTCCCGTAGTTTTCATCGACGGCGACCAAGGCACCACCGGGCTGCAAATCCACGAGCGGCTGCGCAACCGGACCGACATCAGACTGTTCACGCTAGACGCTGCGGAGCGCAAAGATTCGCGGCGTCGTGCAGAAGCCATCAACGCCTGCGACATCGCCATCCTCTGTTTGCCCGACGCCGCGGCGCGCGAGGCAGTGGGCGCCATTGTCAATCCTGCCGTCCGGGTGATCGACGCGAGCTCCGCCCACCGCACACAGCCGGACTGGACTTACGGTTTTCCGGAAATGACGCCGGGGCAGGCTGAGCAGATTGCGAACGCATGTCGGGTCACCAATCCCGGTTGCTATCCGACCGGCGCAGTTGGCCTGCTGCGCCCGTTGGTGCAGGCCGGGCTCATACCGGGCAATTACCCGATCAGCATTCACGCGGTATCCGGCTACTCCGGGCGCGGGCGCGCCGGCGTGGAGGAGCATGAGGGGCCGCGAGCGGCCGACGCGCCTTCCTATCAGGTCTATGGTCTGGAACTCGCGCACAAGCACACGCCGGAGATCCAGCAGCACGCCTGCCTGGCGCAGCGTCCCATTTTTGTTCCAGCGTACGGAGCGTTCCGCCAGGGCATCGTGCTGACGGTGCCGCTGGCGCTGCGGCTGCTGGCACCGGGCGTGGATGGCGGCACGTTGCACGCTTGCCTCGCACGCCACTATGCCGGGGTCCCTCACGTACGCGTTCTGCCGCTGCACGAATCGAGCGCCTTGAAACACCTCGACCCGCAAGTGCTGAACGGTACGAACGACATGCAGTTAAGCGTTTTTCATGACGTAGAACACAGGCACGTCCTGCTGTCCGCGGTCTTCGACAATCTTGGCAAAGGCGCATCCGGGGCAGCGGTCCAGAATCTGGACCTCATGCTCACGCGGCAGTAGTGGCCAAGGCTTGAGCTAACGTTCGGCCGCGCGTGCGCCGTGCGGTCATCGCTTCGTCAGGCTCTTGTGGGCGGTCGTAAAAGCGCACCGGGAGGCGCGCTTTTTTCTGGTCGCGACTCAGCGATCGGCTTGCCGCTGCGTGAGATAGCGTTCGAGCGCATCCATGCTGCCACCCCAACCTTGAGACATGCTGGCGTGCGAAGCGTCAAAGATGGCTTCTTCGGCTTCGCTGGCGTCCAGCGCGCGCCATTCGAGGCGCATTAGCGTGCCACCTGCGACTTCGCTAAGCGTGGTTGTCGATAGCGTGTACAGCGGCCACTCGCTGGCCATGGGGTGTCGCGTCACGCCACCCTCTGCGTCGCTGAATTGCACGACGACCACAATGCGCTCGGGCGGCGTCAATTCGCGGAACGTCCACTTGCCCCACATGGCAGAGGCGTCGGGCGCGCCGCTCGGCTTCATCGCGTAGTGAAAGACGCCGCCGACACGCGCATCCACCGTGCAATGGGACATTTCCATTCCCGGCGGGCTCATCCATGCGGCAAGATGCCGGGCTTCAGTCAACGCGGCGTACACGAGTTCCCGCGGCGCGGAGAAGCGGCGCTCAAGGATGAAGGGTGCGGACACTTTTTCAGTCATGGTTGCGGGGCTTCCTGGTACGGGGTGAAGAAACGTTGGTGGTCTTCGCGTTGGGCTTCTTGGGTGCGTCCTTGACCTGCGCCTGTTGCAGTTGCTGCAGGTAGCTGTCGAGCTGATCGAGGCGCTGTTCCCACAGCGCGCGGTATTGCAGCGCCCAGTCGGCCGCCTCCTTTAGCGGCTCAGGCACGATGCGACAAGGCCGGAACTGACGGTCTCGTCCTTGCGTAATGAGCCCTGCATGCGCGAGAACACGCAGGTGCTTGCTGATTGCCGGCGGACTCAAGTCGAAGGGCTTGGCCAGATCGCCTACCGTCGCTTCGCCTTGCGCCAGCCTCGCGAGGATGGCGCGGCGCGTCGGGTCGGCCAACGCAGCGAAGGTGGCACTCAGGTGATCCGATTCCAATTACTTTTCCGTTTGTTTAATTAACCGATTGGCGAAGTATAGATGGCGCCGATTTTCGATGTCAATCTGGCTCGGCAATTCGCAACCGCCTGCTCGCAAATCTACCCCCTTGCGGCAACGGTAATGCCCCAGCAAATCAGCAGCGCTCCCTGCGCGAAAGGAAGCCATCGCACTTGCGGAAGCATTTTTTCGAGCATCACGTAGATCGACAGCACAGCAATCCAGAGCACGTTCATCACGCCAAATACGAAGAGGAGCGTCATGAGTAGTCCGCAGCAACCTACGCAATACGCTCCATGACGAAATCCCATGATCCAGGCGCCGAAGGTGCCGTCGCGCCACTCAGTTAGAAGAAAGCCGAGCGGGGACACGCACCTGGCAAGGCACGCATGCTTCGCAGGCGTCAACTGGAAGACCCCGGCAATGACCAGAAGAGCGCCTGCAAGCCATGGCGTCGCGCTCACCATCATCGGCGTAACGAGGCGTGCCTCGAGCAAGCCCCACTGCACAAGCGTCGCAAAGAGGCTGAAGCCGGACCAGACGGCGAGGTAGCCGAGAACGAACACGCTAGTCTGCACGTATGGCCGATGTTGCCCGCGCCGCCGGCTGCTCATGGACGCGAAACCCAGCACCGTTGGCACGATGGACGGAAGCATCATGGCGGCCATCATGACGGCCCACATCGCCACGACCAAAAGCAGGTCGATGGGATGCCAATGTGTCATGCGCGGCATGATGGCCATGGTCGCACCTACCTCCATGTGCTCCATGCCCCAGCTCATATACAGGAGGTAGGCCCACGCCAGCGCCGCGGCAGCCGTGAGCCCGGACAGCGCGACCGCCTGGTCGCGCCGCGGCCACCATCGCGTCGCACGCGTGCCCAGCAAGCCAGGTTCAGTCATGGTAGACGAACGGAGAATAAAAGCCGTTTCGGTCCGAAATTTCTCTGGTGAATCCGTGGTCAGTGAAGCGAAACTCCTTCGATTTTCCGATGACCGCCGCGAACCCCGGGACAGGCGTAAGCGGGTGATTGCTGATCGTGACGTCGCCACCGTCCTGACCCGCCAAGGCTTCGATTTCCATGGCTGCCACGTCGGGAATGTGGAGGCTGCGACGCTTCCCGTCCTGCTGATAACTGATGGCGGCCGGCCTGACGCCCATGACCTCGCCAATCATCGGGCCGAGCGCCGAAAGCGGTCCGCCGGCCTGACCGGAAAATATCTTGCCCAACACGTCGAGTTGCTCAGATGTGCCGCGTTCGTCCAGGTAGAGGGCGACTCTCCACTTGTTTTGCAACATGTGGCCCGGCGAATACGCAAACAGGGCGATGTTGAGGCCGTCCAGCGTCACGGCGGCGAACTTCCCCTGATCGATGTGCCAGCCGATCAGCACCGCGCAGTCTCCATCCGAAGGCGGTCCCAGGCAAACGCAACTGCAAGGGGCATAGCAATTGCAGCTCTCGAAATACGTACCGGCAACCTTCCAGCTCTCGGCCATTGTCTTCACCTCCGACGTCGGTCACGGACAGGATGTGCTCGCGTTCGGGCACGGAACATTCGCGCGCGTGAATATCGACTCCGGCACACCGGATCAAGCTTGCGAATTCCTTAAAGTCTAGGTCGAAACGGTCCAGGGTGAGCGTGCTTCATGCCTCGAGCTTTTTCGCTACTGCAGAAGCGGTGTATGTCCGCAAACAAGCTTGTCCTATTCACAATGGTGCGGGAAAAGCGCCAACCGAGAAAACCGGATGGGATGCCGGCACGGGGTCAAACCGTCGCCACGAGAATCGACTCGCCGCTCGCCGGTTTCAGGCCATCGCTACGGCCTGCGAAATAACGTGCGGTCAGATCCGCGGTCGAAACATGCCGCGCGTCGCGCAACCCTGCAACGCGTGCGAGCGCAAGCATCTCGTCCGGTGCGAAGAAGCTCACGAACGGCGTGCCCGCCGCCCTCGCTCGCTCATACACGGCGGCATGCTGCGAACGTTCGGGCTCGTCGATGAGTTCGAGCGGCAACAGGAACGTCATGACGAGCGTCGAGCCCGGGGCGAGCTGCGCGATCTGCCGCAGCGTCGCGAGGTTCGCTTCGCGCGTGAGATACATTGAGACGCCCGTCGACGCGATCACCGCGGGGCTCGCGGCATCGAACCCGGCCGCGGCGAGCCGTTCCCACCATGTCTCGCCGGCTTCGAAATCCACCGGCACGAAGCGCAGCCAGTCCTGCTCGCGAAACCCCAGCTCCATGAGCCGCTGACGTTTCCAGGCCTGGGTGCCCGGCTTGTCCACTTCGTACACGTGCAGGCGCGAGGCGATCTCGGGATGGCGCTGCGCGAACGTGTCGAGTCCCGCGCCGAGAATCGCGTACTGTTGCGCGAGACCTTTTGCGGTCTGCTCGGTCACGAGGTCTTCGACGAAGCGCGCGCGCCCGACGATCGAAGCGCGATACCCGCGCGTGCCTTCGGGGTGCATGTCGGGCCGCTCGCGCCAGTTCGATGCGGGCGCGGCGATCTGCATGCCGGTTTCGTCTTCGAGCACGTAGGGCGCGTCGTCGACCTGGACGTGCAGCGCGCGCCACAGCGCGACGCGAATGGCGGTGCTGTCGGGAGCGGCGCTCTGGCTGGCGGGCATGGTTCGGTCCTCTGCGGCGGGTTTCGTCGCACGATTATCGCGCGGCTGGCTCCCGGCGGTGGGCCCCGTAAATGTCGGCGCTCACTTGTCGCAACGCCTCGATCATCACGCTGGCCGCGGGCGTGAAGAGGCGGTCCGCGCGTGTGATGATGCCGAAGTCGTCCATCTGGCAATCCATCGGCACGGGCAGGATTTCGACCATGCCGTGCGCCGCGTAGTAGTGCGCCACGTCTTCGGTGAGCACGGCGATCATGTCGCTTTGCTCCAGCACGCGCGTGATGAAGAGCAGCGCCGGCGTTTCCACCACGTTCGACGGGGGCGCGAGGCTCGCGCGCTGGAACATCAGCTCGAAGCGATGGCGCAGCACGCTGCCCACCGGCGGCACGACCCACGTGGCGCGCGCGATATCGGCGAGCGCAATCGGCCGGGCTTCATCCGCTGCCTGCCCGAGCATAGGATGCCCCGGCCGAACCACGGCGCATACCGGCTCGCCCGCGAGCGGCTCGTAGCGCAACTGGAGCTTGTCGTGCTCGGCGGAAAGGCGGCCCAGCACGACGTCGAGCTTGTCTTGCGCCAGATGTTCGAGCAGCACGTTACTCGCGTCGATTTCCACGGAAACGCGCAGGTTGGCATGTGTGCGCTTGACCGCCGCGACGGCGGCCGGCAGCACGCGCACGCCCGGCGAGGTGATCGCACCCACCGCCACGTGGCCAAGGCGCCCCGCCTTGAGCGCGCTCAGTTCCTCCTGCGCCTGGTCGAGGCTGCCGAGCACGGCGCGCGCGTGGCGGATCAGGGCGTCGCCGTACAGCGTGGGCCGCATGCCGCGCGGCATGCGCTCGAACAGCACCGCGCCGAGCATGTCCTCGAGCTCGCGCAGGAGCTTCGACGCGGCGGGTTGCGTCATGTTCAGCGCAGCCGCCGCGCGGTGAATGTTGCCTTCCTCGGCCAGCGCCACGACGAGGAGCAGTTGCCGCGTTTTCAGCCGCGTGCGCACGTACCAGGGGCTTGTATCGAGCATGTCTCCACCTGATTTCCCAAATAGTTTTAGGTGTTTATACCAATGCCGATTTCGATATCGGAAGCGTCCATTTTTTCATTAGAAGGTTATCAGACTTCTCCCTAGACTGTGCCGAATCCATCGCCCGGATGTATCGGCGAATTACCTGCTCCACAAGACGAACACGATGTCGGATACCAAACCCAAACTGCGCTCCCAACAGTGGTTCGGCACCACGGACAAGAACGGCTTCATGTACCGAAGCTGGATGAAGAATCAAGGCATTCCCGATCACGAATTCGATGGTCGCCCGATCATCGGCATCTGCAACACCTGGTCGGAACTCACGCCCTGCAATGCGCATTTCCGCAAGCTCGCGGAGCACGTGAAGCGCGGCATTTATGAAGCCGGTGGCTTCCCGGTCGAGTTCCCGGTGTTCTCGAACGGCGAATCGAACCTGCGCCCCTCGGCCATGCTCACGCGCAATCTCGCCTCCATGGACGTGGAGGAGGCGATTCGCGGCAACCCCATCGACGCCGTCGTGCTGCTGTGCGGCTGCGACAAGACCACGCCCGCGCTGCTGATGGGCGCGGCGAGCGTAGACGTGCCCGCCATCGTCGTGACGGGCGGCCCGATGCTCAACGGCAAGCACGAAGGACGCGACATCGGCTCGGGCACGGTGGTGTGGCGGTTGCACGAGGAATTGAAGGCGGGCGAGATCGACCTGCACCAGTTCCTTTCGGCCGAAGCCGGCATGTCGCGCTCGGCGGGCACCTGCAACACCATGGGCACTGCCTCGACGATGGCCTGCATGGCCGAGTCGCTGGGCGTTTCGCTGCCGCACAACGCCGCGATTCCCGCTGTGGATGCGCGCCGCTACGTGCTCGCGCACATGTCGGGCATCCGCATCGTGCAGATGGCGCTGGAAGACCTGAAGCTCTCAAAGGTCCTCACGCGCGAAGCGTTCGAAAACGCCATTCGCACGAACGCGGCCATTGGCGGCTCGACCAACGCCGTGATCCACCTGAAGGCGATTGCGGGCCGCATTGGCGTGGACCTCGAACTCGAAGACTGGCAGCGCATTGGCCGCGGCACGCCGACCATCGTCGATCTGCAGCCTTCGGGCCGCTTCCTGATGGAAGAGTTCTATTACGCGGGCGGGTTGCCGGCGGTGCTGCGCCGGCTCGGCGAAGCGAACCTGCTGCCGCATCCGGGTGCGCTCACCGTGAACGGCAAGTCCATCTGGGACAACGTGCGCGAAGCGCCCAACTACAACGACGAAGTGATTCGTCAACTCGACAACCCATTGATTGCCGACGGCGGCATCTGTATCCTGCGCGGCAATCTTGCGCCGCGCGGCGCGGTGCTCAAGCCTTCGGCGGCGACGCCCGAGCTGCTCAAGCATCGCGGCCGCGCCGTGGTGTTCGAAAACTTCGATCACTACAAGGCGACCATCGGCGACGAGTCGCTCGATGTCGACAAGGACTCCATCCTCGTGATGAAGAACTGCGGCCCGCGCGGCTACCCCGGCATGGCCGAGGTTGGCAACATGGGTCTGCCGCCCAAGCTGCTGCGCCAGGGCGTGAAGGACATGGTGCGCATTTCGGACGCGCGCATGAGCGGCACCGCTTACGGCACGGTGGTCTTGCACGTTGCGCCCGAAGCGGCGGCCGGCGGCCCGCTCGCGGCCGTGCGCAACGGCGACTGGATCGAGCTGGATTGCGAATCGGGGCGCCTGCATCTCGACATCAGCGACGAGGAACTCGCGCGCCGCTTGAGCGATGTCGATCCGGCGGCCGCGCCCGGCGTGGCGGAGCAACTGGGCAAGGGCGGCTACGCGCGTCTGTATGTCGATCACGTGTTGCAGGCCGACGAAGGTTGCGATCTCGACTTCCTCGTGGGCAAGCGCGGGGCGGGCGTGCCGCGGCATTCGCACTGAGCGGTTGATGTATTGAGTGCGCGCAGGCGAGAAAAAATACAGAGTTGCTTTGCATGGGACCGCACTCAACGCTAAAGCGTCAAGTGCGCTCGACACAGGAGACACGATGACAAATCCGCAGGTGCTGCAACACGATCAGCCCGCTGCGCTGGCAAGCGCCAGCAGCGAGGAAAAGCTCATCGTCGGCCATATCGCGCGCCGACTTCTGCCTTTTCTCGCGCTGATCTACGTGGTGGCGTACGTCGACCGCACCGTGGTCGGCTTCGCGAAGCTGCACATGAACGCGGCTGTGGGCCTTTCCGACGCCGCCTACGGCCTCGGCGCCGGTCTCTTCTTCATCGGCTATTTCCTTTGCGAAGTGCCCAGCAATCTCGCGCTCGCGCGCTTCGGCGCACGCGTGTGGTTCGCGCGCATTCTGTTCACGTGGGGCGTGATCACGATGCTCATGGCGCTCGTGAGCGGCCCGAAGAGCTTCTACACGTTGCGCTTCCTGCTGGGCGCGGCGGAGGCGGGGCTCTATCCGGGCATTCTGTATTTCCTCACGCAGTGGTTTCCCATGCGACACCGCGCGCGCGTGATCGGCTTGCTGGTGCTCGCGCAGCCCATTGCGGGCATCATCACCGGGCCGATTGCGGGCGCGCTGCTCGAAACGCACGGCTTTTTCGGCATGTCGAGCTGGCAGACGCTCTTCGTCGTGAGCGGCCTGCCCGCCGTGCTGCTGTGCATTCCCACGCTGCGCCTGCTGCCCGAGTCGCCCGCGCACGCGCGCTGGCTCGACGACACCGAGCGCCGCTGGATCGAGCGCGAACTCGCCGCCGACCACCGCGCCTACAGGCTCGACACGCACCGCAACCCGTTCAGCGCGCTCAAGGACCGCCGCGTGCTGCTGCTGGCGCTGCTGTTCCTGCCGTTTCCGCTGTGCATCTATGGTTTGTCGCTCTGGTTGCCTACCATTATCAAGGCGTTCGGCGTGAGCGATTCCACGGCCGGTCTGCTCTCCGCGGTACCGTATCTGTTCGCGGTGGTGGGCTTGCTGAGCGTGCCGCGCCATTCGGACAAGCATCGCGAACGCTATGGCCACATTGCCGTGGTCTCGGGCGTCGCGGCGCTGACGATGGCCGCGAGCGCGTGGTTTCACGCGCCGGCGCTGCAATTGCTGTTCATCTGCCTGACCGCTTTCTCGATCTACTCGATTCAGGCCGTGGTTTGGGCGCTGCCCGGCGAGTTCCTCACCGGCGCGAGCGCGGCCGTGGGGATCGCGACGATCAACTCGCTCGCGAATCTCGGCGGCTATCTCGGCCCCTATGGCATCGGGCTCATCAAGGACGCAACGGGCAGCCTGGCGGCCGGGCTTTACTTTCTCGCGGCCACGCTGGTGTTCGCGGTGCTCGTGACGTTCGCCGTGCGCGCGGTGCTGCGCACGCCGCAACGCGGCACGGGCGAGCTGGCGAGCGAATCGTGAAGGCGCGGCCTGACACCCTTTCTCAAGCAGGACTGAAGACATGACTACGAGCCGTACGCCCCGCTACCGGGGCATTTTCCCCGTCGTGCCGACCACGTTCACCGAAACCGGCGAACTGGATCTGGCCAGCCAGAAGCGCGCCGTCGATTTCATGATCGATGCGGGCTCGGACGGCCTGTGCATTCTCGCGAACTTCTCGGAGCAGTTCTCGCTCTCCGACGACGAGCGCGAACTCATCACGCGCACCGTGCTCGAACACGTGGCGGGCCGCGTGCCCGTGATCGTGACGACCACGCACTACGGCACCTCGATCGCCGCTGCGCGCAGCAAGCGCGCGCAGGAGCAGGGTGCGGCGATGGTGATGCTCATGCCGCCTTATCACGGCGCGACGTTCCGCGTGCCCGAACAGCAGATCTACGACTTCTACGCGCGCGTGTCCGACGCGATCGACATTCCGATCATGATTCAGGATGCGCCCGCGAGCGGCACGGTGCTCTCCGCCGCGTTCCTCGCGCGCATGGCCCGCGAGATCGAGCAGGTTTCGTACTTCAAGATTGAAACGCCGGGCGCGGCGAACAAGCTGCGCGAGCTGATCAAGCTGGCGGGCGAGGCGGCCGAAGGCCCATGGGACGGCGAAGAAGCGATCACGCTGCTCGCCGATCTCAACGCTGGCGCGACCGGCTCGATGACGGGCGGTGGCTTTCCGGATGGCATTCGCCCGATTATCGAAGCGCATCGCGAAGGCCGCACCGACGACGCATTTGCGCTCTATCAGAAGTGGCTGCCGCTCATCAATCACGAGAACCGCCAGGCGGGTCTGCTGGCCTGCAAGTCGCTGATGAAGGAAGGCGGCGTGATCGAGTGCGAACTGCCGCGCCACCCGCTGCCCGCGATGAATCCCGCCACGCGCGCCGAGTTGATCGAGATTGCGCGCCGCCTCGATCCGCTCGTGCTGCGCTGGGGTAAATAAATCGTTCGTCATCCAGAATAAAAAATTTCCCTGAAACGAAGGGGCGGAGATACGTCATGAAAGCGTCCTATACGTTGGGCATCGTCGGCGTGGGCAAGATTGCGCGCGACCAGCATCTGCCGGCTATCGCAGGCAATCCCGGGTTTGAACTCGTTGCGGCCGCGAGCCGCAATGCAGAAGTGGAGAACGTGCGCAACTACAAGGACATTGGCGCGCTGCTGGCCGCCGAGTCCGACCTCGACGCCGTCTCGCTGTGCGCACCGCCGCAGGTGCGTTACGCACAGGCACGCGCGGCGCTCGAAGCAGGCAAGCACGTGATGCTCGAAAAGCCGCCGGGCGCGAGCGTGAGCGAAGTCGAGGCGCTGCGCGAACTCGCACAGAAGCGCGGGCGCACGCTGTTCACCACGTGGCATTCGCGTTGCGCGAGCGCCGTGGAACCCGCACGCGCGTGGCTCGCCGCGCGCACGATCCGCGCCGTGCACGTGCGCTGGAAAGAAGACGTGCGCCGTTGGCATCCGGGTCAACAGTGGATCTGGGAACCGGGCGGCCTGGGCGTGTTCGATCCGGGCATCAACGCGCTTTCCATCGTCACGCGCATTCTGCCGCGCGAAGTGCTGCTGCGGGGCGCAACGCTGCATGTGCCGAGCGATTGCGCGACGCCGATCGCCGCTGAACTCGACTGCATCGACACCGACGGCGTGCCCGTGCGCGCCGAGTTCGACTGGCGCCATGGCCCGGTCGAGCAATGGGAAATCGATGTGGAGACAACGGACGGCCTGCTTTCGATCGCGGAAGGCGGCAAGCGCCTCGCGATTGCGGGCGAGCCGGTCACGCTCGAAGCCGAGCGGGAATATTCGGCGCTCTACGAGCGTTTTCACTGGTTGATCGCCCACGGCACCGACGACGTGGATGTACGCCCGCTGCGCCTCGTGGCGGACGCGTTCCTGCTTGGCAGGCACGTCGAAGTCGAGGCCTTTGGCCACTGAGCGCTTCTTTTATCACGATACACACGCAGCAAAACCACACCTGAGGAGACAGGAGCATGACCAGCAAGATCCGCCGCTTGACCCTTCGTGCCGCATTCGCGGCGATGTGCATCGCCCCGCTCGGCATGAACGTGGCGGCGCACGCCGACTCGCCCGTGAAGATCGGCTTCCTCGTGAAGATGCCGGAACAGGCATGGTTCATCAACGAGCAGAAGGCTGCCACGGCGCTCGGCCAGAAGGAGAACTTTTCGGTGGTGAACATCGGCACGCCGGACGGCGAGAAGGTGCTCGCCGCGATCGACAACCTCGGCGCGCAAGGCGCACAAGGCTTCGTGATCTGCGCGCCCGACGTGCGTCTCGGACCGGCCATTCAGGCGCGCGCCAAGCGCTACAACATGAAGTTCGTGACGGTGGACGACCAGCTCGTGGACTCGTCGGGCAAGCCGCTCGCGAGCGTGCCGCACCTTGGCATGTCGGCGTTCAAGATCGGCAACCAGGTGGGCCAGGCGATCACCGACGAAATGAAGCGCCGCGGCTGGAAGCCGGAAGAAGTCGGCGCGCTGCGTATTACCGACTATGAACTGCCTACGGCCAAGCTGCGCACGGACGGCGCGACGCAATCGCTGCTGGCGGGCGGCTTCAAGAAGGAAAACATCTTCGACGCCCCGCAAAAGACCACCGACGACGAAGGCGGCTTCAATGCGGCGTCGCCGGTGCTCGCCCAGCATCCGAACATCAAGAAGTGGGTGGTGTTCGCGCTCAACGAAGAAAGCGTGCTGGGCGCCGTGCGCGCGACCGAGCAGCTGCACATTCCGTCGGCTGACGTGATCGGCGTGGGCATCAACGGGGCCGGCGAAGCGTTCGCCGAGTTCCAGAAGAAGCAGCCCACGGGCTTCTACGGCACGATCGCGGTAAGCTCGACGAACCATGGCAAGGACAGCGCCGAGAACCTCGTCGACTGGATCCGCAACGGCAAGCAGCCCGCCGCCGACACGCAGACCACCGGCAAGCTGATGACGCGCGAGAACTGGACGGCTGTGCGCAGCGAGCTGGGTATCTAAGGACTGCGTAGAAAGATCGACGCGACGCAAAGGGCAGGGATGCAATGACTGAAACGATGACGGATGCGAACGCGCAGGCAGCGGCGAACGCAGCGCGGGACGCAAGTGCGGGCGCTCAACAGGGGAATCGCGCGTATCTGGAGCTCGACGGCATTACCGTGAGCTTTCCGGGCGTGCGTGCGCTCGACCGCGTGGCGCTGGAAGTGCGTGCCGGCGAGGTGCATGGCTTGATGGGCGAGAACGGCGCGGGCAAATCCACGCTACTCAAGGTGCTCTCGGGCGTGAACCAGCCGCAGGAGGGCACGTTGAAGCTAGGTGGCGTGGAGCAGCGCTTCACGACCACGAAGGCGGCGCTCGAAGCGGGTATCGCAATCATCTATCAGGAACTGCATCTCGTGCCCGAGCTGACGGTGGCGGAAAACCTGATGCTCGGGCAATTGCCCAACCGCTTCGGCGTGCTCGACGAAGGCACGCTCGTCAAGCGCGCGATGGATGAACTCCAGCGCCTTGGCGAGCGCATCGATCCGCGCACGCCGGTGAAGAATCTCTCGATCGGCCAGCGGCAGATGATCGAAATCGGCAAGGCGCTCATGCGCGACGCGCGTGTGATCGCCTTCGACGAACCGACCAGCTCGCTCTCGGCGCGCGAGACCGAGAACCTCTTTCGCATCATCAACGCGCTGCGCGCGGACGGCCGCGCGATCATCTACGTCACGCACCGCATGGACGAAGTCTATGAGCTGTGCGATCGCGTGACGGTGTTCCGCGACGGCAAGCGCATCGAAACGTTCGATTCGGTGGCGGACCTCGATCGCAATCGCCTGATTGCCGCGATGGTGGGCCGCTCGATCGAGGACGTGTACGGCTATCGTCCGCGCAAAGCGGGCGAAGTGCTCATCGAAGCGAAAGGCCTGCTCGGGCCGGGACTGACCGAGCCGGTGTCGTTCACGGCGCGGCGCGGCGAGATCGTCGGCTTCTTCGGGCTCGTGGGCGCGGGGCGCTCGGAACTCATGAAGCTGATTTACGGCGCGACGCGTGCAAGCGCGGGTCACGTCGAACTCGGCGGCAAGCGCGTGAATTTCGCCAGCCCCCGCGACGCCGTGCGCGCGGGCCTCGCGCTATGCCCGGAGGACCGCAAACAGGAAGGCATCGTCGCGATTGCCTCGGTGGCCGACAACCTGAATATCAGCGCGCGCCGCCACTTCAGCCCCGCGCGCTTCCTGCTCGACGCGCGGCGCGAACGCGATCTCGCGCAGGACTACATCAAGAAACTCGCGATCAAGACGCGCAACGGCGACACGGCCATCGGCACGCTCTCGGGCGGCAACCAGCAGAAGGTGATTCTGTCGCGCTGGCTCGCTGAACGCATCGAGGTGTTCCTGATGGACGAGCCCACGCGCGGTATCGACGTGGGCGCGCGCGCCGAGATCTACAACCTGCTGTACGAGCTTGCGGAAGCGGGCAAGACCGTGATCATGGTGTCGAGCGATCTGGCCGAGGTGATCGGCGTGTCGGACCGCATCATCGTGATGCGCGAGGGCCGCATTGCGGGCAGCTTGCCCAAGGCCGAAGCCTCACCCGACGAACTGATCAAGATGGCGCTGCCGCGCTAGCGCACGCGCCTTTTGTTTTTTGCCTTGCCGGTTGCGCGCGCAGCGAAATAAAGCGAAGCAGCGCAACCGATCCGAAACGATGAACCAGAAATGAGTGAAGCCATGCAGCCACAGGGCACGCCTACCGTCAACGAAGCCGCCGCGCCCATTACCCCCCAGCGCGCGCGTGCATGGGACATGATCAACAAATCGGGCATCGTGGTGGTGTTCGTGGTGCTGTTTGCGGTGCTATCCGCAACGGTCCCCGACTTCCTCACGACCCGCAACATTCAAGGCCTGCTGCTCTCCGTCACGCTGATCGGCTCGATTGCGGTCACGATGATGTTCGTGCTCGCGCTCGGCGAGGTCGATCTTTCGGTCGCCTCGATCGTGGCGTTCTCGGGCGTGGTGGCCTCCACGGTCATCACGCAGTCGCATAGCGTATTGCTCGGCATAACGGCGGGCGTGCTCGCGGGCGGCGCAGTGGGGCTCGTGAACGGCGTGCTGATCGCGCGCTTCAAGATCAACTCGCTGATCGCTACGCTGGCGATGATGGAAGCGGTGCGCGGCCTCGCGTTTCTCACCTCGAATGGCGACGCCGTGATGATCTCGGAAGAGCGCTTCTTCGATCTGGGCGGCGGCTCGTTCCTCGGCATTTCGTTTCCGATCTGGAGCAATATTATCGGTTTCGTGGTGTTCGGCTTTCTGCTCAAGAAGACCGTGTTCGGCAAGAACGTGCTCGCGGTGGGCGGCAATAGCGAAGCGGCGCGCCTTGCCGGCCTGCCGGTCACGCGCATCAAGATCACGGTGTTCGTACTGCAAGGGCTCATTACGGGCTTTGCAGGCGTGATGCTGGCATCGCGTATGAGCCTTGGCGACCCCAAGACGTCTGTTGGCCTCGAACTCGGTGTGATCTCGGCATGCGTGCTGGGCGGCGTGTCGCTCACGGGCGGCGTGGCGACGATCTCGGGCGTGCTGGTGGGCGTGCTCATCATGGGCGCGGTGCAGGACGCCATGAGCCTCATGAACGTGCCGACGTTCTATCAGTATCTGATTCGCGGCGGCATTCTGCTGCTCGCGGTGCTGTTCGACCAGTTCCGCCGCAGCAAGCGCGCGGTGTGAGACGGGCAGCGTTTTGATTCGCATCGGTTGCGGGTGAGGCTTCAAAAAAAGCAAAAAATTGATCTGTCGGCAGGGCGTTTCCTGGAGCGAACAGCGTGGCTAGCATGCTGGAGCGCTGTCAATCACGGCTTCAGGGACCCCGACCGATGCAGTTACATCCACCCGCTGGCTTGGCACGACGTGATGCTTTGCGCGGTCGATACGATCAACGTGCCGCTCGCCGCACGCGCGATCGACAAATCGCTGTCCTGATGCGCGTTCGGCGACGCGATCCTCTTCACGGACGCTATCGTGCCGACGCAAGCGCGCATCGCGACCATCGATCGCCTGCGCTACCGAAGACACCGGGGTGCCCAGGCGTTTCTTGAAGGCCTCGTGCGCGTCGGCGTGCAAGGCGAATTTGCGCAACGCTACGCGGATCTTTGCGAAAACGCGTGAACGGTCTTCCGGCGCCGGTGGGCTTGTTTGTCATCCGAAGTTTGCAAGCATCGCTTCAGTGTGCCGAAGCGGCACGAACGATGCGCGCGTAGCGCTTCAGATCCGTGCATCGCGGTGCAATGCCGCCATTGATGCCATTCGCATAAAGCGCAAACTGCGCGCGCCGCCTTTGTTCGCTGGCGTACATTCTCGGCGCGCGTTCGCGGTGTAGTTTTTTCTTGCAAGATCCCCCAACAGTCCCGCGTTACGCAACTGGGATTCCGCGCTCCGCGCCGCTCGGCTAGTCGCTTCGTGCACAAATTTTGTCGCCAGGCAGACCATTCAAGCAATGAAGCCGCGCCGTCATTTTATAGAGGATGCCGAAATGGTAGCGAATGGCGATTTTTCTCAATCCCTGCCGGTCGGAACGCATGCCTTCGATTGTGTGACGCCCGTGTCTTCCAGTGCGGCTTCAGGCATGAAGGCAGCCGGTTTCGGCGCCTGCATCCGCTATCTCTCGCGCTCGGAGACGCAAGGGGCTGTCGACCTGAGTTCCAGCGAGGCCAATGCGGTGCTCGGCGCGGGTCTTGCGCTCGGCGTGGTGCAGCACGTGAGCGCCGAGGGCTGGTCGCCTTCCGCAACGCTAGGCGCGACCTACGGTGCGAATGCGGCCGGCAATGCCCAAGCGGTTGGCGTGCCGCCGGATGTGACGGTATGGCTCGATCTCGAAGGCGTGAACAAAGCCGTGGGTTCCGGCGACGTCATCGCCTATTGCAACGCGTGGTTCGCAGCGGTCAAGAGCGCCGGTTATCAACCCGGCATTTACGTGGGAGCCAACTGCGGCTTGACGGGCGATCAGTTGTTCTGGAATTTGCAGACGCAGCATTACTGGAAGTCTGGCAGCACGGTACCCACGCTCCCCGAGCGCGGCTATCAGATGACACAGCGCATTACCGCAGCGCCAGACATGCTGTGCGGGCTGAGCATCGACAGAAATCTGGCGCTTGCAGACAGCCTGGGTGGTCAGGCGACATGGTGGTGCCGCTGAGCGACAACGTTCGCGTTGCATGAATTGTTGAAGTGGATATTTAGTATGACTGCGTAATGGGAGAGAATCTCATGATCGCGAAAACGAAAGAGGAGGCGAACCGGGAGTGGGCGCAGCGCCTGTTCACGGAAACGCACTGGTTAGCGAGGGGGCGGCTGTGGCTGCTGGTGCTCGTTGTGATCTTCGTGAACCTTGCGGGCGATGCCATTGCGTTGTTCGCCGTGAACCTGCCGAGCGCGCCCACGTCGTCTACGTCTGCAAGTACGGGTGCTGTTGCCGGCGATGCAGCGAAATCGAAAGCGGAAAATGCAGGGCGGAAAGCCGCGAACGGGCCTGCGCTGCAACCCGCGAAGGTCGCGTCCCAGACACCGCCCGCAGGTGCGCCGAAACTGGAAGGACATTCGCACCAGTTCAGGTTCAAGGTATGGCCGCTGCCGATCTTTCTGCTTGCGGCCCTGACCACGGCGCTCGCGTCGGCGCCGTTCGTCGCTTTTCTCACGCTCGGCTGGTATGTGCGCTATCGTGAGTTTGAGAATAGCCTCAAGTGCGCAGCGCTTTCTGCGTATCTCCAGCGCTTCTGGTCAAAGTGGCTAATCGATGCGATCAATGGTGCATTTCCGGGCACGATAGCTTCGACCTCGGCAGCCGCAAACGCCGCGCCGTCACAAGGCGACAGCAAGGATTGGCGCGTCCAGGCCGATAGCAACCTCCAGCTATGCGACCAGTTGTTTTCGCACATCTACCACCAGCAATACGGTCTCGGGCCTTTCGTGCCGCCGTATTGCATTCTCGTCGTAATGGTCTATGCAGCGTCCGCGATTGTGGGTTGGGTTTATATGTGCGCGCCGTGCGGCAGCGCGAGCGCAGCCACCTGCCTGTTTGGATTGACCGTGCCGGGCATTCTGGCCGCGTTCGGCGGCGCTTTTTTCTTTGTCGCGAGTGATTCCGTTCTTGCGGTGAGGCGCCGCGCGCTCAACGTTTCGGATATCTACTGGTATTCGCTGCGGCTTCTGCTCGCCATTCCGTTCGCATTGATCGCGGGCGCGATTGACGGCGCAGGCACGGGGGCAACGCTGCTGACATTCGTCATCGCCACCTTGCCGCTAGGCGAGATTGTGAAGCAGGTGCGGCGCGTAGCGGCAAAGAATGTGACGACCTTTGAGGCGGAAAAGGATCAACCCGATCAATTGTTGAATCTGAGCGGCGTGACGAAGTCCGTTTCGCAAGCGCTGCAGGTCGAAGGCATCGAATCGATCGAGCAGGTGGCGTCGGCGGATCCCGTCACACTCTCCATTCGCACGGGGTTTCCGTTTCGCTTCACATTGCGCCTGGGTTCGCAAGCGATCGTGCGCCGTCATTTAGGGGACGACGCCGCGAAACTGCTGCCAATCGGTTTGGGCGATGTCGTACCGATCTATCTGCTCGTGCAGGCAATGGACGGCAAGGGATCGCCCGCCATCCCCTTGCCGCCTGGCGCCGTGCCTCAGCCCGACGAAAAGGACCTCGTCATCACGAACGCCGCCGCGCGCCTCTTTCCCAATGACGTCCCTGCGCAGCGCGAGGCCATTGTGAAGATGAAATTCCGCCAGATCGCGGCCGAGGAGTACACGCTCATGCTGGCGAAAATCACGCCGCTCGACCCCGCCCTCTAACGCACGGTGAAATTCGAAGGAGACGACCATGTCTTTCGACTACCCGTTGGCCGTCCTGCAGCCAGGCGACCTGAACAATGCGCGCGGCGACGTCCTCACCGAATCGACGTGGCGCTTCCTCGCGCAAGGCGACTCCTGGTTCTCCATTGGACAATTGCCGCCCTGGGCCACTTCGAACATCCTTTTCAGCCTGCGCTTGCCGAACAGCGCGGCGGCGCTTTCGCTCGCTTCGCCGGGAAAGACGCTCGCGCAAATGGTGGATTGGACCCGTGAGGTCAAGTTCGTCACCTACCTGGCGGGCGGAACGCTCTCGTACAAATGGGATGCCATTCTGCTCTCGGCGGGCGGCAACGATCTGTTCGACGCAATTCTGACGTTGCCGACCGAAACCGATCCCGCGAGAGCGGCAGTACGCGTGCTTCAGGCGCCCAATCTCGTGCCCGCGGGCACGGATGTGAAGCGTTACGTGAGAAGCGCCGGGCTGAGCGCATTTTTCAACCTGCTGGTGGGTTACTTTGCGCAGATCGTGGCCAAGCGCGACGACCCGAAAAGTCAGTCCGCAGGCGTGCCGATTTTCGTGCACACCTACGATTGCCCACAGCCGCGCGACGCGCAAGCCGGGCCCGGTGTCGGCCCCTGGCTCGCACGCGCGTACACCGCCTATCAGATTCCGGCCGTGGACTGGCTGCCGCTCACCACGTATCTGATTCAGCAATGGGCGCAGTTCCTGGCGTCACTGAACGGATTGCTCGCCGCGAGAGGCGTGGCGAACGCGAACTTCCGCCCGGCTTATCTGATCGGTACGCTCAACCCCGCGCCGGCAAGTTCGCGCGGGCCGACGGGCGACTGGGAAAACGAAATCCACCCGTCGCCGCAAGGCTACGCGAAGCTCGGCATGGCGTTCGAAAAGCAGATCAACCTCGCGTAGCCCTCGAATCAGGTTTCCAGTCCCGCTCCGCCCAGAATCGATTTGGCATCGGCGCGCGCGTTGTCGAGCTGCACGACGCTCGCTTGCCGTGCCGCGAGCGCGTCGCCATGCTCGATGGCCGTGAGAATCGCCTTGTGGCGCGGCAACGAAAGCGCATGCGTGTTGGGATGGCGGCTCGTGAGTTTGATCGACTCGGAAAGCGCGAGCGAGAGCATGTTGCCGATATACGCCAGCATGTTGTTATGCGTGGCGGCCATGATCGCGCGGTGGAATTCCAGATCGGGCTCGAGCAGATCGGCGGCGGTTTGCGCTTTTTCCATGCGCGCGTACGCGGCGGAGATGCGCGCGCGGTCTTCGTCGGTGGCGGAAATCGCGGCAAGCGCCGCGGCGGCGGGCTCGATGATCTGCCGCACTGTCATGAGCGAGCGGAAGAACTCGCCTTCGGGAATGCTGTTGACGGTCCAGTACAGCACGTCGGGGTCGAGCATGTGCCATTCTTCGCGCGGCCGTACCACACTGCCCACGCGCGGCTTCGATACCACGAGCCCTTTGGCGACCAGCACGCGCGTGGCCTCGCGCAGCACAGGGCGGCTCACGCCATAGGTTTCGCACAGCGTGGGTTCTGCGGGCAGGCGCTGCCCGGGGGCGAGCGTGCCGCCCACGATCTGCATGCCGAGCTCCTGCACGATGCGCGCGTGCATGCTCTTGCGTTTCTCTAGATTGCGGTAATCCATGATTGTCCGGCCGGGGGCTACCCGATCGGAGCGTCCCCCTGTTTGTAGAGCCCTTTACGCGCTGGTGGCGCGCATGGCCCGATATTCCCGCCGCACGATGTCCATCAGTTCAGCCACCGATGTATTGGCGCTGTGCTGTTCGTATGTCACGCGGCCTCGCTGCATCAACATGATGCGATCCGCAATATCGAGCGTCTGCGCATAGTTGTGCATGATCATGATAATCGATAGGCCGCCTTTTTCCTTCAAACGCATGATGAGATCGATGATCAGACCCGCTTCCCGTGCGCCCATCGCGGCGAGCGGCTCATCGAGCAGGAGGATTTTGGCGTTCGAATGGACGGCGCGCGCCACCGCGATGGCCTGGCGCTGGCCGCCCGAAAGCCGCTCCACAGGCAGATCTACAGAAGGCACGTGCACGCCGATGTCGTCGAGCAGTTGCGCCGCGCGCGCACGCATCTGCTTGTGGTCGAGCAGTCTGAAGGGGCCGCGCCGCACGATCTCGCGGTTCAGGAACATGTTGTGATAAATGCTCAGCGAATTGGCGAGCGCGAGGTCCTGATAAACGCATTCGATGCCGAGCGAGCGCGCGTGATCCACCGAGCGCAGCAACGTTTCGGTGCCGTCGATCTGCAGCGTGCCGCTTGTCTGCTGGTGAAAACCCGTGAGGATTTTCACGAGCGTGGACTTGCCCGCGCCGTTGTCGCCGAGAATGCCGAGGATTTCGCCGCGGCCGAGCGTGAGCGAGACGCCGTCGAGCGCCGTGACCGCGCCGAAGCGCTTCACGATGTTGTCGCCGCGCACGGCGAGCGGGGCGTCGGCTGTGGCGCTCGCGCCGCCGGGGGAGGCTTGCGATTCGTCCATCATCGGCTCCCTTTGCGGCGCAGGCGCCCAACGTGGATGTTGAAGATCATGGCCGCGAGAATGGCGGCGCCAAGAATGATGTTGAACGTGAATGCGTTGATGCCGATGAGGGTGAAGCCGTCGTTGAGAATGCCGAGCACCGCCGCGCCGATCAGGCCGCCCACGATCGTGCCCGAGCCGCCCGTGAGCGGCGTGCCGCCGATCACGGCCGAGGCCACGGCGAGGAACATGATCTGGTTGCCGCCGGCCTGCGGATCGATCGAGGTGATGCGAAAGCCTTCCAGAATGCCGGTGAAGCCAGCGAGCACGGCGGCAATGATGAAGTTGCCAAGGCGCAGACGGTTCACATGAATACCGGCTTCGCTCGCGCCTAGCGGATTCGCGCCCGCCGCCTGCGTATGCAGGCCCCAGCGCGTGTGGCGCAACAGCACGTGCATGGCGAACGCGATCGCCACCGTCCAGAGGATCTCGCTATAGCCCCACGCACCCATGAAGGCCGCAAACTCGGGCGAGCCCGGCGTCTGCACCGGCGTGCCGCGCGAAACCGTGAGCGTGATGCCGTTGATGAGAAAGAGCGTGCCGAGCGTGGTGACGAACGAGGGCAGCCGCAGCCATACGGTCACGGCTCCATTGACGAAGCCGATGATCGCCGCGGCCACGAGCCCCGCGATCACGGCGAGCCACATGGGCGCGCCGGCGTCGTTGGCGAACACCATCATGAACGGCGCGAAGGCGAACACCATGCCTGCCGAGAGATCGATGTCGCCGCCGATCATCAGCATGATTTCACCGAACGCGATGATCGCCACCGGCGCGATGAACTGCGAGAGGTTGACGAGACTCGCGTTGGTGAGCAGGAAATCGCGGTTGGAAAACTCGAAGTACGCCGCGAGGATCACCGCCACGAGCAAAATGCGCAGCTCGGGCGCCCACGCGGAGAGCCATTGCCCGCGCGGGCGGGCAGCCCGCGCGGAGACTTCTGCCTTGCCGGTTTCGTTCACAGAGTTCATTACGCGTCGTTCATTGCCCGTGGGTCGTTACGACTTGATCCCGCCGCTCATCGGCACGATTTGCGGCTTGGTGGTCTTGCCTTCGTAACGCGTCGAGGTATTCAGGTACGGCTCGACGGTGTCCTTCGTCACGAACTTCAGGCCCGTGTTCGTATCGGCCGGGCCGACCAGGCCGCCCGATGCGAGCGTCACGAACGCCTGCATGACCGTGTAGAAGCCCTGCACGTACGGTTGCTGGTCGATCGTGAAGTCGAGAAAGCCTTCGTGAATGAGCTGGACCGTCGTGGGCAGCAGGTCGAAGCCGCCGCCATGCACACCCTTCGCAGGCAGGTTCGATTCCTTCATCACCTGTGCCACGCCCTGGGTGCTGCCCGCGTCCACGGCGAACATGCCCTTCACGTCCTGGTGGCCGAGATAGAACGACTTGATCTTCGAGAGCTCTTCGTTGACGGTCGCGCCCGTGGCCACGGTCTGGATGTCGATCTTCTTGCCGGACTTCTTGATGGCGTCGCTCGCACCGTCCAGGCGCGGCTGGATGTTGAGCTGGCCGGGCGTGGCGATGAAGAGCGCAACCATGCCGCTGTCGATGAGGCTCACGATGCGCTCGCCCATCTGGTAGCCCGAGAGATACAGGTCCTGGCCGATATACGCGAGGCGCGGATTCTTCTTGCCGCGCGGCGCATCGGCGTTATACGCGAAGACCGGTATGCCCGCGTCGAGCGCAGCCTGAATGGGCTTGTCGAAGGCGGTGGGGTCGACGATCGGCACCGCGATCGCGTCGGCCTTGGCCGCAATGGCCGAATTCACGGCGCGCACCATTTCGCCCGCGTCGGACGTGGCGGAGCCCGTCCACTGATAATCCATGTTGAGCAGCGAGCAGGCGTCCTGAATGCCGTATTGCGTCGGCACGAAGAACGGATTCGTGGTGACGTGATTGACGAACACGATCTTCCACTTCTTGTGCGAAGGGAACCCCGATTCGGCCGCCTGCGCCGTGGAAATCAATCCGCCGCCGCCCACGGCGCCGAGCAGCGAAAGCGCCGCGCCCAGTCCCGCACCCTGCATCAGGCCGCGCCGGCCCGTGTCGATCAAGCTCTTGCCGTCTTTTGCGTCATCCCGATCCTGCGCCATGTCTTCCTCCGGTCTTGTCTTCGTGGTCGATGTAGTCGACTTTTCGTCGAAAAGCGTGCAGATGCTGGCCAGTACCGGGGTTCGCGTGCGCATGGCGCTCATTGGATCGAGTCATCACGCGCGAGACATCCGTAGCGAACGCGGGTTCGCCAGGCGCCGACGGTACCGCAAAAATCTTAGTGCAGCGTGATGAGGCCTCCTAATCCATGTATACCCGTAACTAATCCATAAGGCCGCAGCGACGATGACAAGCGCCTTACGCGCCGCCCTTCGCTTCCTGCATGTGTGGCGGCGGGCTGGCGAGCTTGGCCTGGTCCATCGGCGTGGCGGTTTGCGTGCGCGGACCGGCCGTGCGCGGTGCGCCGCGTCCCGTACCGGTGGACTTGCGGCGCGCGGCATGGCGCTCGGTCGCGCGCTGCATGAGGCAGAACGCGCAGAGCAGCGCGCCGATCACAATGCGCGTCCACCACGAACTGAGCGTGCCGTCGAAGGTAATGAGCGTCTGGATCGTGCCGAGGATGCCCACGCCGAACACCGAGCCGATCACATAGCCCACGCCGCCCGTGAGCAGCGTGCCGCCAATCACCGTTGCCGCAATGGCGTCGAGCTCCATGCCTTGCGCCTGCAGCCCGTAGCCCGAGAGCACATAGAGCGTAAACACCACGCCGCCGAGCGCCGAGCAAAAGCCCGAGAGCGCGTACACGCCGATCTTGGTGCGCGCGACCGGCAGGCCCATGAGCAGCGCGGAGCGCTCGTTGCCGCCGATCGCGTAGACGTTGCGCCCAAAGCGCGTGAAGTGCGCGATGACGATGCCTGCAACGAGCATGGCGATGGCCGTGAGCGACCCCGTGGTGAGCGAGCCGCTGCCGACCGGGATGTTGAATTCGGAGAGCGCGTGAAAGCCGGGGTCGTTGATCTGGATGGATTCGGTGGTGATGAGAAAGCAGGTGCCGCGCGCGAGGAACATGCCCGCGAGCGTGATGATGAAAGGCTGCAGCCGGAAGAAGTGGATCAGCGCGCCCATTGCCGCGCCGTAGAGCGCGCCGCAGAGCAGCACAAGCGGCACGACCACGAGCACGGGCCAGTGCAGCTTTTCGGTGCCCACGGCGCAGAGAATCGTGGTGAGCGCGACCACCGCGCCCACCGAAAGATCGATGCCGCCGGAGATGATCACGAACGTCATGCCGATGGCGACGATCAGCAGGAACGCGTTGTCGACCAGCAGGCCGAACGCCACCTGAAGCGAGAAGAACCCGGTGTACATGACCGAGCCGAAGCCGAACAGCACAGCAAAGAGCACGACGGTCACGACGATGGGCAGCACGCGCGGATCGACGAAGCGGGTCGCGCCGCGCCGGCACGCTGCGAGCGTGTTCGAGAATGACAGGGCAGGGCGGTTCATGCTCGGCTTCCCCCGTATGGGTGCGCTTCGTGCTCAGGCGCGCGCGCGGCGTGCGAGAGCAATACGCTTGAGTTGTTGGAACGCGAAGGTGCGCGCGGCGGGCGACTGGATCAGGCACACGAGCAGCACGACCACGGCCTTCACGACGAGCGTGGCCTCGGGCGGCACGCCGATCGAATAGGTGGTGTAGGTGAGCGTCTGAATGATGAGCGCGCCGAGCACCGTGCCCGCAAGACTGAATCGCCCGCCCAGCAGCGACGTGCCGCCGAGCGTCACGGCGAGAATGGCGTCGAGTTCGAGCAGCAGGCCCGCGTTGTTGCCGTCCGCGCTGCGCACGTTCGAACTGATGAGAATGCCCGCAATCGCTGCCGTCACGCCGCAAAACGCATACGCGCCGAACACCACGGCTTGCGACGACAGCCCCGCGAGGCGCGCAGCCACCGGATTCACGCCGATCGAGCGGATGAAGAGCCCGAGTGCGGTGCGGTTGACGATGAGCGCGGTGAGCACGGTCACGGCGAGCGCGATCCACACGGCGCACGGAATGAGCGCGAAATAGCCGCCGCCCGCGAACAGATAGCCCGGCGCGCCGATCGGGATGATCTGGCCGCCCGTGAGCAACTGCGCCACGCCGCGCCCCGCCACCATCAGAATGAGCGTGGCGATGATCGGCTGCATGCCGACGAACGCGACGAGCAGCCCGTTCCAGATGCCTGCAAGCAGACCCACGGCGAGCGCCGCACCGAACGCCATGCCCACACGCGAAGGATCGGCGGAGAGCACGGTGGCGGCCGCCGCACCCGCAATCGCCACGACGGCGCCCACGGAAATGTCGATGCCGCGCGTGGCGATCACGAGCGTCATGCCGAGCGACACCACGACGAGCGGCGCGGCGCGCATGAGGATGTCGATGGGCGCGCCGAACAGGTGGCCGCCCAGCATCGTGATCGAGAGGAAGTTGCCGCGATGCGCGACATCGACGACGAAAAGGGCGATGAGCGTGACCGCGGGCCACACCAGCGGATGCCGGAGGACGAGCGAGAGCCAGGCGGGAAGGGCGGGGCGCGTCATCGACGGTCTCCGGCAATGAGGTCGTAGACTTCGTGCTCCGAGCGCGCCGCGCCCGAAAGCTCGGCCACCTTGCGCCGGTCGCGCAGCACGGCAATGCGGTCGCTCACGCGCACGACTTCGCTGATCTCCGACGAAATGAACAGAATGCCGAGGCCTTTCGCGCAAAGCGCGCGCACGCGGTCCATGATTTCGAACTTGGCGGCGACGTCGATGCCGCGTGTGGGTTCGTCGAGTATCAGCAAACGCGGCTTGGTTGCGAGCCAGCGCGCGAGCAGCACCTTTTGCTGATTGCCGCCGGACAGCAGGCCGATGGGCTGCTCGGCGTCGCGCGCCTTGATGCCGAGTTGCTCGATATATTCGTTGGCCAGTTCGCGCTGGCGCGAGCGCCGGATCATGCGCCACCAGCCCAGTTGCGCCTGCAGCGCGAGCACGATGTTCTCGCGAATCGACAGATCGGCGACGATGCCTTCTTTCTTGCGGTCTTCAGGACAATAGGCCATGCCGTGACGCACGGCGTCGCGCGGCGAGGAAAGCTTCACGGGCTTGCCGTTGATGTGCACCGTGCCAGCATCGGCTTTATCCGCGCCGAAAAGCAGGCGCGCGGTTTCGGTGCGGCCCGAGCCGAGCAGGCCTGCCAGGCCCAGAATCTGGCCCGGCTGCACTTCGAGATCGAGCGGATTGAGCACGCCGCGGCGCGCCACGCCTTGCGCGGCGAGATACGGTTCGGCATTCGTTGCCGCCGTTTCGCTGTGCGCGGCTTCGGCGTGCGTGAGCCGCTCGCCTGCGTTCTGCAGGCCCACCATCTTCGCGACTAGCGTTTGCACCGGCAGATCGGCCGCGAGATAGTCGCCTTCGCGCTCGCCGTTGCGCATCACCGTGATGCGATCGGAAATGGCGTAGGTTTGCTCCAGAAAATGCGTGACGAACAGAATCGCAATGCCCGACGCTTTCAGCTTGCGCAACACGTCGAAGAGACGCGCGACTTCGCCTTCGTCGAGGCTGGAGGTCGGTTCGTCGAGAATCAGAATGCGCGCATCGACGGACACCGCGCGCGCAATCGCCACCATCTGCTGCATGGCGATCGGGTAGGTGTCGAGCGATTGCGTGACGTCGAGCGAGAGATTCAGTTCCGCGAGCGCTTCTTCAGCGCGGCGATGAATCGTTTTCCAGTCGATGAGGCCGAGGCCGCGCTTGCGCGGCTGGCGGCCCGCGAAAATGTTCTCCGCAACCGAGAGGTTGGGGCAGAGATTGACTTCCTGGTAGAGCGTCTGGATGCCGGCGGCCTCCGCCATCTGCGGCGTCGGGAAGTGCACCGCCTGGCCCGCCAGGCGAATCTCGCCAGCTTCGGGCTGGTGCACGCCGGTCAGCACGTTGATGAGCGTGGACTTGCCGGCGCCGTTCTGCCCCATCAGCGTATGGATTTCGCCGGGGTACAGACGAAAATCGACCCGGTCGAGCGCGCGCACGCCGGGGAAGGTTCGGGTAAGACCGACGGTTTCGAGTATCGGGGAAACGCTCATGGGCAACCGGGAAAGAGGCCAGAGCGCGCGGCGCCTCGTGAATCCCTTAAATACTAAGGGCTACGAAGCACGCCGCGCCGCTTGCACCGAGTTTAGTACTTGCGCGTCGGCAGCACCTGCGCCGCCACGTCCATCGGGAACACCGTTTCGTTCGTCACGATGCGCTTGGGCAACGGCTTGCCCGCCACCACATCTTTCACGGCGCTCATGAGCTGCGGCCCGAGCAGCGGGCTGCACTCGACGTCAACATTCATCTTGCCGGCGATCATCGCCTCGAAGCCACCCTTGGTGGCGTCGAACGACACGACGCTGATGTCCTTGCCCGGCTTCATGCCGGCTTCTTCCATGGCCTGGATCGCGCCGAGCGCCATGTCGTCGTTATGCGCGTAGACCACGTTGATCTTGTTTCCATAGGTCTTCGCGAACGCTTCCATGACCTGCTTGCCGCCAGCCAGCGTGAAGTCGCCGCTTTGCGACGCGATGATCTTGAACTTCGGATCGTTCTTGATCACTTCCATGAGGCCCGAGTGACGGTCGTTGGCCGGTGCGGAACCCACCGTGCCCTGCAGCTCGACGATATTGATCGGGCCGGGGTTGTCCTTGTAGTGCTCTTCAAGCCACTTGCCCGCGCGGCGGCCTTCTTCCATGAAGTCCGAACCAATCATCGTCACGTAGAGCGACTGGTCTTTCACGTCGATGTTGCGGTCCGTGAGAATCACGGGAATCTTGGCGCGCTTGGCTTCCTGCAGCACCGGCTCCCAGCCTGATTCAACCACGGGCGAGAACGCGATCACGTCCACCTTCTGGGCGATATAAGAGCGAATCGCCTTGATCTGGTTTTCCTGCTTTTGCTGGGCGTCCGAGAACTTGAGGTTGATGCCGGCGTCTTTCGCGGCCTGTTTGACCGACACCGTGTTTGCCGTGCGCCAGGCGCTTTCCGCGCCGACCTGCGCAAAACCTAGCGTGATCTGCTTGTCTTCGGCGTGTGCAACACCCGCCGCCAACGAGAAAGCGGCCGCCGCAGCGACCAGCCCGCCTACCATGCGTGTTGCCAGTTTCATGCGTGTCTCCGATGTAGCTCTGTGCGTTGTATTTCTTTAATTCATGGCGCTACACCCGCGTCCATCACGGCCGGACAGTATCACGAGAAGTATCGCGCCATCCCTGGCCTCCGGTTATATCCTTTCGATATACCGTTGGCCGCCCCTGCTGACCACAATAGACAAACTATATGCAACGTCAGGAACGGTTTCGATTAGCGTTTTCCCGATAAGCCTGACTCATATAGTCATGCTATTTATTGGACTTTCTCACTAAGTGGGCAAAGCCATGAACACCCGTAAGCCCAAGCTTCGCTCGGCCGCGTGGTTCGGCACCACGGACAAAAACGGCTTCATGTACCGGAGCTGGATGAAGAATCAGGGAATCCCGGATCACGAATTCGCCGGCAAGCCGATTATCGGCATTTGCAATACGTGGTCGGAACTCACGCCCTGTAACGCGCATTTTCGAAAGCTCGCCGAGCATGTCAAGCGAGGCGTCTACGAAGCCGGTGGATTTCCTGTCGAGTTTCCTGTGTTTTCGAACGGCGAGTCGAACCTGCGGCCCACGGCCATGTTCACGCGCAACCTCGCTTCGATGGATGTTGAGGAATCCATACGAGGCAATCCCGTCGATGCGGTCGTGCTGCTCGTGGGTTGCGACAAGACCACGCCGGCATTGCTGATGGGCGCGGCGAGCTGCGACGTGCCGGCGATTGCCGTGACGGGCGGCCCGATGCTCAACGGCAAGCACGAAGGGCGCGATATCGGCTCGGGCACCGTGGTGTGGCAACTGAGCGAGCAGGTGAAGGCGGGCAAGATTTCGATTCACGAGTTCATGTCGGCGGAGTCGGGCATGTCGCGTTCGGCAGGCACGTGCAACACCATGGGCACGGCTTCGACCATGGCGTGCATGGCCGAAGCGCTCGGCGTCACGCTGCCGCACAACGCCGCGATTCCGGCTGTGGACGCGCGCCGCTACGTGCTCGCGCATATGTCGGGCATGCGCATCGTGGAGATGGCGCTTGAGGACCTGCGTTTGTCGAAGCTGCTCACGCGCGAAGCGTTCGAGAACGCGATTCGCACGAACGCGGCCATCGGCGGCTCGACGAATGCGGCGATCCACCTGAAGGCGATTGCGGGCCGCATAGGCGTGCCGCTCGAACTCGACGACTGGACGCGCATTGGCCGCGGCACGCCGACCATCGTCGATCTGCAGCCCTCGGGCCGCTTCCTGATGGAGGAGTTCTATTACGCGGGCGGCTTGCCTGCCGTGTTGCGGCGCCTCGGCGAAGCGAACCTGTTGCCGCATCCCGACGCGCTTACCGCCAACGGCAAAACGCTCTGGGAAAACGTGCGCGAAGCGCCCATCCATAACGCCGAAGTCATTCGCCCGCTCGACAATCCGCTCGTGCAGGACGGCGCGTTGTGCGTGCTGCGCGGCAATCTCGCGCCGAACGGCGCGGTGCTGAAACCTTCGGCGGCCACGAAAAAATTGTTGAAGCATCGCGGGCCCGCCGTGGTGTTCGAGAACTTCGACGACTACAAGGCGCGCATCGCCGACCCCGAACTCGACGTCACGGCCGATTCCGTGCTCGTCATGAAGAACTGCGGGCCCAAGGGGTATCCGGGCATGGCCGAGGTGGGCAACATGGGCTTGCCGCCGAAGCTGCTCGCTCAGGGCGTGACCGACATGGTGCGCGTGTCGGACGCGCGCATGAGCGGCACGGCGTATGGCACGGTGGTGCTGCACGTCGCCCCTGAAGCGCGTGCAGGCGGGCCGCTCGCGATCGTGCGCGATGGCGACTGGATCGAACTGGACTGCGAGAGCGGCGTGCTGCGCGTGGATATCGACGACGAGACGATCGCGGCGCGGCTCGACGAATGGGCCGCGAATCAGCAGCCCATCCCCGCCGATCGCAGCGGTTATCGCAAGCTCTACGTCGAGCACGTGCTGCAGGCCGACGAGGGCTGCGATTTCGACTTCCTGGTGGGCTGCCGCGGCTCGGACGTGCCGAGCCATTCGCATTGACCTCTCTCGCGCGGAACCTGCGTTGCGGCAGACGTGGGTTCCCGTCCTTGCATCGAAAATTAAAACTTCGACGGGGCTTTGTCGGCGTTTCCTTACCTTCGTTTTCCTGATTGTTTAGGGTTTTGCGCAACGTTTGATCGTGTGCACGCAAAGGCTTGTCATGCGTCATATGCGGCGGTCAACGCGAAAACATGGGTCGCGTTAAGCGGAGGCCAGCCGGCGGGCTGGCGCCTGTGACCTATTCAGCCATTCGCGGAGATTCGCCATGAAACAACGATGCATGCCAACCCGTCTTCGCTCATGGCGATGGCGCACGAGCGCGGCGGGCGCACTCGTCGCGCTGGGGCTGCTTTCGGGCTGTGTCGCCCAGCGGCCGTTCAGCATGCCCAGTTACGAAGCCGGGGCATGTGTGAGCGCCGCCGCCGGTTACTACTGCGTGCAGCCCGGCGATTCGCTCGACTCGATTGCGACTTCGTTCGGGCGGCGGCCTGGCGAGATTGCGCAATGGAACGCCATGGAGGCGGCTTCCACCGTGCGTGCAGGGCAGATGCTGCGCGTGGGGCCGCCGTCGGGCATTGCGAGCGTTTCGCCTGCGCCGCCGTATGCGGCCGCGCAGCCTGAGGGCGCCGCGCACCGCTTCGTCTGGCCAGTTGCAGGCACCGTGGTGCGCGAGTTCGGTGCGCAAGGTTCGCGCGGCATCGAGATTGCCGGGCGTCCCGGCACGCCGGTCAAGGTAGTGGATGGCGGCCGGATCGTCTACGCCGGCGACAAAATCAAGCAATACGGCCTCATGGTCATCGTGAAGCACGACGACCACTTCGTCACCGCGTATGGCAACAACCGCCGGCTCATGGTGGCCGAAGGCGCGAGCGTGCCGCGCGGCACGACCATCGCCGAGATGGGGACGGGCCGCGACGGTCAGGCGGTGTTGCAGTTCGAAATGCGTGAGGATGGCCGCCCCGTGGATCCACTCGCGTATTTGCCGCCGGGGTCGGGGCCGGTCACGCCTTGACGGTGCCTTTAGATATGATTTGGAATCCGTAACAAATTGGCTGGCGTGTAAAAACGCAACCATCAGGCCGCTTTTGGCGCACGCTCATCGACGCCGAGGCAGTCCAGGCCCAGAAGCGTGGCCTCGACGGCTTCGTCGAGCGGCGTATGAGGCTCGCGCCCGAGTTCCCTCACGAGCCGGGCGTTGTCGAGCTGCAACGGCTCGCGCCACAAATAGCGCATCTCCATCAGTTCGCGCAGCGTCGTCACGAAGGGCGAGATGGCGCGCACGAAGGCCCAGGCGAAGGGCTTGCTTTGCGGCTTCAGCCCGTGATTGCGGGCGACGCGGCAAATCGCTTCGACGATCTGCGAGCCGTCGGCGTCCCAATGGCCGGCCATGTGGAACGTCGCGAACGCGGGCAGCGTGTCGCGCTTCTCGATCAGTTCGAGCATCGTGCGCGCGACGTCGGGCACGTACGACCACGCGTGGCCCACGCCGCGCGTACCCGGCTGGCGCACGACCTGCACCGGCGCGCCGCGCTTCACGAGCCCTTGCGCAAACCAGCTATTGCCCACGCGCGGCCCGAAAAAGTCCCCCGCACGCACGACGATCGAGCGCACGCCATGCTCGCTCGCGGCCCGCATGCGCTGCTCCAGTTCCACGCGAATCGCGCCCTTGCGCGTGAGCGGTTGCTGCGGCGAGTCCTCGCGCAGCAACGGGAAGGTGTCGGGCCCGTAGTTGTAGACCGTGCCCGGCAGCACGACGCTCGCGCCCGAGGCGGCCGCGGCGGCGAGCGTGTTGTCGATCATAGGCAGCACGACCTGCGCCCAGCGCCGGTAGCCCGGCGGGTTCACGGCGTGCACGATCACCGAACAACCCTGCGCCGCGCGTACCACTGCTTCGCGCGAGAGCACATCGCCGTCCAGCCATTCGATCGCGCTTGCCGCAACGGCAGCCGTGGCCGGCGCGCCGCCGCGCCGCAGCGCGCGGACTCGCCAGCCGGCGTCGAGCAACTGGCGCGCGACCTCGCTGCCGATTCCGCCGTTTGCGCCAAGCACGAGCGCGCGGTTCTGTCGATTGATGGGGCTGGCGTTCATGCCGGTTCTCCTTGCGGGTGAGCTGTCATGAAGGGCATTCTGTGCCGCTTGCCGTCAATAGAAAATTGCCGAAAGTAGGGGATAGACTATACATTTACGTATAGCCTGCGATCTGAATAGGGAACCGGATATGGCCGAAAAGGAACCGAGCTGGGAGTGGTACAGGAGTTTTCTCCAGGTCCTGGAGAGCGGCTCGTTGTCGGCCGCCGCCCGCGCGCTGGGCATCACGCAGCCGACTGTCGGGCGGCACGTCGACAGTCTGGAAGCGGCGCTGGGACTCACGCTGTTTACCCGTTCGTCCGATGGTTTTTCGCCAACCGCGGCGGCCAATGAACTGAGGCCGTACGCTGTCGGCATCGCAATGACCACGGCCGCATTGCGCCGCGCGGCAAGCAGTCATGGGTCGGGCGTGCGCGGTACGGTGCGGCTGACGGCGAGCGAAGTCATCGGCGTTGAGGTTCTGCCGCCGATACTGGCAGCCCTGCGCCACGACTATCCGGAACTGTCGATCGAACTGGTGCTATCGAACAAGGCTGACGACTTGCTCCGTCGTGAAGCGGACATCGCGATACGCATGTTCCGGCCCGTGCAGGAGGCGCTGGTCGCCAAACGGATTGGCGCGATCGAAGTCGGCTTGCACGCCCACGAACGCTATCTGGCGCTTCATGGCGTGCCCAAGTCGATGAAGGAGTTGGCGCGCCATACGATCATCGGCTTCGATCAGGAAAACGCGTTCATTCGCTCGCTCCAGTCCAGGTTTCCGGCCTACAACCGCAACAGCTTTGCATTTCGGGCCGACAGCGATCTTGCCCAGTTGGCCGCGATACGCGCGGGATTCGGTATCGGCGGGTGCCAGTCGCCGTTGGCAGCAAAAGACCCGAAACTGGTCCGCGTTCTGCGCAAGGAGTTCTCGCTGACGCTCGATACGTGGGTGGCCATGCATGAGGACTTACGCACGAGCGCGCGCTGCGCCGTGACCTTTGCAGCGCTTGCGTCTGGGCTGAATGCGTATATCCACGGACAAGGCGCGTAGCGGCCGCCTCAACGCGGCGCGCGGCCGGCCCGTGCATACGAAGCCAGCATCGTCGCGAGTTCCTGCGCGGCAGGCGTGAGCGGCACGGCCGCGCGCTGCAGCAGACAAACCTGCTGCGCCGCCGGCCGCTCGGCGATCTTGATGCGCGCAAGCCGCTCGGCAAACGGCCCGCGCCGCGCGACCACCGACGACTCCAGCGCGAGGCAATCCGTCTCGCTGACCCAATGCAACGTTTCGAAAAGCCCTTCCACCGTCGCGACGATGCGCGGCGGCGGCAAGCCGTGGTCGGTGAAGAACGTCGTGAGCCGGCTCGAAGCGAAGGCGTCCGCGATATTGGGCGAACGCGTTGCGAGCCAGTCGCAGTGCGTGAGCGCGCGCAGCGAGCGCGCCCCCGCCTTCGGATGGTCGCGGCGGCAAACGACCACCGGATCCGATGGGTAAAGCTCCGTCACCGAAAGATCGGTCGTATCGGTCTGGTCCGAAACGAGCGCGAGCGCGAAATCGAGCGTGCCTTCGCGTATCCACGAAATCATCATGCGCGAGGTGCCGGTGCGCAGGCGCAGCGCCACGCGCGGAAACCGCGTGCTGTACTGGCCGAGCACGGGCACGAGCGCGTCCATGAGCGGGTCGGTCGTGAGGCCGAACGCCACTTCGCCCGCATAGTCGCCACGCAACTGCTGTGCCTCTTCGCTTGCGCGCTCGCACTCGCCGAGAATCGACGCCGCGCGCACCAGCAGGCGCTGCCCGAGCACCGTGAGCGTCACGCCGCGATTCGTGCGCGTGAGCAGGGCGCCGCCCAGTTCGGCTTCGAGATTCTGCAGTTGCTGCGTCACGCCGCTTTGCGCCACGCCGAGCGCGCGCGAGGCCGCCCGCACACTGCCGCGCTGGGCGACGGCGACGAAAACCCGCAACTGGGAAAGCGTGAGACTCATGGGCGACGATTTTCGGTGATCGGTAGATGTGATCATGATAGATGAATCCGGGCTTTTCCCGAACGCTGCGGCGTCCTACCATCGGGCGGGCAAGAGACTCCCTACTTTCCGCCGCCGTTCATCACGCGTTCATCATGAAAAAAATCCCGTCGATCTTGCTTTCCCTTGCACTGGCCCTGAGCAGCGGTGCCTTCGCGCGCGAGGGCGACACCGTGCGCCTCGGCATTGATCCGACCTATCCGCCCATGGACGCCAAGGCGCCCGACGGCTCGCTCAAAGGATTCGACGTCGATCTCGGCAACGAGATTTGCCGCCGCATTCACGCGCATTGCCAGTGGGTCGAACTGGAGTTCTCGGGCATGATCCCGGCGCTGCAGGCGCGCAAGATCGACGCGATCATGTCGTCGATGGCGATCACCGCGAAGCGCGAGCAGCAAATTCTCTTCACGTCGAAGCTGTTCCAGTTCAAGTCGCGGCTCGTCGCGCGCAAGGGCGCTCCCTTCGGCGCTACCGCGCAGTCGCTGGCCGGCAAGTCGGTCGGCGTGCAGTCGGGCACGCAGTTCGAGACGTATGCGCTCGCAAACTGGGCGCCGGCGGGCGTGCATGTGGTCACCTACAAGAGCCAGGAGGAAGTATTCGCCGACCTCGTCAACGGACGGCTCGACGCCGCGTTGCTGGGCTATGTCGAAGCCGACTACGGCTTCCTGCGCACGCCGCAGGGCAACGGCTTCGCGTTTGCCGGCGGCCCGATTGCGATGGGCGACCGCGGCACGGGCATCGGCATGCGCAAGGACGAAACGGCGCTTGCCGCTCAGATGAACGACGCGATTGCGGGCATGCTGAAGGACGGCACGTACGCGCAGATCGCGCGCCGCTATTTCGACTTCGATCCGTACGGCAACTGAGCCGCCGCACACTTCGCCGCTCACTTATTTGAAACCGCATTCAATCCATGAACCAGCAATCGACTCCGCTTTTGAGCGCCACGCCGGGCACGCACCGCGAACTGACCAGCTTCCATTTCGGCCCCGCCGACGCGCACCAGAAGATCTATATCCAGGCATCGCTTCACGCCGACGAAACGCCCGCCATGCTGGCGGCGGTGTTGTTGCGCGCGCAGCTGGCGGAACTCGAGGCGCAAGGCGCGCTCGCCGCGCAAGTGGTGCTCGTGCCGCTCGCCAATCCCGTGGGTTTGAATCAGCATGTGCTCGGCCAGTTCATCGGCCGGTTCGATCTTGCGAGCGGCAAGAACTTCAACCGCCATTTCCACGCGTTTCCCAAGCTGCTCGCACGCGCGAAGGAGACGCTCGGGGCGGACGTCGATCGCAACCGCGATCTGATCCGGCAACTGATGCGCGAAGCGCTGGACGCGCAGGCGCCGCTCACGGAATTCGATTCGCTCCAGTTGGCGCTATTGAGGCTTTCGCACGATGCCGATCTCATCATCGACCTGCATTGCTCGCTCGAAGCGGTCATGCACGTGTACACGAGCGAGGCCGGCTGGCCTGATGTCGAGCCGCTCGCCCGCTACCTCGGCTCGCGCGCGCAGCTACTGGCGACCGACTCCGGCGCGCAGGCATTCGACGAGGCGCATAGCCTGCTGTGGTGGCAACTGCGTCAACAGATGCCGGCCACGCAGCCCGTGCCCACCGGCCCCACTGCGGTGACGGTCGAGTGCCGCGGCCAGCGCGATGTGTCGTGGGAATGCGCGCAGCAGGACGCCGATGCGCTGATCGACTACCTGCGCTGGCGCGGCGCGCTCGTCGGCGGCGGCGTGAAGCCGCTGCCGGAACTGCTGATGCCGGCCACGCCGCTAGCCGGCAGCGCGCAATTCTATGCGCCGCGCAGCGGCATTCTCGTGCACCGCGCGAAGATCGGCGACTGGATCCGCGAGAACGACCCGCTCTTCGATATCGTCGACCCGATGACAGGCGAGACGCAGACGGTGAAGAGCACCGCGGAAGGCGTGTTCTATATGCGAAGGGCGATTCGTTTTGTCACGGCCGGCGCGCCGCTCGGCCGTGTAACGGGCACGCGGCCGATACGCAGCGGCGTGCTGCTCGGGGCTTGAGGCGAGGGGATGCCCGTCAGGCTTGACGGGTTTTGTGCATCGGCACGATCACGCGCACCCAGAGGCCGCCCTCGGGGTGATTGCCGATCTTGAGCTTCGCGTTGCACAGGCGCGCAAGGCGCCGGACGATCGACAGGCCCATGCCCCAGTGCGAATCGAGCCCGAGGCTTGCCGCGCGCGAGGCGAGCATCGGCGGCGCCTGCGTGCCGCCCTCGGGCAGGTTCGCACCGGCGCCTTCGCCGTGATCCCGCACGCTCAAGGTCCACGAGCGCGGCCCGCGCGCCGTGCAGATTTCGATGGGCGGCTCGCCGTGCGCCTGTGCGTTGCCGACGAGATTGTCAACGAGCCGCACGAGCGCGGAGCGCGGCAGCGAGAACGCCTCGCCGGCATCGAGGCGAAGCACGATGCTCGCGTCCGCGTTCGCGCCGTAGACGAACCGGTCCCGCAGATACGCGTCTACGTTCACCGGCGCATGATTCGCGCCGCCCTGGCCGGCGGTGTCGACGAACTGGCGCGCGAGATCCTGAAAGAGGTCGATGTCCTCGACGAGGGCCACGCGCAGATTCCAGCGCGTGACGGTCATGGCATAAGCGCGCAGCCGCGCAACGCGCGATTCGATCTGCCGCAGGAAGGCGGCGAACGTGGCCGACTGGTCTTCGACCGTGCCGCTGCGGCGGCACAACAGATCGCCGATCGCGCGGGCGAGGCCGTGCATTTCGCGCGGGCAGTCCACGAGCGTGGGGGCCGGCCCGGCGCCGCTCGTCGCGATGCGCAGCGTCGCAATCATGACGAGCAGATCATGGCGTACCGTCCGTAGCCACCAGGCGCGCAGCGCGAGCAGAACCACGCAGAGCGCCGCCATGAGCGCCACGAATCGCGCTTCGAACCAGCGGGCGACTGTTTTCAGGCGCGTGACGCCGGACGAGCAGGCTTCGCGCAGATACGAGCCGTTCGGCGACGCCCCTGCATGCGGCGCCCAAATGGCATCGCGCAAATGAGGCGCCGCCTCGCCGCCTAGGTCGACAATGGTCGGTTTGATCGACACCAACGGGGCGATCCCACGCACGCTCGCGCCTTGCGCGGCCAGTTCCAGTTGCAGTTCGGCTTCCTGCTGCTGTGAGGCGTGCGTCGCGGCGGCCGGATCGAACGCCGCTTCGCCGAAATTCAAGGGCGAATCGGCATCGAGATATCGAAAACCGGCTTGCAACAGCATCAACGACGCAATCCATAGCAGGAAAATGCGGGCAAACAAGACAATCACCTTTCTTTTTTTGACATCGAAGTTTGGTTTGCGCCTGCGGGCGCACGGTTGAGATAGCCGCAAATCCAGCTATGACGGGTATTGTCCGCGAAGCGCGAGAACTTCGATTCGTGGAAAAGCGCCGGAATATGCGCCGTTTTTCCCTTTGAGCGGCGCTGGTGGCGACTCGCTGAGCAGTATTTGGGAAGGGAGGCGTCCGTGGCAGGCGCTCCAACGCGCGGTGATCGGGGTTCTTTCAGCCAGCGGGGTGGCGTGAGCATTCGGAGTCCTTGATAAAGTCGCCGGACTCTCGAAAGCTCACGCATGCCCTGTTGCGTCAGGCCGGCTGGCGCAGCGTCCTGAACGTCGCGCGAACTTCTTCCGTGAACGCAGCAGGCTGTTCCCATGCCGCAAAATGGCCGCCCTTAGGGAGTCGGTTGTAGTGGATGAGCTTGGGGTAGGCGCGTTCCGTCCAGCTCCTGGGCGCGGCGTAGATTTCGTCCGGGAATACGCTCACACCAACGGGCAGCTCCACGTGCTTGGGCTCGAAAAAGTTGAGCTTGTTTTCCCAGTACAGGCGCGCGGAGGAGACCGCCGTCTTCGTCAGCCAGTAGAGCGTGACGTTGTCGAGCACGTCATCTTTCGTCAGGCCTTCGGGCTGGCCTGCGAATACGCGAGCGATCAGCGCCTGACCGCTCGCGTCGTGGTCGAGCATCCACGCAGCGAGGCCCACTGGCGAATCCTGGATGCCATAGAGCGTTTGCGGGCGGTTCGCCATTTCGAGCGCATAGCCCAGACCGTGCTTATAAAAGTAGTCGAGCTGGTCGTATGCGTGCTGTTCCTCCGGCGAAAGTCCGGTGGGAGGCGGCGTGCCGTCCTTGAGCGATCTGGCGATAGCGTCGGGCACGGTTGCGGGCATGTTGGTGTGAATGCCCACGAGTCCCGCAGGCTTGAGCAGCGCCAGTTGTTCCGTTACAGCGTTGCCCCAGTCGCCCCCTTGCGCTGCGTAGCGCGTGTAGCCGAGCCGGTTCATCAGCACGGCCCAGGCGCGAGCGATACGCTGGGGGTCCCAGCCGGTCTTCGTCGGCTTGCCCGAAAAGCCGTAGCCGGGAAGCGAAGGAATGACGACATGGAACGCGTCGGACGGACTTCCGCCATGAGCGGTCGGATTGGTGAACGGCTCGACGATCTTCAACTGCTCGATGATCGAGCCGGGCCAGCCGTGTGTGACGATGATCGGCAGCGCGTTCTCGTGCTTCGAGCGCACATGGATGAAGTGAATGTCGAGCCCGTCGATTTCCGTGACGTATTGCGGCAGTGAGTTGAGCCTCGCTTCCACCTTGCGCCAGGTGTAGTCGGTGGCCCAGTAATTGGCGAGCCTTTGCATGGTTGCGAGCTGCACGCCTTGCGAGGCGTCGTCCACTGTTTCGCGCTCCGGCCATTGTGTCGCAACGATACGGCGGCGCAGATCGGTCAGCGCCGCTTCCGGCACGTGCACGCGAAGCGGACGAATGGAAGACGGATCGCCGGCTGCAATCTGCGTGATGCCGCTTGCAGAGGGCTTCGATTCTGCGAAGGCGAGCCGGCTCATTGCGACACCTGCTGCCAGCGTGGCAGCGGCGCCGATGAAGCGCCGGCGCGAAAGAGGTGCGGGATGAAGATCGTTTGACATGCTAATTCCTGACAAAGATGTTGTACCGTGGTGAGCAGGAAACATCAGGCGTGCGCATGCACCTCGGCAAACAAGGTATGCGTCGTATTCCTAACGATTTACGCCAGAAGCCGGCCTGCAAAAACCGCGCGTGCCGGTGGAACGGCTATTCGGTGTCGAGCGAACGAATCAGATTGGCGCGCAGGTTCACGATCGCCTTCTGTAGTTTCATGAAGTCGTCGGGACCCAGTCCGGTGGCTTCGGTGAGATCCGCGATCTTCAGGCTCTTTTCGCGCAGCTTGCGGCCGCTGGCGGTCAGGCTCACACGCACCTGGCGCTCATCCTCCGGATCGCGCCGCCGTTCCACATACCCCATCGCTTCGAGCTTTTTGAGCATCGGCGTGAGGGTGTTGGATTCGAGAAAGAGTTTCTCGCCCAGGCCGCTCACCGTCTGGTTGTCCTGCTCCCAGAGCGCGATGATCGCGATGTACTGCGGATAGGTCAGCCCGAGTTCGTCCAGGATCGGCTTGTACGCCTTGCCGAAGGCCAGATTGGTCGAGTACACGGCGAAGCAAAGATAGTCTGCGAGCGGCGCGGGCTTGGCGCCCGGCGCCGGGTGATCCGTCGATTTCATGGTCATCCTCTTCAGACGAAGGCCTCAATGGCTCGCAAACTTGAATAAATCGCTTGCGATTATATCGTAGGCCGACACCGGTTTCGCCGTACACCGCCACTGCGATGCCCGGCGAAACAGCCACCACGCGGTGGCGCGATCAATGGTGGGCGAAGAGGCTGTTTCGCTCCATTGAGACGCGGCTGCCCGCGTCCGTGCCGACATCGGCCATGCCGCCGAACGCGGTGGCTGCGCTGCCGCCTTCGGTGCGCTCCGCGGCGAGCGTTTGCACGCTTTGGCCGCGTTGCGAAGCCGGAGCGCCGACTTCGGGACGATAGGCCGGGGCCGGGCCATAGCCGCTGGCGAATGCGGGGGCGGCTGCGCTAGCCGAGAGGGCGATGAGGAGCGTGGCGATGAGTCGGGTTTTCATGATGATGTCTCGCTAAATGAAGTTCAGTGGATTTCGGTGAACGGAGTCATTGCGTTTGCCGCTCACGCGGTCACGACCTTCAGGCTCACGTCGATGTTGCCGTGCACGGCCTTCGAGTACGGGCAGATTTGATGGGCGCTGCGCGCGATGGCCTCCGCCACGTTCTGCTCGACGCCCGGCAGCGTGACCGTGAAGTGCGCGCCGAGGAACCAGGCGGCGCCGGTCTGGCCGATATCGACCTGGATGTCCACCGCGGCGTTGGGCGGCAACGTGACTTTCTTCAGCGAAGCCGCGATGCCGAGCGCCGAGATATAGCAGGCAGACCATGCGCCTGCGAACAGCTGTTCGGCGCGTGGGTGCGGTTCGGTGCCGACGATGTCGAGCGTCTCGCCGCTTGAAGACGTGAGCTCGAGGTCGACCACGCCGAATTCGCCGCGTTGCGCCGCAGGGTCGTGGTTGACGGTGGTGTGGGTGTTGCCCGAGAACAGGACTTTGTCGATCGTTGCCATGATGCGTTCCTTAATGAAATCAGGGGTTTGGTGCTATGCGTCGCATAAGATCGAATCGCATGCGATGCATAATGGACGAGGGATTTCGCTTTGTCAAGCGCACAAGATTAAATCGCATACGATTTATATAGGGTTGTTTCGGGAGAGAATCGCGTACTGAAACGTTATCGATCGTTTGAGTGATCGTTCTCGATCGAGCCCTTTTGGGACGGCGCGTCAGGGAGGCGGCGCGGCTGCCCGAGCCGCCTCAGAAGAATGCGAGCGCCTACGCGGCCAGTTCGATGGCGGGCTCGCAGAGAATGGGGAAGTTCACTGAATTGGCGATATAGCACTGCTCGTGCGCCGCATGATGCAACCGTTCGGCGAGGCTGCGGTTGTCGCTCGCGCGGATCGTCACGCGCGGGCGCAACACGATATTCGTGAACGCGCCGTGCTGCGGCGTATCGGCCATCGTGCCTTCGGCGTCGTCTTCATAGGCGAGCACCGCGATGCCCGCCTCCGCGCACAGATGCAGATACCAGAGCTTATGGCACGCCGAAGCGGAAGCCACGAGCAGGTCCTCGGGATTCCAGCGCGCGGCGTCGCCGCGAAAGGCCGGATCCGACGAGCCCGGAATGTCGGGCTTGCCGCTCGCGCGGATCACGTGATCGCGGTCGTAGTCGCGATAGCCCGAGGTGCCCGTGCCGCGATTGCCTGTCCATTGCACCGAAACGCGGTAGGTGTGTTCGCCATGCGCCATGCTGACTCTCCGTGTTGCATCGAAAAGGGGTACGTCATTATGACCGTATTCGGCATTTTGGTATACCATTATGCCCAATTCGCCCAAATGAAAACCAGGCAGGAACCGGCCAGACACACATGGAAACACGATTCGACTCTACAGCGGACGCGGTTGCGTCCGGGTTGCGCGATCTGATCGTCAGCGGCGAGCTGGGCGGTGGCGAGCGCCTCGTTGAGCGCGACCTCGCGGAGCGATTCGAGGTGAGCCGCATTCCGCTGCGCGAAGCCATCCAGCGGCTCGCGCGCGAGGGGCTCGTCGAGATTTTCCGCAATCGCGGCGCGGTCGTGCGCATGCTCACGGCGCACGACGTGGAGGAGATCTACGGCTTGCGCGTGCTGCTCGAAGGCGACGCGATCTTTCACAGCGTCAAGCGCATCGACGACGAAACGCTCGCACGCGCGGAACTCGTGCACCGGCTGCTGGCCGAGGCGGCCACCACGCAAAAGCAGGGCGAACTCAACCGCGAGTTTCACGAGCTGCTTTACGGCGCATGCGGCAACGCTCGCCAACTGGCGGCTATTCGCGAACTGCGTGCACAAGTGGAACGCTACGAGCGGCTGCAGAATACGCTGCTTGCCGATACCCCCTCCTTTCAGCGCGAACACGAGGCGATTCTCGAAGCGTGCCTCGCCCGCAACGCGCGCAGCGCGCGCGCCTTGACCGTGGCGCATATCGATTCGGCGAAGCGCATCGTGCTCGCCGTTGTGGAGCGTATGGCGGCACAAGGCTAGCGCTCACACACCACGGCATTCACGCGCATTGCCCCAGTTTTTTACGACATTTTTTCTTGTGACCCATCCGGGCAATCCCTAGACTGGCTGCATCGAAACGACAGGAGACGCCATGTCGATCTCGCGTGCAACCCAGCGCCCGGATGAGCCGGTCACCTCCGTGCTGCCCGGCCTTGGCCGGCTCGTGCTGAGGCGCTTCGATCCGCGCCACGACTCGTGGGAAGCGCTGACGCGTTTGCTGCATCGCGCGTTCTCGCGGCTCGCATCGCTAGGATTGCATTGCTCCTGCGCCGACCAGGCGGCGAGCCTCACGCGTGAACGCGCGCTGGCTGGAGACTGCTTCGTTGCGCTCTGCAATGGCAGGATCATCGGCACGCTCACGCTGGAAGGTCACGATAGCCATTCGCAGTGCGAACATTATCGCCAGCGCAGCGTGGCTTCGGTGCATCAGTTCGGTATCGAGCCAAAATGGCAGAGCCGCGGCATTGGCCGTGCGCTGCTCGATTTCGCGGGGCGTTGGGCAGCTGCGCGCGGCTACACGCAGCTCGCGCTCGACACGCCGTTTCCCGCCGCCCACCTCATCGCGTTCTATCGCGCGCAAGGCTTTAATCTCGTCGATGTCGTGCGCTTTGCCGGCCGTGGCTACGACAGCGCCGTGCTCAGCAAAGCCGCTGCGGCGCGTTGCAGCGTGGAGTCTGCACACCTGCCCGGCGCGTTGCGGCACTGCACGTCACCGGGGCCGCTCGTCTGAGCGCGTGCCACCCTCACGCCTTGTGCGTGCGCGCCGCTTCGCGTTCCAGATAGCGCAGGAATTCGTCGGCGGGCATGGCCTTCGCATAGAGCCAGCCCTGCGCGTACTGCACACCGTGCTCGCGCAAGTATTGCGCTTGCGCTTCGGTTTCCACACCCTCGGCGACCATCAGCAGGTCGAGGCTGCGGGCCATGTCGATCACGTGCGGCACGATCTTGTTCATTTCCTCGCCGCTCGCGAACGAGCGGATGAACGAGCGGTCGATCTTGATGCCATCCACCGGCAGTTCCTGCAGATACGAGAGACTCGAATATCCCGTGCCGAAGTCGTCGATGAAGATTCGGTGGCCCGCCGCGCGAAACGCCTCGATAACGGGCGCGGAGCCGGCAGTGTCGATGAGCGTGCGCTCGATCGCTTCGAACCAGATCTGCTCGGGGCGCACCGCATATTTTCCGAGAACGGGCTTGAGGGTTTCGAGCACGCGCGTGCCGGCGAGATCCTTGCCGGCGAGGTTCAGCGAGACGTGCAGATCGCGGCGCCGGGCCAGCACGGCGCCCACGCTCTCGAACACGGAGCGCACGACCTGGTCGGTAATGGGCTCGACGAGACCGAGCGATTCCGCCATGGGAATGAACGTGTCCGGCGCGACGACGGAGCCGTCTTCGAGCTTCCAGCGCACGAGCGCTTCGGCGCCGACGCAGCGCCCGCTTTCCAGCGAGACGAGCGGCTGCAGCCACGCGACGAACTGGCGCCGCCGGATGCCCTCCAGTATCGCGTTGCGCGGCGTGCGCAGCTTGCGGCGCCAGCGCATGACGAGCCACGTGCCGAATACACTCAGGACGAGCGCCGGCGGCAACAGCGTCTGGAGTTGCGCGGGCAGGTCGCGGCGCATGCGGTTCTCGGGCTCGTACGCGACCACGGCAATGGGAAAGCGGCTCGAGCGCTCCACGACGTAATAGCGGCCCTCGAAATACTGGCTGTTGCTGGTGCGCTTGAGTGCTGCGCGAACAATCGCATCGTCGACGTGTGCCCAGCTTGTAATGATGCCGCCGTCCTGCGTTTCGAGCACGGCCAGCTGGATGGCGTCGTCGAGCGGCACGATGTCGAGGTAAAAGCGCGGATCGATCACCACGACGTGATTGCCGAGACGCAAGTTGAGCATGCGCCGCTCGTTCCCGCGCTTGCCGACTTCGCTATGCCAGGCGGTGAAGCCGTCGGCGTAGGTCCATTCGGGTGGCGGCAATGCGGTATCGACGTCGCCGCGTTGCGAGCTGCAGCGCAGCCGCGCGCCATCGGTCCAGACGACTTCGCGAATGTATCGAAACTGCTCTTCGACATGACGCAGCCGCTGCAGGTGGTCGCTCGTGCAGGGATCGTCGCCGTATGGCATGAGCTGGTGCAGCGCGGACTCCGCTTCGGCCGTCACGAGTTCGGCGCGCAGCAGCGCGCGGCTCGAAAAGACATCGACCTGGTCGCGCTTCTGGCGTTCGTCGACGGCGTCCGACGCGTACACCGCGGCCATGAGCGTTGCCAGGACGGCGAACGCCACGACACAAAACGTCGTCAGGGCGGTGAGTCGGCTGCTCATGATGGACGGTCGGGCTCCGGCGTCGCGAACGAGGGCGACGCGCGGCCTTCGACGTTCGCCGTTGCCGATGGTAGCGTCTTTCCGATGGCGGCGACGCGCTGCTGTGCGGTGCGGGAGCCCACTCGCAGGGCGGCCGGCTCTCCCGCTCATGCATGGCGCATGAACGTGGCCTGCGCAATCGTCAGGCTCGCGCCGGATCGATCGATCGGGAATCCTCTGCAACGACGCGATTGCGCCCGCCTTCCTTCGCGGCGTAAAGCCGCCGGTCGGCCACCGACATGAGCGCTTCGTAGTGGGCGGGGCAATCGGCGGGACTGGCCGCCACGCCGATCGAAACGGTGAATGCGATCGCATCGGCGTCCTGATTTGCGGCGTCGCCCGGCGCGCTGGCCGCGTGCGCTTCGACCGCGCGGCGGATGCGTTCGGCTACGGCCGCCGCCGTGACGAGATCGGCGCCGGGCAGCAGCGCCGCGAACTCCTCGCCGCCCACGCGCGCGGGCATTTCCGCGCTGCGCAGGTTCTTGCGCAGGATGTCTGCGAATATCACGAGCACGCGGTCGCCCGCCGCATGGCCGAAGCGGTCGTTCACGCGCTTGAAGTAGTCGATATCGAGCATCAGCATGGCCACGGCAGGCGCGGCCGCGTCGCTGCCGCCTTCGCGGGCGGCGCGCTCCAGCGTCTCGTCGAAGACCTCCTGGAAGCGCCGCCGGTTCGCGAGTCCGCTGAGCGGATCGCTGCGCGCGAGCGTTTCGAGCCGCGAACTTGCCTCGACGTACTGGCCGAATATGTTCTTGACGATGAACAGCGTGCCGACGAGCAGCACGGCGATCGCCAGCCACGCGACGATCAGCGGGCTGCTGAACACGCGGTGCGCCGCCGCGAGCGTGAGTTCCGAGTCGTCCGTGCTCGCGAGCAGGATCCAGTGTGTGTCCCCCACGTGCTGGAAGAGCAGGTAGCGCCCGCCTCGCTGAGCGTAGCCCTGGCCGCGTTGCAGCCACGCCGCGGCCTGCGCGCGCGCCATGTCGAGCAGATTCGGATCGAAGCTCGCGGGACGTTGCGCCGTGATCTTGCCATCGACGAAATAGACGAGGTCACCGTTATCGTTCAGGAGCCCGAACTCGGCAGGCTCCTCGTCCTCGGTCAGGTTGGAGGAGGCAAGCTGGAGCGCGAGCAGGCGCGAGGGCGTGACGTCCATCACCACGGCGCCGCGAAAGCGTCCATTCGCGTAGACGGGCGCACTCAGCGTGGAAATCGCCTCGCTTCGTTTTGTTTCCGTATAGATCGGAGTCCAGACGATGCCGTTTCGCGGATTCCGGCCCGACAGATGCAGGCGGTAGTAGGGCATCGTGCTGAAGCGCCGCAACAAATCGGGCGCGGGCGCGTCCGGGCGCTCGGGCGAGAGCACATACAGGCCGTTGGCCGAGATGTACGCGACCGTGCTTTGCACCGCGTCGGCGTGCTGGCTGATCGCGAGCAGCGGGCTGATCGAGCGCGCGAGCACGATGTCGGCGGGCAGCGTGGCCGTGTCGCGGTGAAAGCCCTCGATTCCCGCGAGTCCTTGTGCGTTGGTGCCGAAAACGAGCGGTCCGTCCATCGCGCCGGGGACTTGCCATGCGAGCTTGTCGCTGTTGCGCAGCGCGGCCTGCACCGCCGGATCGAGGAGACCTGCGCGCTGCTGGCTCGGCGAGGCGAGCACGTGTTCCGCGTAGTCGCGCAGGAACAGCAGGCGCCGGCGCTCTGCGGAGATCAGCGCGTCCACGCCCACGGCCCGCACCTCCAGGTCACGCTGGCGACTATGCAGGTCGTTGCGCGTCATCTGGTAGAGCTGGCGCAGGCCCACGCCGCTCACCAGCGCCATGGCGGCGAGAAAGCACACCGTCACCACGAGGTGCGGGCGTTTCATGACCATGCTGGAAAAACCGTGCGGCCGCGTGCGGCCAGGCGTGTGCTGCATGAAGCCCCCGGGACAGCGAATGGACGCGCGCGCATCGCGGTGCGGCGTGGCCCGGCGGCGCGGTTCCGGGCATCGCGATGAGCATAGCATCGCGCGCGAGAACCGCGCCGAACGCCGCCTCACGGGGCTCGGAGCGCCCAGGGCGGCGCTCAACCGCGCCAGGCGGAATGACGGATCACGCTGCAGAAGTTGCCGGCGTGGAAGTGCGGGTCCTTGTCGGCGAGCACGTCGGCCTTCACGTTGCCGAAGGTGGTGGCGGGCTTGTGCTTGATGCCGTCATAGAACGTCTGAATGATGTCTTCCTTGAAGTGCTCGCTACGCGGGTGCGCGTGGACCACGGCCTCACGCTCGATGTCGCTGAAGCGGTCGTAGGCAATGCCGAGCACGTCCATTTCGACGCCCGCCGTGACGAGCGCGATTACCGGATGCATGTGCTCGGGAATGCCCGGCGTCGTATGCAGCGCGATGGCGGTCCACACGAGGTCGATGTCCTGCTGCGAGATGCCGTGGCCGCGCAGGAAGTCGCGCGCGGCGTTCGCGCCGTCGACCTCGAAGCGTTCGTGGTCGCTGCTGTGCGCGTGCGTGAGACCCATGTCGTGGAACATGGCGCCCGCGTAGAGCAGCTCGCGATCGAACTTCAGGCCGAGCCGGCGGCCGGCCAGCGCGCCAAAGTAATAGACACGGCTTGAATGATGGAAAAGCAGCGGCGATTCGGTATCGCGCACGAGTTCGGTAATTTCGCGGGCGAGTTTGCTGTCGGGAATCGCGACATCGGCGAGGGTCGGGGTCATCGGGGTGCTCCGTCGGGGTGGGTGATGACCTCTATTCTGGGCGGCGCCAGGGTTGTCCTCAATCGACGGATACCGTTGTTTTCTGCCAATTCGACCGATTTTGAGCCATCGGGGATTCACGGCGCATAGCGGCGCTGCCGTCGACCGGAAAATTTCGCCGCAACACGGGATTAGCGGCGATAATCGGCAAAATCGATTCGATCGGCGCGCATTTCATGCGCCATGCATGGGCGGCGAATGGGCTGCGAGATGCGGCCCGCAAATCGCACATTGGGCGCACGGGGACGCTGAAGGCAACGCGCCGCGCCAACCAGGCTGGTAAGAACAAGAACCCACGCGACAGACTATGTATTCGATCCTGCCAGCGTTCGTGTCCGCATTATTTCTCGGATTCGGCGTCTACGTGCTCCTGACTGAGGGCTTCACGCGCCTCTCGGTGCCGTTCGCCTTGATGTGCGCGACCACGTTCTTCTGGCAAGGCACGTGGGCGTTTCTGTTCCAGACGTCCGACCCCGATCTCTCCGCCGTGCTCGTCAAGGCCGGTTACTTCTTCATCCTCTTTCTGCCCACCACGTTCTATCACTTCGTGACCGAAGTGAGCGCCCGGCGCGGCGAACGCCCGCTCCTCATCGCGTCCTACCTGCTCAGTGTGCTGCTCGCGGCGCTGTTGCTGTTGAGCGATGCCGTCGTGGACGGCTACGGCACGTTCTTCTTCGGCAAGTATCCGAAGGCGGGCATGCTGCATCCCGTGCATGTGGCGCAGACAGTGCTGCTCGCGTGCCGCAGTGCATGGCTGCTGTATGCCGCGCGCCGCCAGACGCAGGCGCACGACCGCCGCAAGCTGCTCGACCTGTGCTTCGTGAGCCTCGGCCTGTACGCGCTCGCCGCCACCGACTACGCCGTGAATTACGGGTTCGCGTTCTATCCCGTGGGTGCGGTGTTCATCGCCATCAGCCTTGGCATACTCGCGGTCACGATCGTGCGGTACGGCCTCATGCGCCCGTACCTCATTGCGGCCACGGTGGCGCACGAGGTTGCCACGCCGCTCGCGGCCATCGGCATGCATGCGGAGGAAATCGGCAACGTGCTGCCCGAACTCATGCGTGGCTACCAGTTGGCCGTGCAGCACCAGTTGTGCGTGGACGGACTTTATCCGGGGCAGTCGGAGCGCCTTTCCTCGCTTGCCACGTCGATACGCCGCCAGGTGGACAGCACGAGCACGGTGGTCGAAATGTCGCTCGCTTCGTTCACGCTCGACCGGCTCGACCGGCGCAGCTTCGAGACCTACCCGGTGCGCTCCTGCGTGAACGCCGCGCTCGAGCGCTTTCCGTTTCGCACCGGCGAGCGCGATATGGTGGAGGTGGCGCCTATCGACGCCCAGCTGAGCTTCTCGGGCTCGGATTCGCTGGTCGTGTTCGTGCTGTTCAATCTGCTCAAGAACGCGCTCTTTGCGATTCACGCGGAAATCGCCGAACAAAGCGACAAGATTAGCGATTACGTGGGCCGCGTGGAGATCAGCGCGACGAGCGAAGCGGGCTTTTGCGTGCTGCGCTTTACCGACAACGGCTGTGGTATTCCCGCCGATATCCTGCCGCGCGTGTTCGATCCGTTTTATTCGACCAAGGCGCACGGGCGCGGCGCCGGCATGGGCCTCACGTTCTGCCGCCGCGTGGCCGAAGCGCTGGGCGGCACGATTGCGTGCGAGTCCGAACCGCACGTCCACACGACCTTCACGATCCGCCTGCCGGAGCCCGGCACGAGCGCCGACCGCGCGCTGCACGACGCACCGGCGAAACCCCGCCGTTTTCCGGCGGGGCAGGATTTCGCGGGCTAGTTCATGTAGCCGGGTTGAACGTGCTCAATGCGCGCTTAGTTCGAACCCGAAGGCAGGACCAGCTCGTATTCCTTCACGCGCTCTATGATGCCGGGCGGAAAGCGGCGAATGCGCTTGTCGGTGCCGGCGAAGAGAATCTGCTGATAGCCGAGCGAAACGGGCCGCCCGTCCACGCAAAAGCGGAACACGAGATACGCGGAGCACTGACGCACCTGGAAGGTGTTGAGGTAGCAATCCACGCGCTGGAACGGAAAGGTTTCCTGCACGTATTCCTGGTGCGCGCGCTTGGTGACGAACACACCGCCCGAGGCGAGCAGATTGTTGTGAATGCACTCGTGAAACCAGCGTTCGCGGCAAATGCCCTGCCATTCGAAATAGCGGGCGAAATACGTGTTCATGAACGCGTTCGAGTCCTTCAGGTAAATATCGATGACGTGATGAAACGTTTTGGTCGGCGTAGCTTCCATGATTTCGTCGGAGAATCCGGCGGTGCCACGGGAAAGGACGGCGGGAATGGATTCGCGTGCGTACATCAGAGTAACTCCAGATAGGGACTGCAGGCGGCAGCCGCGCGTGCCTCCGCTGATAAGGAGGCATGCACCATTCTCTTCGTGTTCCTCTTCATCCAGAACCGTGCTCCCCACATACGCAAACCGCTTCATGCTCGCTGGCTGCGATAACGTTTGCGCATGCCTGCGCTGAACGCACCGTTGCGGCTTCGGGTTGCTGTGTCCAGGCGACACGCCGCATAATCGACATGTTTTCCTCGCGGTGCAGCTCCGGGTATCGGGCGCACCGCATGAGGCGCAGTGTGCTTAACCGAGATCCAGCATGAGTTCCATCGTCAGACAGCCGGTCTTTCATCCCGTCTCCGTCGTTTTTCTCGACGACAGCCCCGACTTCCTCTACGCGTTGCGCGGCCTCTTTCCGGGCGCGGGCACGGACCGCTACTTCACGAGCGCCGCACAAGCGCTGGCCTTCGTCGCCTCGCATGAAGCGCGGCAGAGCGCGCGCAATCCCGCTGCGGGCGCTGCATGGTCGGAGTTCGAGAAGCGGGGCGGCAACGCGCTGGGCGAGGACGTGATGGCCGACGCGGCGCGCTTTGGCGATATCGCCGCGCTCGTCGTGGACTACGAAATGCCGGAGATGACCGGCGTTGAGTTTCTCGCCGCCGCGAAGGACGTGGCGTGCACGCGCATCCTGCTCACGGCCACGGCCGACGAATCGCATGCGGTGGAGGCGTTCAACGCGGGGTTGATCGACTTCTACGTGAAGAAGTCCGATCCGGCCATGACCCGCAAGTTGCGCGGCGCGATCGACGATGCCAAGCGCAAGTTCTGCGCACGGCGCGGCCATATCGGCGTGCATGGCGTAGGCGCGATCTACGCGAACCGGCGTATTGCCGACGTGCTGCACGAAGTCGCGCTGCGCGAGCGGATTGTCGAGTACTACTGGCGGCCCGAGCAGAATGCGGTGCTGACGTTCGACGCTGCGGGCAACGCCGGTGTGTTTCTCGCGTGGGATAGTCACGACTGGGCGGCGCAATGCGATGTCGTGGCCGACGAAGGCGGCCCCGCGGCGTTGCGTGAGGAAATGGCGGCGCGCCGCATCATGCCGGTCTTCTGGCCGAACGAGGCGTACCGGCCCGGCATGTCCCGCGTGGAGTTCGCGACGCCGCAGCCGGTGCCGGGACTCGACGACACCTATACGAGCTGGACGCGGATCGACGACCCGAGCCTTGCGCCCGGGCTGATTACGTTTGCTGCGTGGCGGGCCCAGCAAGGCGCGCCGGGTGAGGGCGCGAGCCTTGCGTGATGCCGTTCCAGGGCGCCCTTAGAACGTTTCCCAGTCTGCGGTTTCGTTGGACGCGGCGCTTACCGGGCTGGCCGCTGCAGCCGGTTCGGCGTTCGCGGCCTTGCGCACCGGCGTGGTGTCCACAGGCTTCGCACGGGCAGGGGCAGGGCGCTTGAGCGGTGCTGCCGGGCGCACGGCACGCGCGCTTTGAGCAGGCGCTCTAACCGTTGAAGCAAGCGCCGGCTCAGCCTGCGCCCCGACCCGGAACACTGTCACGATCTCGCGCAACCCATTGGACTGCGCCGCCATCGACTGCGCCGCGGCCGATGCTTCTTCCACGAGCGCCGCATTCTGCTGCGTCACTTCGTCCATCTGCGCGACGGCGCGGTTCACCTGCTCGATGCCGGTGTGCTGCTCCTCGGAAGCCGCTGCGATTTCGCCCATCAGGTCAGCCACGCGGCGTGCCGAAATCACCACCTCGTCGATCGTCTTACCCGCTTCGTCAACGAGCCTGGTGCCTTCCGATACTTGCGTGACCGACTGCCCGATCAGGTCCTTGATCTCCTTGGCGGCTGTCGCGCTGCGCTGCGCGAGGCTGCGCACCTCGCCCGCCACGACGGCGAAGCCACGGCCCTGGTCGCCGGCGCGCGCCGCTTCCACGGCCGCGTTGAGCGCGAGGATATTGGTCTGGAAGGCAATGCCGTCGATCACGCCGATGATCTGCTCCACACGCTGCGAGCTGTTCGAAATCTCGTTCATCGTTTCGACCACGCGGCGCACGACTTCGCCGCCGCGCGCGGCGACTTCCGATGCGTTCACGGCGAGCGTATTGCCCTGGCGCGCGTTGTCGGTGTTGTGCTTGACCGTGGTCGTGAGTTCTTCGATGCTGGCGGCCGTTTCTTCGAGCGAGGCGGCTTGTTCCTCGGTACGCGAGGAAAGGTCCAGGTTGCCTGCCGCGATTTCCTTGGCGCCCGTCGTGATCGATTCGGCCGAAGTCTGAATGCGGTGCACGGTTTCGACCAGCTGGCGCTGCATCTGCTGCATCGAGTGGAGCAGGCTGTGCTGGTCGCCGGGCGCGAGGTTCACATGCGCCGTGAGATCGCCGTCGGCAATGCGCTGGCAGATCTGCGAGGCATATTCCGGCTCGCCGCCAAGGCTTTGCCGGATCGTGCGGATGAGCCACATGAGGCCGAGCGTCACGGCTGCGCCGATCACCGTCACGAGCAGGAGATTGCTGATCAGCGCGCTGCGGAAGGCGTCGTCGATATCGTCGGTATAGATGCCGGTGAAGAGGTGCCAGTCCCAGCCCGGCACGAGGACGGAATAGCTGATCTTCTCGACCGGCGCGCTCTTGCCCGGCTTCGGCCACCAGTAGCTGCTGTAGCCGTCGCCACCCGCGGACGAGCTTTTGACGATCTCGAGCGCCACATGCGTGCCGCGCGGGTCAGTGAGGTTCGCCTGGCTCTTGCCTTCCATCTCAGGCTTCGGCGGCACGAGCAGCGCCATGGCGTTGCTGTCGTAAATGCCGAAGTAGCCGCTCTTGTCGTCGCCGTAGCGCATGCCGCGCAGTGTGGCGATGGCGAGGCGCTTCGCGTCGTCGGCGCTCATGTGGCCGGCGTCCGCTTCTTTCTGGTAGTACGAGACCGCGCCCAGTGCGGTTTGCGTTTCCTGTTCCACCAGGTTCTTGCGGTCCGTCACCATGCCCGAGCGCGTCATGAAGGCGTTGGCCACCACCATCACGACGAGCGAGAGCCAAAGCAGCCCGACGATGCTCCAGGCTTTCTGATTCAACGTTATTCGCTTCACGTTCGTTTTTCTCCAGCCATCTTCGATTGTTTTTCTGCGTGACGGTGCACAGGTGCAGCGCCATCGTGTTTAACGGATGGTTGGAACAGAACCTTAAATTTGCTTATCGGTTCTTTGCGTTGGATGCGGTTTGCTCGTGTTGATTCTTTCGTCAAGCTTTCGCTCGCGGCGCAGCCGTGGAAGCCCGCACGACCAGCTGCGGCGACGAGACCACACACACGCGTGCAGCCGCGCCCGCAGCCGAATCGGGCGCTTCGACCAGCTCCGTCAGCAACTCGACGGCCAGCTCCGCCGCCTCGATCGTTGCGACCGCAACGGTCGTGAGCGCAGGCCGCGATTCGCGCGCAAGCTGAATATCGGTGATCCCAACCACCGAAAGCTCGCGCGGCACGTGAAGGCCGAGATCGGCGGCGGCCTGCATCGCGCCGAGCGCGGGCAGGTCGTTGGTCGCGAAGATTGCGGTGAGGTCGGGGTGCCGCGCCAGCAATTCGCTCGTGGCCGCGTAGCCGCCTTGCGTCGTGTCCGGCGCATAACGCACGGGCGCGCCCGCGCCGTCGAGCCCGGCCGCCTGCATGGCCGCGACGAAGCCGTCATAGCGCGCCGCATGGATGCCGGAAACCTTGCTGCCGACGATCGCGCCAATGCGCCGATGCCCGAGCGTCAGCAAATGCTGTGCGGCAAGCTCCCCCGCGCGGCGAAAATCCACGGCCACGCACGGCAGGCCAGGCGGGTCGAGCGGGCGCTCCCACATGCACAGCACGACCGGCGCGCCGCGCCGCACGGTGGCGCGCAGGTCGGAGAAGTCGAGATTGGCGTTCATCACGAGCACGCCCGCCGAGAGCGTGCCCGCGATCTGTTCGAGGTAGGCGCGGCCCGTTTGCGGGTCGCCGTCCGTATTGCAGATGATGAGAAAGCGCCCGCTGCGCCGCAGCGCATTTTCCACGGCGAGCGCGAACTCCGGGTAGAACGGGTTCGCGATGCTCGACACCATGAGCGCGATGGTCGGCGGCCGCCCTTCGGCGAGCGCGCGCGCGGACAAATGCGGGCGATAGCCGAGCGCCTCGACTGCTTCGAGCACACGCTGGCGCGTGGCTTCGCCCACGCGGCCGCGCTCGCGCAAGACGTTCGAGACGGTGGCGGGCGTCACGCCGGCGCGGCGCGCGACTTCGTTGAGGGTCGGCATGCGATCTCAAAATATGGGAAGGCGATTCAACATTTGCATGATTGTGACGGGCACTGCAACATTGGCCCGACAATCAAAACGATTACCGGAGACAAAGCAGCCAGATCGCACACGCGATCGCTTTTTTATGGCTTGCTGATTAAGCGCTTAATCTCCGTGTCGTGCCGATTAGAACATGGAGACGGGACGATGGCGAGCATTTCGTTGCGCGGCGTTCAGAAGGCATACGGCGAGAATGCGCCGGTGATTCGCAACGTCGATCTGGAGATCGGCAGGAACGAGTTCTGTGTATTCCTCGGCCCATCGGGCTGCGGCAAGTCCACGCTGCTGCGCATGATCGCGGGCCTGGAAGACGTGACCGACGGCGATATTTCGATCGGCGGCAAGCTCGTGAACGATGTGCCCGCCGCGCAGCGCGGCGTGGCCATGGTGTTCCAGAGCTACGCGCTGTTCCCGCACATGACCGTGTACGAGAACATGGCGTTCGGCTTGAAGCTCGCGAAAACACCGAAGCCCGAGATCGATCGCAAGGTGCGTGAAGCCGCGCGCATTCTTCAACTCGAAGCGCTGCTCGAGCGCCACCCCAAGGCGCTTTCGGGCGGGCAGCGGCAGCGCGTGGCGATTGGCCGCGCGATCGTGCGCGAGCCCGGCGTGTTCCTGTTCGACGAGCCGCTTTCCAATCTCGACGCAACGTTGCGCGGCCAGACGCGTATCGAGATTGCACGCCTGCATCGGCAGTTCGAGCAGGCCAGCGTGGTGTACGTGACGCACGATCAGATCGAGGCGATGACGCTCGCCGACAAGATCGTCCTGCTGCATAGCGGTAAGGATACCGAACGATATGGCAGCATCGCCCAGGTCGGTGCGCCACTCGAGCTTTATCACCGGCCTGCGAGCCGCTTCGTGGCGGGCTTCATCGGCTCGCCGCGCATGAATTTTCTGCCGGCGCGTGTGGCGGCCATCGAGGCGAACGGCGTGAGCATTACGCTCGACGAAAGCGGCGAGACGTTGCGGCTGCCGGTGCAGGGCACGCGTCTTGCCGTAGGCGCGCCTGTCACGTTCGGCGTGCGGCCCGAGCATCTCGAACTGGTGGAGCAAGGGGTTGCGCCACGCACGTTGGGAAATACTCAGGATGCCTTGATGATTACGCGTGCCATCACGCTGGTCGAGGAACTGGGTGAGCACAGCTATGTGCACCTCGATCAGCCGGGCGGGGCGGTGCTCGTCGCCAAGGCGCCCGGCGACGCACGGCTAGCTAGCGGCGACGCCGCGCAGTTCCGTGCGAGCGCCAACGCCTGCCATCTTTTTGCGGAAGACGGTTTCGCCGTTGCGCCGCTCGCCACCGCCGATCAACCCGCATGAAAACAACAAACGAGGACACAGGCATGCGTCTTGGAGTTTGCTACTACCCCGAGCACTGGCCGGAGGCCATGTGGAAAGACGACGCCGCGCGCATGAAGGCGCTGGGCATCGCGCAGGTGCGGATCGCCGAGTTTGCGTGGAGCCGCATCGAGCCCACGCCCGGCGAGTTCGACTGGGGCTGGCTCGATCGCGCCATCGACACGCTCGGCGCCGCCGGCCTGCAAGTGGTGATGTGCACGCCCACGGCTACGCCGCCCAAGTGGCTGATCGACCGGCATCCCGAGATTCTCCCCGTGGGCGCCGATGGCCGCGTGCGCGGATTCGGCTCGCGGCGGCATTACGATTTTTCGTCGCCGGTGTATTACGAGGCATCGCGGCGCATCTGCGAGGCGGTTGCGTCGCGTTATGGCCAGCATCCGGCCGTCGCGTACTGGCAAACCGATAACGAGTACGGTTGCCATCAAACGGTGGTCAGCTATTCGCCCGCGGCGGTGCAGCGCTTTCGCGAATGGCTCAAGGCGCGCTACGGCAGTATCGACGCGCTCAATACCGCCTGGGGCACCGTGTTCTGGAGCATGGAGTACCGCAGCTTCGACGAAATCGACGCGCCCGTTGGCACCGTGACCGAGGCGCATCCGTCGCACCGGCTCGACTACCAGCGCTTCGCTTCCGATGAGGTGCGCCGCTACAACCGCATGCAGGTGGATATCCTGCGCGCGCATTCGCCGGGACGGCCCATCGCGCACAACTTCATGCAGCTCTTCATGGAGTTTGACCACTACAAGGTTGCCGCCGATCTCGACGTCGCGACGTGGGACAGCTATCCGCTCGGCGCGCTCGATCAGCAGTGGTTCGCGCCCGAAGTCAAGGCGCGCTATCTGCGCACGGGGCACCCGGACTTCGCCTCGTTCAATCACGACGTGTATCGCGGCATGTCGAAGCTGCCGTTCTGGGTCATGGAGCAGCAGCCCGGCCCGGTGAACTGGGCGCACTGGAACCCCGCGCCGCTGCCCGGCATGGTGCGCCTCTGGAGCTGGGAAGCCTTCGCGCATGGCGCGGGCTGTGTGTCGTATTTCCGCTGGCGCCAGGCGCCTTTCGCGCAGGAGCAGATGCACGCGGGCCTGAATACGCCCGACAACCGCCCCGACCTTGGCAGTGCGGAGGCGGCACGCGTGGCGGAGGAAATCGAGGCGGTGCTCGCGGCGGCAAAGGGCGGGCGCGACTTCGACGTGAAGACGCCCGTTGCGCTCGTGCTCGACTACGAGGCGAAGTGGCTCTTCGAGATTCATCCGCAGGGCGCGGATTTCCACTATCCGCGCTTCGCTGTGGAGTACTACTCGGCGCTGCGTGCGCTCGGCTTCGACGTGGATATCGTTTCGGTGCATGCGCCGCTCGACGGTTACCGTCTCGTGGTCGTGCCGCCGCTGCCCATCGTCCCCGACGACTTCGCGCAGCGCCTCGTCAGTTCGGGCGCGCAAGTGGTGATCGGGCCGCGTACGGGCTCGAAAACCGTCGACTTGCAGATTCCCGCCAACCTGCCGCCGGGGCCGCTCGCGGCGCTCCTGCCGCTGCGCGTGTGGCGCGTGGAGTCGTTGCGGCCCAATATCAGCGAGCCGGTGCGCTTCGACATGGACGGCGCGCACGAAGGTCATGCACGCCACTGGCGCGATCTGATCGAACTCGGCGCTGTGGTGAGCGTCGCCGGCGAAAGCGAATGGGCCGTGCCGGAAGTGCGCGCGACGTTCAGCGACGGCCATCCCGCCTATGTGAAGAGCGGCGCGGTCCACTACCTGGCCAGCCTGTTCGACGAGGCCAGCACGCAGGCGCTCTTTGCGCGGGTGGCGCGCGAAGCGGGGCTTATGCCGCAGCCGCTCGGCGACGCAATACGCGTGAGCCGGCGCGGCGGCTTCACCTGGGTATTTAACTATGGGCCGGGCACGCACACGCTTTCTGCGGATATTCCCGACGAGGCAATCGTAATCGGCTCGCGTACGATAGAACCGCAGGGCGTGAGCGCCTACCGTTCGTAATGCACGAGAAGCCGGGACGAGAAGCCGGGACGAGAAACAGACGCATTGCGCAGTTCCTTCCGATGCAGCATCGACAACGACGTATAACCAAGGAGACACGCATGATCGGCAAGACCTTCAGACCACGCACCCTGCTCGTTGCGGCGACGCTGGCGGCGGGCGCGCTTGCAGGCACGTTTGCAAGCGCGGCGCAGGCTGGCACGCTCGAAATGAATATTGCCTACAAGGGCGCAAGCCAGCGCGCCGTGTGGGAGCAGGTGATCGACGAGTTCAAGAAAACGCACCCCGGCACCGACGTGAAGGTGTCGTTCGTCGACGAGGAAGCCTACAAGGTGCAGTTGCCGAACTGGCTTACGACCGCGCCGCCCGACATCGTGAACTGGCACGACGGCGAGCGCATGGCCTACTACGCGAAGCGCGGCCTTTTCGCGGACCTTTCGGACGACTGGAAGAAGAACAACTGGGACAGCATGTACGCCTCGACGAAGGAGGCCTCGTCGTACCAGGGCAAGCAGTACGCCGCGCCCACGGTGTATTACTCGTGGGGCATGTTCTATCGCAAGGACCTGTTCGACAAGGTGGGCATCAAGAGCGAGCCCAAGACGTGGAATGAATTCCTCGATGCGTGCAAGAAGCTCAAGGCCGCCGGCATCGCGCCGATTGCCGTGGCTGGCCGCGACGCGTGGACGCTGGCAGGCTGGTTCGACTATCTGGACCTGCGCCTGAACGGCAACGCGTTTCACCAGAAGCTCATGGCGGGCGAGGTGCCGTACACCGACCCGCGCGTGAAGAAGGTCTACGTCACGTGGAAGCAACTGCTCGATGACGGCGACTTCATTCCCAATTCGCTGTCGTACGATCTGGATGCGGCGCAGCCGTTCCTGTTCCAGGGCAAGGCCGCGATGATGCTCATGGGCACCTTCATCACGGGCGGCTTCAGCCCGACGGTCAAGCAGCAGATGGGTTACTTCCAGTTCCCGATCATCGACCCGAACGTGCCGACCGCCGAAGATGGCCCGGTCGAATCGCTGCATATTCCGGGCAAGGCGAAGAACAAGGCCGATGCGCGTGCGTTCCTTGCGTTTGCGGAGACGCCCGAAGTGGGCGCGCAACTCGCGAAGGGTCTGGGCTCGCTTTCGGCCAACAGCAAGTCGCCGGAGCCGGAAGACCCGATTTCGAAGATCGGCTTCCAGATTCTTTCGAATACGAAGGGCGGCATTGCGCAGTTCTATGATCGCGACATGACGAAGGAAATGGCCGACGAAGGCATGAAGGGCATGCAGCAGTTCGTGTCCGATCCGACGAAGCTGGACTCGATTCTTGCGCAGCTGGAGCAGGCGCGTCAGCGGATCTACAAGAAGTAAGGAGTTCGAAGTGGGGCGGGCGGTGCATGCTTGCGCCGTCTGCCCTACGTGCAGGTAGACAGGAGGTTTTTGCCGTGAGACAGGCAGTGACTCACACCGTTGCGCATCGCGCGGACGCAACCGCACCGGCGGGTGGCGAGAACGGCGGCATGCCGCACGCAAGCGGGCGGGGCATTCAGCCGCGCCGCCGCGTGTCGCCCACCGCACGGCGCCAGCGCCGTGCCGCGTGCCTCTTTCTCGCGCCCGCGGTCATCATGTTCGCGGTCTATGTGATCTGGCCGATTCTCTCCACGCTGCGTCTGTCGCTCTACAACTGGGACGGCATGACCGAAGCGAGCTTCGTGGGCCTCGCAAATTACGTCGAGTTGTTCCATGCGCCCACGTTCTACACGGCGCTCAAGAACAACGTGATCTGGCTGGTGCTGTTCCTGCTCGCGCCGCCCATGGGCCTCGCGATCGCGCTGTACCTCAACCAGGCGGTGGGCGGCATTCGCATCGTCAAGTCGCTGTTCTTCGCGCCGTTCGTGCTTTCGGGCGTGGTGGTGGGCCTCATCTACTCGTGGTTTTACGACCCCACGTTCGGCCTGCTCGCGCTCATGCTGGGCCGCGGCATACCCGTGCTCGGCGACCCGAATTACGCCACGCCCGGCATCATCTTCGCGGCGCTCTGGCCGCAAACCGCGTACTGCATGATCCTCTACCTCACCGGCCTCACCACGCTCAACAGCGAGCAGATCGAGGCCGCGCGCATGGAAGGCGCGAAGGGCTGGACCATGCTCTGGCACGTGATCCTGCCGCAACTTCGCCCCGTCACGTTCATGGCCGTGGTGGTCACGGTCATTGGCGCGCTGCGCAGCTTCGACCTCATCTCCGTGATGACGGGCGGCGGCCCGTTCGAAAGCTCGACGGTGCTCGCGTACTACATGTACGACCAGGCAATCAAATACTACCGGCTCGGTTATTCGGCCGCGATTGCCGTCGTGCTGTTCGCGATCATGCTGCTCTATATCGTCTATCACCTGCGCCGCCTGCTGCGCAGCGAGCACTGAATCCGCCACGAGGAGCCGCACATGTTTCCGATTCCGGTCGACAAATGGAAGCCCGCGTCGCGCCGCCTGTACAAACTCTCGCTGCCCGTGGCGCTCATCATCTGGCTGCTGCCGCTCATTGCGGTGCTGGTCACCTCAGTACGTTCCACCGAAGAGCTGAGCGAGGGCAACTACTGGGGCTGGCCGAAGCACTTCGCGATGATCGAGAACTATCGCGACGCGCTCACGACTTCGCCCATGCTGCATTACTTCTGGAACAGCGTGCAGATCACGCTGCCCGCCGTGGCCGGTGCCATCGCGCTCGCGGCGCTGGCGGGCTATGCGTTGGCCATCTACCGCTTTCCGGGCAATTCGGCACTGTTCGCGACTTTCGTTGCGGGCAACTTCGTGCCGATCCAGGTGCTGATGATTCCGGTGCGCGATCTCACGCTCAAGCTCGGGCTCTACAACACGGTGGGCGGGCTGATCCTGTTTCATCTTTCGTTTCAGACCGGCTTTTGCGCACTTTTCCTGCGTAACTTCATCAAGCAACTGCCGTTCGAACTCGTCGAGGCCGCGCGCATCGAGGGCGCGAACGAATGGACCGTGTTCGTGCGCATCGTGCTGCCGCTCATTCGACCGGCGCTCGCAGCACTCGCCATTCTCGTGTTCACGTTCGTGTGGAACGACTACTTCTGGGCGCTGTGCCTGACCCAGGGCGACGATGCCGCGCCGATCACCGTGGGCGTTGCGGCCCTCAAGGGGCAGTGGACGACGGCATGGAACCTCGTTTCGGCGGGATCGGTACTCGCGGCCCTGCCTTCGGTGATGATGTTCTTCGCGATGCAAAAGCACTTCGTGGCGGGGCTCACGTTCGGCGCGACCAAGGGCTGAACGGTTGATGAAAGGCGGGGCGATTTGACTTCGGCGCGGCGCTACGGTCCAATTTCGGGTGACCCGACGCAAGTCACGCCCGCAAGGAACGCCCCATGCAGCACAACGAACCGGCCCCGCGGCCGATCCAGCCCGCGACGCAACCCCAACCCGCCACGCAACTGCCCGCCGCGCTCGTGCGCGAATTCGACGGCGACCACCTCGAAGCGCACCTTTCCGATGCGATCCGCCTTTCGACCGTAAGCAAGGACGGCTGGCCGCACGGTGCGCAACTGAGCGCGGGCGAGATCCTGGCCGTCAACGCCAACACGCTGCTCATCGCCGTCTGGCCGCAGTCGAGCACCACGGCCAATCTCGTGCGCGACGGGCGTCTCACGCTCTCGCTCGTTCACGACGGCGCGCTGCTGGAGATACGCGCACGCGCTCACGCCGTGGCGCAGCGGCAAATGGCGCTCGAACTGAGCGTCTTTCGCGTGGAAATCGAGTCTGTCACCGAGCATCGCGCGAAATATGCCGAGGTGCGCAGCGGCGTGACGTTCCGGCTCTACGAGCCGGATCGCGTACTGACGCGCTGGCGCGAGCAGATCGCGATGCTGCGCGCATTCGCCTGAGCTTGCCTGTGGCGCGTGACGCAAGCTTCGTGATGTTGTCATTGTTGATGTGCTAGCGTGCTCTGCGGGGCGCGCGCTTCATGGGCCCGTCGCCACGCAAAGACAAACGCTTCCGGAACAACGATGCAGACCACGGTACTCACAGACTGGCAGCAGTTCATGGCGCTGACCACGCAGCTCGACGGCTGGGCGTTTCGCGGCCAGCAGAACGCGCAGTGGCACCTCGAAAGCTCGCTCACGCGTTATATGCGCGACTACGTGGGCGACCGGCTGCAATGGCGCCAGCGCGAGGAGCGTGCCATTCGCGTGTTTCGCCGTAAGGCGCACAACTTCCTTGCGCATCCCGACTTGCTCAAGGACGATCTGCGCTGCCTCGCGCTCATGCAGCACCACGGTGCGCCCACACGGCTGCTCGATTTCACGAAAAGCCCGTTCGTCGCGGCCTTTTTCGCGCTGGAGCGCGCAACCGGCGACGCGGCCGTCTACGCGCTGAACACGCCCGCGCTCTGGAACAGCCGCGCGCTGCCCAAGACCAATCCCATGCTGACTCGCGACGTGATCGACCCGCGCGCGCACGACAACTTCGAACGCTACTTCTTTAGCAACACGAACGAAATTCTCTGGTCGGGCGAGCCCACGGAGATGGACGACCGGCTCGTCGCGCAGTCGGGCACCTTCGTCGTGCCGGGCGTGATCGACAAGCCGTTGCAGGCCATTCTCGAAGGCTACGAGAGCCACGAGGAACTGCTGCACAAGATCGTGCTGCCCGAGCGCATCCGCATGGACGCGATGAAGTGGCTCTACCGCATGAACATCACGAATGCGTCGCTGTTTCCGGGGCTCGACGGGCTCGCGCGATCCATTGCCGTGGAGCTGGAGATCGTCTGGTCGGGTATGGTGGCGCCGATTGCGGGCTCAACGAGCTGACAAGCCCGCAGCGGCCCGTTCAAGGTGTTTCGGGACGCGGCAGATTGAGGCCGGGAGCGAGGCGCGTGGCCTTGAATTCCGTCACTTCGTAGCCGGCGACGCCTTGCTGCGCAAACGGATCGGCGGCGAGCAGCGTATCGAGCCGCTCGCGCGGCATATGCGAGGCGATGATCACGCCGCCGTCGCGCGGCATTTTCGGACCGGCGGCAATGAAATTGCCCGCTTCGAACTGCGCATCGAGATAGGCGCGATGCGCGGGAAGGGCGTCGTCGATGCGCTCGAGCGGGGCAGTGTAGGTCAGGGAAACGATGTACATGGCGGCGTCTGGTCGGAGAGGGCGCAAGACGCGTATGGTATCTCAGCCAGGTCGAAATACACGCGCTTGCCGGCTTCACGGGCGAGCGCAACATCGGCGTCGGCGCCGCGCGACTCGCCAGGTATGCGGAGCACGGCATGGCAATGCGCGATCATGCGGTGGGCCACCGGATACAGGAACGCCTCGCTGATGGCGTCGCCAACCCATTTCGAGCCCGCCTGGGCGGCGAGGGGAAGCGACAGCCATTCGCCAACGATCGGCGTATGGCCGAGACGAAAAACGTCCAGTGCGGCGGCTTCGAGCCTGGCGAGATTCGCGGCCGTGAGCGCCGGGTCGCCGTGGGTGCCGCCGCGCCACGGCCCCGCAATCAGAATGAGTTGAGACGTCATGCCGCGACCTCTTTGCGTGTTGCGCGCAACGCCGCATGCTGCAGCAGCATGATCGTTTTGCCGTCCACGATCTCGCCGCGCTCGATCATCCGTAGCGCTTCGTCAAGCGGCACTTCGACCACTTCCAGATCCTCGCCTTCCTCCTCGACGCCGCCGCCCGCGCCGGGCCGCTCGGCGGGGTCGTATTCGCCCAGGTAGAAGTAAAGCTTCTCGGTCACGGAGCCAGGGCTCATGTACGCCTCGAATACCTTGCGCAGGTTGCGCACGCGGTAGCCCGTTTCTTCCGCGACTTCGGCGCGAATGCGCTCGTCGGGCGCGGCGTCGTCGAGCAGGCCGCCCGGCGCCTCGATCATCATGCCGTCGTGCCCGTTGACGAAGGTCGGCATGCGAAATTGCCGCGTGAGCACGACGTTGCCGCTTTGCGGGTCGTGCAGCAAGATGGTCGCGCCATTGCCGCGATCGTAGGTTTCGCGGCTTTGGCGTTGCCATTTGCCGTTGCTGCGCAGGAAGTCGAAGGTCACCTTGCGCAGCACATACCAGTCGTCGGACAGCACGGTGGTGTCGATCATCCGCACACGGTCTTTCGTTGCAATTGCCGTCATCTCGTTCCCCATTGGTCAGGATGCGCCATTCATGGTATCGTGCAGATTCGTGCAAAATCAAGAAAATTCGTGCAACCGGATCGATGCGGTTCTCATGCTCACAGATCAACGAAAGAAAGCGATACTCGAAGCCCTTAAACGCGAAGGCCAGGTGCTCGCGGGCGAACTGAGCGCGAAGTTCGGCGTTTCCGAGGACACGGTGCGGCGCGATTTGCGCGAGCTGGCGGCCGAAGGCCTGTTGCAGCGCGTGCACGGCGGCGCGCTGCCGGCCTCGCCGGCCGTGGCGCCCATTGCCGAGCGGCGCGGCATGGAGGTGGCGGCCAAGCGGCGCATTGCGCAAAAGGCCGCAGGCATGATCGCGCCGGGGCAGGTGGCGATCGTCGATGGCGGGACGACTTCCGCGCTGCTAGTCGAGTGTCTGCCGCGCGACCTGCGGGCGACCGTCGTCACGCATAGCCCCGGTGTGGCGGTCGCGCTCGCGGAGCATCCCACCATCGAAGTCGTGCTGATCGGCGGGAAGCTGTACAAGCACTCGGTGGTCACGGTGGGCGCGGCGGCCGTGGAGGCGATTGCGCATATTCACGCGGACCTGTACTTCATGGGCGTGACGGGCGTTCACGCGCAAGCGGGGCTCAGCACCGGGGATTTCGAGGAATCCTATATAAAACGTGCACTAGCCGCGCGCGCCGCGGAAACGATCGTGTTGGCCTCGGCGGCGAAGCTCAATGCCGCCTCACCCTACTGCATCGGTCCGATCGGCATGGCGCAGACTATCGTCGTCGAGCGCTCGACTGACGCGAAGCTAATCGAACCAATCGTGGCGGCGGGCGTGACGGTGGTGCGCGCTTGAGTGTATGAGCGCGCCGTCAGGTTAAGCGTGAAGCACCAGCTTCTGCACGCGCCAGTTCAGCAGTTCGGCGACGAAGAGCACGTTCTTCGCGGGGCACGCCATTTCGTGGATCCAGCCGAATTGCTTCAACTGCTTGCCCGATTCGCCCAATACGCCGAGCAACTCGCCATCGAGGCTCAATTTATAGATGCGCCCAGGGAAAGCATCGGAGCTGTATAGCACCTGATCGGGACCCGGCGAGATGCAGATCGCCCAGGGCGACCCCGGTGCGAACGTGCCTGCGGCGATCGTCGCTTCGTCCGGCACGTTGCCAATAGCGGGACGCGCGCCCGGCGGCACTGGAACGTCGATCGTGAACTGTTTCAGGAACTTGCCATCCGTGTCGAACACCTGAATGCGCCGGTTGCTTCGGTCTGCGACATAAATGCGGTCCTGCGCATCAACGGCAATGCTGTGTGGCGTATGGAACTGTCCGGGCCCGGTGCCGCGATCGCCCCAAGACTTGAGCCAGTTGCCGTCCTTGTCGACCTTCGCCACACGTGAGTTGATATAACCGTCGCTGATGTAGGTGTTGCCTGCGGCGTCCCAGGCGACGTCGGTGACCTGGCGAAAGCGTCCGGGCTCGGAAGGCAAGGGCGGGTTCGGATGCTTGAGCGGTCCGGTTTCTTCGTCCGCGGCTTCCTGCTTGCGGCCGAACACCATCGCCACGCGGCCATCCGGCGTGAACTTGATGATCATGTCCGAGCCCTTGTCCGTCACCCAGATGTTGTCCTGCCGGTCGATCTTCACGGTGTGCGCGAACGACCACGCGTACAGGTTGTGGCCAATTTCCCTGACAAACCGTCCATCTGCCGCGAATTCGAGCAATTGCGCTGCCGCGGCGCCGTAGGCCGGCCCAATGCTATTGCCGCGCGAGAGCACGAAAATATGGCCGCGCGAATTCACGGCGACGCCCGAACATTCCCCGAAATACATGTCCACCGGCAATCGCACCGGGTTGGGAATGGAATCGTAAGCAATGGACGGAACCGTTTGCGTCTGGCCGAAGGCCGGCGCGGCGGCGAGGGCGGCGGTTGCCGCGAGGAACTGGCGACGCGTGAAAGCACCCTGCAGAAGGCCGCCGCAGCATGGGCAGCCAACGGAATGAAGCGAATGAAGCGGGCTCATCGGACGTTTCTCCTCTTGTTCGAAGATGGTGGCGAACGTTGTGCACTGCAACCCGCGCGGGGCCTTCCGCGAACTGACCGCAAACATTGCCGCGCGCACCCTAAAGAATATGCGCGCGCAACCGATAGCGCAGTAATCGAGTGGAGGATTCCGATCCCGTAGTCATTTCGCATACCGAGGTGGCCCATGAGCCCAACGCCAAATTCCCTGCCGCATTCCGCGTTCGACACGAGCGTCTTGCCACGCGATCAGCAGTTTTCCGCATGGCGAGAGGCGGTGAGCGTCATTTTCGACACGCAGACCGCCGAATCGCGCGACGCCGGTTTTGGCTCCGCCGTGAGCGGCTACCTGTTCGGCGACGTGGTGCTGGGCTCGATACGCACGGGCGCACAGCGCTACGACCGCTCGAACGCGAAGATCGGGCGCGACGGCCACGATCAATATATTCTGCAGTTCTATCTAGGCGGCCAGTGCCGCGTGCGCGACGGCGGCCCGCAAGGGTGTACGCAACCGGGCGACATGTTCATCGTCGATGCGGCCCAACCGCTCGCGACCGAAACCACTCAAAGCGAATTCCTGAATCTGGCGGTGCCGCGGCGCTTGCTCGCGCCTTTGCTGCATGCGCCCGACCAGCAGGGCATGCGTGTGATTCGCGGCGCCGATCCCACGGTCGCGCTGCTGCGCGAGCATCTGGGCGCGCTCTACCGGCACGCCCCGCAGATGTCGCTCGCCAACGCCCAGGCCGTCATGCCTGCCACGCTTCAGCTCGCGGCCAGCGCGCTCAACGCGAGCGTGAGCCCGGAACACATGCCGGCGGTGCAGGAGTGCGCGTTCGTATCGATATGCCGGTATGTGGAGAAGCGCCTGACCGATCCGCAACTGAGCGCGGACCTGGTTGCGCGCGCATTCGGCATGTCGCGCGCCACGCTGTACCGGCTTTTCGAGCAGGAGGGCGGCTTTGCGACCTACGTGCGCGAGCGCCGCTTGCGGCGCTGCCGCGCCATGCTCGCCGACCCGGCGCGGCGCAGCATGTCGATTGCCGATATTGCTGCCGCGCACGGATTCACCGATGCCGCGAATTTCACGCGCGCGTTTCGCCGCTCGATTGGCCTCTCGCCGCGCGCGGTACGCATGCTGGCGCTCAATGGCGAGACCGAACTCGCGAAAGAGTCCGGCGCGGACGACTGGCGCTACTGGATGGCCTTGATGCGTTGAGCATGAATCGCGCGGATCGTGCAAGCCGCGTGTGAGACAAAACAACAAGTATTTGAGACGTAACGACAGATTTGGCTTCAGGCACCGCCGATTCATTGCCGCGTCATGCGCCACCTGCAAAGATGCAGGCGCCTGCGAGATGCGGGCAAACGGGGGAAACATGAAGAAGACCCAAAAAAAGCCGCGTCAAGGCGGCCTGTACTACTACGAAGCGGCGTATTCGCTCGAACTTGCGCGCGGCGCGTCGCATATTTCCAGCATGCTTTCGGCGGCGACACAGGAAAGCGCCGTGCATGAAGTCATGCGCGAATTCATTGCGACGCACGGCAGGGCCGAACTGGACGCGTTTTGCTGGCTGCTGGCCGAGCGGCTGGACAAGCGCGGCTGTGCTGCGGCCGCTATGAAAGCGCGGGACTTCGATGCGTCGCGCCGGATGCGGGCGCTGGCCTGCGCGAGTTGAGTCGCGCAGGGCTATACGTGCGAGCGTGCGCGTATGGCGAACTGTAAGGTCATCCTAAGGAATTGAGGTGGCCGGTTCGCGGGGCACACCTCGATCGATCGTTGCCGCGAGCGCCTCTACTGCGCCTTAGCGCGCGAGCCTGAACGCCCCAACGGCATCGCGCAGCGAGTCGGCCTGCTCGCTGAGCGCCATGGCGGCCGCAGCCGCTTCTTCCACCAGCGCAGCGTTCTGCTGCGAGACTTGGTCCATCTGCGAGACCGCGAGATTCACCTGCTCGATGCCGTCGCGCTGCTCTTCGGACGCGTTCGCGATCTCATGCATGATGGTCGTCACACGGCCGATGGACTCGCCGATCTCGTTCATTGTCACGCCCGCCGAGCGCACATACTCCGAGCCCGAGGAAACGTGCTCGACCGATTCGGCGATCAGCGTCTTGATCTCTTTCGCGGCCGCAGCCGAACGCTGCGCGAGCGAGCGCACTTCGCTCGCGACAACGGCGAATCCGCGGCCCTGTTCGCCCGCGCGCGCGGCTTCCACCGCCGCGTTGAGCGCGAGAATATTGGTCTGGAAAGCAATGCCTTCGATGATGCCGGTGATGTCGGCGATCTTCTGCGAGCTGCCGTCTATACGCTCCATCGTCTGCACGGCGTGGCTCACGACCTGCGAGCCGCGATCGGCGACTTCCTGCGCGCTATTGGCGAGCGTTTGCGCCGTACGCGCGTGCTCGGCGTTCTGCTTCACCGTGGCGGTGAGCTGCTCCATGCTCGCGGCCGTTTCCTGCAGCGAGGCCGCCTGCTCTTCGGTGCGCTGAGAAAGGTCGTCGTTGCCGGCGGCGATCTGGCGCGTTGCCGTGGAAATGGACTCGGAGCTGTGGCTCACCTTGCGCACCGTGTGCGAGAGCGCGTCCTGCATGGCCTTCAGGCTCGTCACGAGGCGACCCATTTCGTCGCTGGAGCGCGTGTCGAGGTTCGCGGTCAGGTCGCCGTCCGCAATGCGCTGGAGCGCGCCCTGAACGTTCTCCAGCGGCGCTGCGATCGCGCGGTGCAGGCCTACGGCGCACACGAGCGCCACGGCGAGCCCGAGCACGATCAGCGCGATGCTGCCGGCGCGCAGCGATGCATAGCGGTCCTGCGCGTGGTCGAAGGCCTGCTCGCCGTGCGCCTTCTGCCATGCCTCGAGCGCGCTCGACGCCTTCGTGAGCGCAACCGAGAGCGGCGGAATGCGCTTCATCGCGATGTCGTCCTGGGCCTGCCGGTCGCCTTGCTTGATCGCGGCCATGAGCGGCTGGATGCCTTGCTCCAGCATGCCGGCGAGGGCGGTCTGCACATCGTCGGCGAGTGCCTGTTCTTCGGGCGCGTGCGGCAGTGAGCGGTAAGCGTCCCACGCCTTGTTCGAGGTGGCGAGGTAGGTCTGCGCCTTGTCGAGCAGGGCCTGAGTGTCGGGCGTGTCCGGGTGCAAAAGGATGCGGTCGAGCGTCGTGCGCGCGATGGTCAGATTCAGGTTCGTCTTGCCGATGTTGATGGCGGCGGCGAGCTGATTCGAGTAGGCATAGCCGAGCGCCGTATTGGTGCGCGACATGCCCGCGAGGCCGGAAACGCCGGCTGCCACGATCAGCAAGGCCAGCACCCCGACCGCGATGCGCAGACGGACAGAGATAGAGAGTCGTGCAAACACGAGGATGGCTCCAGAACGCGAGGGGCGATGTTGCAGAAAAACGGCAGTGGCTACGCGCGGGACGGCGAAGCACTGGACACGCTCAGGACATGTTTACGGCGCGCCGCGAGGGAACTGAAGGGCGGCGCGGGCGCCTTTGCGCAATGGTGGTTTTCCCGGGGTGCGATCAAGTCGCCACTCGCGCTGCTTGCGCCGCGATCGCCGGTTCGTCCGTTGCGCGTGTCGGCCGCAACGCTTTCCAGTGACCGGGATTCAGGCAGGGCGGCTTCGACAAAAGTGCCAGTGAATGTGCGTTTTGTATAGGGACGCTGCCTGGCGCCTCCCCTATTCTCACTCCATCGAGACGATACGTCCGGCGCAGCGAAATCCATCGGGTAAGCCGCGCCGCGCAATCCAAAGGAGAGGATGTTGACCAAGAAAGTCCCGCTCAAGATCGCAATCGCTGAGCATCCGCACACGTCGGCCATTCGCAATGGTTCCATTCCCATCGAGGGCGTGGACGCAGAATTCGTCACCGTACAACCGCAAATCGGCGCGTTCCGCCGCATGGTGCGCGACGTCGAATTCGACGTGTGCGAACTCGCGCCGACGACCTATATCATCGCCCGCGCTTACGGCGCGCCGTTCGTCGCACTGCCGATTTTCGTGGTGCGCCGCTTCCACCATAGCGGGCTGCTGGTCCGCCCGGAAGCGGGCATCCGCCATCCGAAGGACCTCGAAGGCAAGAAGGTTGGCGTGCGCGCCTACTCGGTCACGACAGGCGTGTGGACGCGCCAGGTGCTGATCGACGAGTTCGGGCTCGATTCGTCGAAGGTGACGTGGGTCGTCGACGACGAAGAGCACGTCACGCAGCTCAAGCTGCCTTCGAACGTGATTCACGCACCGGAGGGCAAGTCGCTCGCCGACATGATGGCCACCGGCGAACTGGTGGGAGGCTTTGCCGCCGCAGCCGGCATCGGCCGCACCGGCGCGCCCACGGGCGGCTGGAAGGAAGTCGAGGCGGACTACCCCGATCTGCTTCCCAACGCAGCCGAACTCGAAGCGCAATACTACGCGCGCACCGGCATCTACCCGATGCACGGCACGATCGTCGTGAAGGACTCGGTGCTCGCCGAGCATCCGTGGATCGCGAAGTCGATCTACGACGCCTTCGCCGAAGCGAAGAAGCAGTGGCTTGCCCGCCTCGATGCCGGCGAAGCGACGACCGCAGGCGACAAGAAGTACCTCGCGCTGCGCAAGATCGTCGGCAACGACCCGCTGCCGTACGGCCTCGCGGAAAACCTGAAAACGATCGAGGCGCTCGAGCAGACCGCGTTCAAGCAGGGCCTCACGCCGCGCCGCATGGCGATCGACGAGCTTTTCGTCGACCCGCTGGCCCGCTGATACGAACGGAGACATCATGATTATCGATTGCCACGGCCACTTCACGACCGTGCCTGCATCGTTTCGCAACTGGCGTGCGACGCAGGTTGAATTTGCCAACGACCCGGCCAACGCGCCGTCGCTCGAAGGCGCCCATGTGAGCGACGACCAGATTCGCGACGCGATCGGCAACGGCCAGCTCAAGCTGCAGCAAGAGCGTGGCAGCGACCTCACGCTCTTTTCGCCCATCGCGGGCCTGATGAGCCATCACCTCGGCAACGAGCGCACGAGCCTCGAATGGGCCGAAGTGTCGAACAACCTCGTGTACCGCGTGACCGAGCTTTACCCGGACAACTTCGCGCCGGTGTGCCAGTTGCCGCAGTCGCCGGGCGTCGCGCCGAAGAACAGCGTTGCCGAACTGCGCCGCTGCGTTGAGGAACTGGGCTTCATCGGCTGCAACCTCAACCCGGACCCCTCGGGCGGCTACTGGACCGGCACGCCGATGACCGATCGCGAGTGGTATCCGCTCTACGAAGCGCTCGTCGATCTCGACGTGCCCGCGATGATTCACGTGGCCGCCTCGTGCAATCCGTGCTTTCACGGCACGGGCGCGCACTATCTGAACGCGGACACTTCGGTCTTCATGCAGATCCTGCAGTCAGACCTGTTCAAGGACTTCCCGACGCTGCGTCTCGTGATTCCGCACGGCGGCGGCGCGGTGCCTTATCACTGGGGCCGTTATCGCGGCATGTCGCTGGAAATGCGCGAACGTCCGCTTGAAGGACTGCTGAACAATATCTTCTTCGACTCGTGCGTGTATCACCAGCCGGGTGTGGAGCTGCTCACGAAGGTGATTCCGTCCGACAACGTGCTGTTCGGTTCCGAAATGATCGGCGCCGTACGTGGCAAGGACCCGATCACGGGCCAGTACTTCGACGACACGAAGCGCTATATCGACGCGTGCCCGGCGCTCAACGACGAAGACCGCTACAAGATCTTCGAAGGCAACGCACGCCGCGTGTATCCGCGCCTCGACGCCCGCCTGAAGGCGCGCGGCAAGTAAGCGCGATTAGCGAACGTGGTTAACAAGCGCGGCGCGAGCCGCGCAGAAACGGAAAAGTACTGAGGCACGCATGGCTTCTCAAATCGTTGATATTCATCCTCACATCATCTCGGACGACGAAACGCGCTATCCGCCCGCGCCGTTGTTCGGCAAGCGCTCGGAGTGGTCGAAAGAGCGTCCGACCACGGTCGAAACGCTGATCGCCGCGATGGACGAGGCGGGCGTTGCCAAGGCCGCGGTGGTGCATTCGTCGACCACGTACGGTTTCGACAACAGCTATGTCGTAGACGGCTGCGCGAAGTACGCGGACCGTCTCGTCGCGGTCGGCTCCGTGGACGTGCTGCAACCGGATGCGCCGCAGCGCATTCGCGAGTGGACCGATCGCGGTCTCGGCGGACTGCGTCTCTTCACGGGCGGCAGCACCAAGGAGTTCGATCCGAGCGAGCTGGACGACCCGCGCTCGTTCCCGGCCTGGGAGTTGTGCGCCGAACTGAATCTGCCGATGTGCATTCAAACCGGTCCGGTCGGCCTGCCGCAGATCACGACGCTTGCGCGCCGCTTCCCGACGGTGCGTATCATTCTGGACCACCTCGGCCGTCCCGAGGTCGCTGACGGTGTACCGTACGCGAAGGCGCAGAGCCTGTTCGACCTGGCCTCGCTCGAGAACATCTATCTGAAGCTCACGCCGCGCATTTTCGGCGACGTGAAGAAGGAGAAGGCGAGCGCGGAGACGTTCTTCCCGCGCGTGGTCGAGGCGTTCGGTGCGCAGCGCATGGCATGGGGTTCGAATTTCCCGACCTCGCCGGGCAAGCTTTCGGAGATTCTCGCGACCGCTCAGGCCGGCTTGCAAAGCCTGAGCGAGCAGGACCGCGAGTGGATTTTCGGCAAGACGGCGCTCGCGCTTTATCCGGCGTTGGCCTGAAGCGATGCATCCGGGCAGCTGCTGCGGCGCATGCATGTGCCGCGGTGGCTGAGTAACAAAGCGTTTGATCGAGAAAGAAGAAGCAGATGGAGACAACTCAACCAGAGCGAAGCGTGACAGCAAGCCGATGGAGCGTCCTTGCGCTTCTGGCACTCGGCGTGTTGATTTCGTTCGTCGATCGCACGAGCATTTCCAGCGCGCTCGCGGACCCGGGCTTCATTCACGGATTCGATCTCAGCAGCGTCGATCGCGGCTGGATCAACGCAGCTTTTTTCTGGTCCTATGGCGTGTTTCAGGTGCCGATGGGCTGGGTGGCGGATCGCTACGGCGTGAAATGGCCCTATGCAATCTGCTTTGCGCTGTGGTGTATCGCCACGACGCTGATGGGCGCGGTCACGGCGCTCGAAAGTCTGATCGTCATGCGCCTGATCGTCGGCGTGACCGAGGCGATCGTGATTCCGGCGAGCTACCGCTGGATTCGCAACAACTTCGACGAACGCCAGAACGGGCTCGCCGTGGGCATCCTCGCCATGGGCAACAAGTTCGGTCCGGCATTCGGCGCACCGGTTGGCGCCTGGTTCATCGTCAACTATTCGTGGCAGTTGATGTTCATCGTGACCGGGCTGGTCGGTCTTCTCTGGCTCGTGCCGTGGCTGCTGCTCGTGCGTAACGACTTTCCGTCGCGCGCCGCGCTGAAGCAAGCAAGCCGCAGTGCCCGCACGGTGTCGCTGGCGAGCATCCTGTCGAGCCCGGTGGTCTGGGGCGGCATGATCACGAATTTTTGCTACGGCTACTTCACGTTCTACTGCATGACCTGGATGCCCTCCTATCTGGTCGAGCAGCGTGGCCTGTCGCTCGAGCGCTCGGGTATCTACACGTTCTTCAGCTTCGCCGGCATCGCGATCGTGGCGGCCGTGGCGGGATGGGCGGCGGACAGGATCGTCGCGGCGGGCTACAACGCGATCCTCGTGCGCAAGTCGTTCACGATTGCGGGCTTCGTGGGCGGTTGCACGGTGCTGCTCGGTGCGTATGCCCATACGCTCGAAGGCGCGCTGTTCTGGAACGTGCTGTCGCTCTCGCTGCTCGGGTTGACGACGGCGAACAACCTCGTGCTCTCGCGCCTCACGCTGATTCCGAAACAGGCAATCGGTCTCGTGACCGGCGTGCAGCAGGTCGCGACGAGTCTGGCGGGCGGCGTTGCCGCGAGTCTTTCGGGCTGGCTGCTGCACGTGAGCCACAACTACGTTTTGCCGATGATGGTGATCCTCGTGTTCCTGCTGATCGGAGCGACGGCGACCGCGGTGCTGTTCCGGCCGGAATGGGCGCCGAAGGTTTCGGACCCGAAAGCGTCGCTTCAGGAGGCCTGAGCACGGCGACATCGAAGACGAATGAGATCGAAGCCTCTATTCGATTTGATCTGTATTCCGAAGTAATAAACAGTTTCAAGAAACACCCAATATTAGGCAACCGGCACGGCCGGTGGTAATTGACTGGAAATCACACATGGCGAAGATCGTATTCGGAATGGCCGTGCCGCACAGCGGCATGCTCGGGCAGGCGCCGGAGGACTGGCTAAAGAACGGCGAGCGGGACCGGAACAACCCGGAACTGTGGTTCCAGAACCGCACGTGGACCTACCCGGAACTCGAAGCCCATCGCAAAGCGGCGTTCGAGCCCTTCCTCACGATGGAGGAGCGCACCGCGCGCGCCGCCCGCTGCCGCGCGGCGCTCGACAAGATGGCCGCCGCCTACCGCGAAGCGCGCATCGATGTTGCGATCATCCTCGGCAAGGACCAGAAGGAGATCTTCACCGACTTCTCGCCGTCGATCGCCATCTATACCGGTGAGGAAGTGCACAACGGGCCGCCGCAGCGCGCGGTCTACGCGCCCGACCATCACGTCACGCACCAGTGCCATCCGAAGCTCGCGACGTATCTGGTCGAGCGTTTTCAGAACGAAGGCTTCGACCTGACCGATCTGTTCGCGTGGCCCGATAACGTGTGGATGAAGCCGTTGCCCGAGTACCCGGTGGTGCCGCACGCCTATAGCTTCGTCTACCACCAGATCATGGGCGACAACCCGCCGCCGCATGTGCCGGTCATCATGAACTGTTTCTACCCGCCGACGCAGCCCTCCATGTCGCGCTGCATCGAGTTCGGCGAAGTGCTGCGCGATGCAATCGAGGCGTGGCCCGAAGATGTGCGCGTTGGCATCTTCGCGTCGGGCGGTTTGTCCCACTTCGTCAACGACGAAGAATTCGATCACCGCATCATGAAGATGCTGGCCGAGTACGACTACGACGGCCTCGCGGCCGTGGACAACCGCTCGTACCAGTCGGGCACCTCGGAAATCAAGCTCTACGCGAGCGTGATGAAGTCACTGCAGGAAACCGGCGCCGAGATGACGCTCGTCGACTACGTGCCGTGCTGGCGCACGCCCGCCGGAACCGGCGAGGGCATGGGCTTCATGTACTGGAAAGCCGACTGAGCCCGCTTCAACCCAATTCAACGAGAGAAAAGATCATGAGCGACACCCGTCTGAACAGCATCATTCGCGCGTTCGAATCCGGCAAGCCGGCCTTCACCGCGTTCTCGAAGCTCGACAAGCAAAACGCGATCGAAATGAGCGACGCGCCGTATGAAGGCATCGTCTTCGAGATGGAGCACAACCCCTACGACGTGGCTGCGCTCGGCGATGCGCTGCAATACATGCTGAGCCGCAAGCAAATTGCCGAGTCGGGCTCGGTCGCTCCGCGCGTGACGCCGATCGCGCGCATTCCCGCCAACGGCGTGGAAATGAATCAGTCGTTTGCGAAGCAGGTGCTCGATCGCGGCGCTTACGGCGTGATCTGGCCGCACGTTGCGACGGTCGAGCAGGCCTATAACGCGGTGGCCTCGTGCCGCTATGCGCGTCCGAAGGGCGCGCCGCTCTACGAGCCGAAGGGCGTGCGCGGCGACGGCCCGGCCAACGCTTCGCGCTACTGGGGCTTGACCATGGCCGACTACTACAAGAAGGCCGATGTGTGGCCGCTCGCGCCGCAGGGCGAAATTCTCGTCGGCCTGATGTGTGAGAGCACCCAGGCGATCGAGAACCTGGACGACATTCTCGCGAACGTGCCCGGCATTGGCTTCATCCTGATCGGTGAAGGCGACCTGAGCCAGGAACTGGGTTGCCCGCGCGATTACGAAAACCCGATCGTGCTTGACGCAATGCGCAAGATCGTCGAGACCTGCCATAAGCACAATGTCGTGGTTGGCCATCCGCACGTGACGGCCAAGAATCACAAGCGCCTGATCGAAGAGGGCTATCGCATGCTGATGTCGGCGCCGTCGCGCAGCTACGGTGTCGTGGGCCTTGCGCGCGAGATGGCAGGGTACTAAATGAACGGTGCAGAAAGCCTCGTTGCTACGCTCGTCGATCGGGGCGTCGACATCTGTTTTGCCAATCCGGGTACGTCGGAAATGCATTTTCTCGCCGCGCTCGAAAACCCGAAGATGCGCAGCGTGCTGTGCCTTTTCGAGGGCGTGGCGACGGGCGCCGCGGACGGCTGGTATCGCATGAAGGACACGCCGGCCTCCACGCTGCTGCATCTGGGGCCGGGTCTTGCCAACGGGCTTGCGAACATTCATAACGCGAAGCGCGCGTCGTCGGGGATGGTCAACATCATCGGCGAACATTCGACTTCGCATTTGAAATACGATCCGCCGCTTACTTCGGATATCGAAGGACTCGCGCGGCCGTTGAGCCACTGGGTGCGCCGCGCCGACTCCGCGAGCGCGATTGCATGGGACGCCGCGAAAGCGGTGGACAAGGCCTCAGAGCATCCGGGTCAGATCGCGACGCTGATCCTGCCCGGCGACACGTCGTGGCGCGAAGCAGGCACGACGATCGTGCCGCCGCGCGAAACGGCGGCGCGCAGGACGCCCGACGCCGCGCGCATCGAGCACGTGGCGCGTGTGCTGCGCTCGGGCGAGCCCGCGCTGATCATTCTCGGCAACAAGGCAACGCGCGGTCTCGCGCTCGAACGCGCGGGCAAGGTGGCGGCTGCGACTGGCGCGCGCCTGGGCTCGCAGTTCTTCACTGCGCGCATCGAGCGCGGTGCGGGGCGCGTGCCGCTCGCCCGCATTCCGTATGCGGTCGCGCCCGCGCGTGCATTTTTGAAGGACTTCAAGCACATCATTACGGTTGAGACGAGCGAGCCGGTCGCGTTCTTCAGCTACCCCGACAAGCCGAGCCTGCTCAAGGAAGAGGGCACGCTCGTGCATCCGCTCGTCGAGGCCGACGAGGACAGCGCGCTCGCGTTCGAGATGCTGCTCGAAGCGCTCGGCGCCAACGCGACGGCGCCGCTCGTGCAGCCGCGCGTCGAAACGGCTGCACCGACCGGCGCGCTCAATCCGGTGAGCATCGCGCATGCGCTCGCCGCGGCATTGCCCGAGAACTGCATCGTGGTCGATGAATCGCTCACGACGGGCCGCGAGACGATGGGCTATACGATGGGCGCGGCGCCCCACGACCTCATCAACAACATGGGCGGCTCGATTGGCTATGCCACGCCTGTTGCGACCGGCGCGGCGCTCGCGTGCCCGGACCGGCGCGTGTTCTGCATGGTCGGCGACGGCAGCGCGATGTACACGATCCAGTCGCTGTGGACCCAGGCGCGCGAGAACCTGAACGTCACAACGATCATCTTCGCGAACAACAGCTACGCGATTCTCAAGGCCGAGTACGCGAACATGGGTGCGGGCACGCCAGGCGAGCGCGCGCTCTCGATGATCGACATCGATCGTCCGCGTATCGACTGGCAGGCCATGGCCAAAAGCATGGGCGTGCGCTCGGTTGCCGTGGACACGGCCGAGGCTTTCCACAAGGCGATGACCGACTCGGTGCGCGAGAGTGGCCCGTGCCTGATCGAAGTTCGTCTGTAATCCTGATGAAGCTGAACAAGCAATACCCGCCAATCATGCATAAGGAGTGGCATCAATGACTACGCTGACCGGGGTGCCGACGCTGCGCACCAACCTGGCCGAATATGCGGTAACCAAGGCCTTGCGGGACGGCCGGGTAAAATCCGACCTCGTCACGCTCGACTTTTGCGGCCCCACGCCCGCCCACAACGGCTTCAAGGCGATGGTGCGCGAAAATGCCTTCGACGCCGGCGAGCTGGCGATCGTCACGTTCCTGCAGGCCAAGGCTTATGGCAAGCCCTATGTGCTGCTGCCCGCGCCGATCTCGGGCCGTTTCCAGCATCATTGCGCGGGCTTCAACATCGACTTCGGGCATCTCGACCCCAAGGACATCGAGGGCAAGAAGGTCGGCGTGCGGACCTATAGCCAGACAACGGCGCTCTGGATTCGCGGCATCTTGCGCCACGAATACGGCGTCGATCTGGACAAGGTCACGTGGATGACGCTCGGCGACGGCCATCTCGCCGAATACAGCGATCCAGGCAACTGCCAGCGTTTGCCCGCAGGTTCGTCGATTCCGCAGATGATGCTCGATGGCGAGCTGGCCGCCGCGCTTCTTGGCGAGGACATGCCGAAGGACCCGCGCGTGCGCACGCTCGTGCCCGACGCGCAGGCGGCAGCGAAGAGCTGGTTCGCGCGCGAAGGCATCGTGCCGATCAACCATATGTTCGTCGTGCACGAGCGGGTGTCGAAGGAACGACCGGACGTTGTGCGCGAAATTTACCGCATGATCGTGGAAAGCCGCGCGCAGACCGAAGGCGGCGTGCCGGCCGTATTCCCGCCGATCGGGCTCGAAGCGAACCGCAAGGGCATTCAGCTTGCCATCGACTGGGCGCTCGACCAGAAGATCATTCCGCACCGGCTTTCGGTGGATGAGCTGTTCGACGATGTGACCGGTAGTCTCGGTTAATGAGTGTGTGCGTCGGCCGGCATGCCGGTCCGACGATTTGCAGATTGCTGTGATGCGAATAAAAAATGGAGACTAGTATTGTGCGTCCTTCGCTTCAGATGAAACAGGGAATCCTGTCCTGCCTCACCCTTGCCGCTGCCGCCGCGTTCGTGCCGGGAGCGGGCGCCGCGACGGCGACCAAGGGCGACTTGCTGATTTATCGCATTGGCCCGACGACCTCGGAACTCTATGTCGCCAACGCCGACGGAAGCGACGAGCACCGGCTGATCCCGTCCGATGGTTTCGACTATCACGGTTCTTTCTCGCCGGACGGCAAATGGATCGTCTTCACCTCGGAGCGCGACGGTCTCGGTCACGCGAGCCTCTACCGCGTGCGTGTGGACGGCACGGGGCTGCAACGATTGACGGACTGGGTCGGCATTAGCGACGGCGCGGTCTACAACCCGGTCAATCCGAATGTGATCGCGTTCGTGTCGTCGCGTCGCGGCAAGTCCACTTACGGCACGACCAACATCTGGACGCTCAACATCAAGACCGGCGCGCTGCACAACGTGACCGGCAACATCAAGTTCGACCCGAACAAGCCGCACAGTTTCTTCCGGCCTTCGTGGTCGCCGGATGGCAAGTGGATTGCGCTCTCTTCCGATATCGGTACCGACTGGCGCGGCCACAACTTGCCGGTCGGCTGGGAGCGCACCCAGGAAAGCGGCATCTATGAGATCCATCCGGACGGCACGGGCTTCAAGCAGATTACCGCGCGTGCAGGCTTCGCCGAAGGTTCGCCGTCGTGGTCCGCGGACGGCAAGCACGTGGTGTTCTACGAAACGCCGGTCGAATCGACGTGGGGCGCGCACCGTCCCGAGGCAATCGGCAAAGTTAGTTCGCAGATCGTGCAGGTCGATGTGGCCACCGGCGAGCGCAAGGACCTGACGAACACGCCGGGATTCAAGGTGTTCCCGCAATATGTGGGCGCGAGCGACGTCGCGTATCACATCAAGAACGGCGAGCAGGAAGGCTTCTATACGACGGACGGTGCGTCGCATGCCACGGCGGGCAGCGGTATCCGCTCGCCGCATTACTCCGCGGACGGCAAGAAGGTGGTCTACGAGAAGGTGGTGTACGGCAAGCCGTTCCACCCGAACGGCACGCCGCTCTACAGTTTCGATCCGCAATGGAACTATCGTTTCGTCGACGTGTTCCCGCAACTCTCGCGCGACGGCAAGTCGCTCGTGTACACGGAAAAAGCGGTCGGCTCGTCGATCGTGGTGGCGAATACCGACTTCAGCGATGCCCGCCATATCTACGACCCGCTCACCAGCGGCCTCGATCCGAAGCTGATCAAGATGGGGCTCGCGGGCGCATTCCAGCCGACCTGGTCGCCGGACAAGCAGTGGGTGGCCTTCGGCGTGGGCGGCTGGTTCTTCACGCGCAATCATATGCCAGGCCAGATCATGCGGATCAAGGCCGACGGCAGCATGGACGGCAAGCCAGAAGTGCTGACTGACGGCAAGGAGAATGCGGGCTTCCCGAGCTATTCGCCGGACGGCACGAGGATCGTCTACCGCGTGTGGAGCGACACGGACAACGGCCTGCGCGTGCTCGACCTGGAGTCGCACAAGACCACGGTCTTGACCACCGGGCTGGATAACCTGCCGGGCTGGTCGCCGGACGGCAAGAAGATTGTGTTCACGCGCAAGGAGATCAATCCGGACGACCCCAACAAGTTCCACTACGACGTGTATACGATCAATCCGGATGGCACGGATGCGAAGCGTTTGACGCCGCAGGGTTCGAATCAGGCTCACGCGACCTGGACGTGGGACGGTCGTATTGCGTACAGCTCCGGTGAATATGGCTTCCGCGACGAGCTTTCGCTCTATGACGATACGTTCCAGCCCGATGGCCAGAACTGGGTGATGAATTCGGACGGCAGCGATCGGCATGCGATTACTGACACGGTCTGGGAAGATTCGATGCCGCTTTATATTCCCAAACAGTAAGGCTGTTTTTCAGGCAGCCAGGGCAAAGGCACCGCGCTTGGGCGCGGTGCTTTTTTTTGTGGTTCTTCGCAATATTTTGGAGGAGGGCTGTGTCCGGTTGCGTGAAGACGACCAGGAAAGGCCCCGGCAAACTTATTTTGCCGGCTTCTGCCTTGGTCCACTCTTGTTCTGCTGGCCGGGAGGCGTCCCCGCCCCGCGAATGTTCACGAACTTGCTCAGCGTGTCGAACCAGAAAGGCGCACCGAGTGACACTGCGGCAATCGAGAGAATGAGCCCGACTATTTTCAGGCACCAATCAAGGGGCCGCGTCGGGAAGTCAGTTGTAGCTCCTTTACTCAGGGTCCAGCCCACTGGCAGACCGAGCAATTCTGAACGGTTCACAACGATGGTTCGTAAGGCAGTCATTTCCACGCCGGATGCGCCGTTTGCCGGCGTCGCTGCTGTAGCGCCGCTCGCTGGAGTCGCTGCTGAAGCGTCGCTCGCCGGCGTCGCTGCGGGAGGCGCAGCGCGCACGACCTGCGCTGCCACCCCTGTCAATGCCGTTCGCAGCGTATCGTTGGCAGCCAGGGTTTGAACAAGCATGATCGTATCGGCATTTGCTGCAATAACCGCAAAGGCGGATATGACAATGAGGATCACCTGAGTCCACCGCTTGTACCAGCCTGTCACGCGGTCCATGGCATGGCTGTACCACATATCGATATTCGTTTGAAACGCCTCGATACGTCGCTCAGCGAAGTCGGCCTTGTCTGCGAAAGCGGCAGTCTGCCTGCGTGCTTTTTCGACGAGCAATAACAACGAATCTCTCGTGTGTCCCGCGGGAACGTGATTTCGGACGCCGTTCTCGATGCTCTCCAGCGGATCGGGAATCTGGGCGGCCAGCGCACGGCCATCATTCAGTGCGACTGCGAACTGCTGTGCCGCCGTCTGGATGTCCTTGAAGTTCTTCCCCATATCAGCTTGTTCGGCCGTTTTCGCAGCCAGTTGGATCTGCTGGATGATGCCGGTGGCCTCGTTGAGCATCGCCTGGGCGTTGTTGAGAGAGCTGTTCGCTGTGACTGCGGCAGCAGCAAGTGAGGCATTGCCGGGATTAGCAGCAGCAGCGGCAGAGGCTTCTTTGAGCGTTTGCTGGCAATCGCTCAGAGCGCGGTTCCAGCAGGGGTGGAACGCTGCACCGGTTGATGAAAGGATATCGACGAGCGCCGATGAAACTATCTTCGACGGCATGTACGACGGCAATCGGTTAGGTTGATTCGGATCCGAAGCGAACTCGGAAATGCCGCTCACCAGCCCATGCGAATAAAGTTGCTGCGCCAGCCCGGTGAACTGGGGGTCGTTAAGCAGATTCTTCAAACCCTCAAACAGAGTCTTCCCGCGTTTGTTCAGGACCGAGGCAATGCCCTCCATGACTGACGTGCAGACAAGACTGATACTCAAATACACGAAGGCGATACCGATCGCGATCTCAAGTGACGTTGAGCCTAGCATTCGAAGCCCCCTGGCAGTGTGTTCCCGAACGTGACAGATGTAATGAAGAGCGTGGATGGATTCCGCTCGAAATCATGAATTTGCGTACGTCCGTCCGCACCTGGAGCGCCGGCGACTCACGCAGCATCGGTACTTTGACCGAATAAGCATCGTCGGAGCCGAAACGGAAAGTCGACGTCACATACGATGAGCAATCGTACTTATGCTCAATCGGGTTAGGAAATTCGCATTGATTGCGCACGATGTCGATCGCGCCGATACGCATCACTGGGACTATAGGATAAGCCGCGCCGACACGACGTTTCTCGCAGGCACCACTGTGTGATTCCGCACACTTTGAATCACAGCAGGTTGTCGTCGTTCGGCAGTCTGCTATAACCCCTGCAAGATGGTGAAGGAAGAAGCGATCACGCGGCAATCTACGTGCGATTGGATAGCTAGCATTTCGATCTACTTATTTGTCGGAGGCTCCCGTGGCTTTGACATTCCTTTCGAATTTGAGCGGCGCAACCTCTCTCGAGACGCTGTCGCCAGCAGAGGTTAGCGAACTGCAAACGGCATTGAGCATGCTCGGATATCCGGTGGGCGACATCGATGGTCTGGTTGGCCCGAGAACGCGTACGGCCTGGGCCGAATTTAAAACGGATGTTTTTCAAGGCAACCCAGACATGGTCGGCCCACAGTCGATCGCTGCGTTGCAGGCGAAACTCTCAGCGTTCGACACCTCGACGTACAATTTTTCGACGCAGCAGGGGACTATCGATGCGATTCGAGCCGGGTGTGCACAGCAAGGCATTGGCTTGCCCGGGCAGATTGCCTATGTCCTTGCTACGGTGGAATGGGAAACGGCGAAGACATTCAAGCCCGTCAAGGAGGCTTATTGGCACGACGAGAATTGGCGGAAACTCAACCTGAAATACTACCCGTACTACGGGCGCGGTTACGTTCAGCTTACGTGGCGGAACAATTACGAGACCTACGCCAAACTGCTGAATGTCGATCTCGTAAACACGCCCGACGATGCCCTCGTTCCTCAGTCCGCGCTCTTCGTTCTGTGCCACGGTTTCAAAACTGGAACCTTCACTGGGCGCAAAATTTCCGACTACCTGAATGCGACGCAAAACGATTTTGTCAGTGCACGGCGCTGTATCAATGGTACGGACCACGCTGCGGATATCGCTGCATTAGCGCAACGCTATCTTTAGTCTTGAGCATAGGTCGCCCTGGTGCGCGGCAACCGTCTTCCGTTCATTCGCTGCCAGGGCAAACAAGCATCGCGAGTCAGCGTAACGTTTCGGGTCACGGTGGCCGGGGCATTGGCGAGAATCCAAATAAGTGACGTGTCCCTGGGCGCCACGCCCACCCGAACGGATTGGGGCGATAGCAAGCCGCCAGTCGACCCCTGGATGTGGGCAGTGGCAAACTAGCGTCGCCCTCTCGTCGACGCCTCCGTTTCATGCAACCAGGTCGTGAAGCCATCCCTCGCCGGTGAAACGGTGTTGAGCAGCCTTCTTTATTGACCGGCACCGAGCTGATTGACTCTCGGCGCCCACTTCCGCTGCATCAAGACCAACGTGCTCGTTGCCCCCAGCAGCAGGAACACGAAAACTGCCATCATGGCAAACGTGTAATTACCATTGCCAAGATAAAGCAACCAGCCAGACAAACTGGCGGAAACACCGCCCGCGAGACTCGTGGCGACCTGCTGCAGACCCGTGTTCAACCCGACCGCAGGCTTGGGAATCAGCGTGAGCTTGCACAGCGCCAGATTATTGGCGGTCGCGAGGCCCAGCAACGAAAGCGAGAGCACATTCCAGAACAGCGCCATGCCAGGCGACCGTGTATATGCGCCGAGCAACACCGTCGTGCCGCCAATAAATCCAGCGACGATAAACGCTTTGCGCACGACTACGGCGTCCTTGCCGCGCGCGATCATACGGTCTGCCAACCAACCCGCAAGAGCGGCGACGATTGCGATACCGGCGAAACTAAAAAACGTATAGATGCCGGACGTCTCCAGAGAGAGACCGCGCTGTTCGACCAGATAGGCCGGCATCCAGGTCATGCAATAGAAGGCGAAATAGCTGTAGCAGAAGTTGTTGATGAGACCGCCCCAAACCACTGGGCTCGCGAGCAGATTCCGGAGCGGCACGGACGAAGCGCGCCTCACGGCCGCCGTCAATTCCTCGCGCGTAGGGTAGTCGTTCCTGACCATGAGGAGCCAGGGCACCATCCACACAAGGCCGATGAGCCCCGTCACGATGAACATCGCCTTCCACGAATACGCGACGATCATCCACGCCGCAATGGGTGCGCCGAGCGCGGGGCCCATCTTGCCGCCAATCGAAAAGATGCCTAGCGCGGTGCCTTTCTGGGTTTCCTCGAAGTTGTTCGCGAGATAGCGATAAGTTGCTGGCACAACTATCGCTTCGGCGAGCCCGATCAGCAGACGCATGACGATCAGCGCCGAAAGCGTCGTGACGAGCCCGGTGGCGGCCGCCGCGAGGCACCAGATCACGAAGCAGAAAGAGTAGGGCCGCTTCACGCCGTAGCGGTCCACGATCCAGCCCATGGGCATCTGTGCGAGACCATAGGACCAGAATACGGCCGAATTGAGCCAGCCGCGCTGCACGCTCGACAGTGAAAACTCATGCACGAAGGCTTTGTCCGCGAGTGCGGCAGACAAGCTAGTTCGATCGACAAACGAAATCAGCAGGCCGAGTGAGAGCAGGACCAGAATGCTCCACGGGTTCTCGGCTGCTGGCTGCTTGACCTGGCAGGTGTCCATTGGCGTTGCGTCTCCTTTGCGATATCTCGGGAACGGGGTGTGGTCGCCGCACTGCAGCGCGGGGACATTTGGCGGCGACCGTGCTCGTCCAGTTAGTCAGGTGTCGAATGCCATGCCGGGCGTTCTCAACAGGGCTGCCCGGCGCGCGCGCTGAGCCACGCGGGGGCGCTCTGCAGCGCGACCGGCCGCAGGAAGCGCGCTAGCGCCTCATAGCCGACCGAGGTCGTGAACGGTTGCGTGGACGCGGGCCACGGACCGCCATGCTGTTGACTGCGCGTCACCGCCACACCGGTCGGCACACCGCTAAAGAGCACGCGCCCGGCGATCTGCGTGGCGCGTCGCGCGACGCGGCGCACGTCGGGCGTCTCCTCGTCCGCGCCCCACAGCGTCACCGTCAGGCTGCCGCCAACCGCGCCCAGCACATCGACGATTTCGTCGATCGAACTCGCGCGCACGATCAGGCAAGCAGGGCCGAAAACCTCTTCGTGTAGCGCCGGCGTGGCGATAAAGTGCTTCGCGCTCGTGCGCGCGAGCACGGGGCGTGGCGGCGCAGTTTCATCGCGATCGGCGCTGCCGGCAAGGAGGGTCTGCACGCCGGGCGTGCCGAGCAGGCGCGCCACGCCCGCGTCGAAGGTGCGCTTCATGGCGGGGGTGAGCATGCGATGCGTCTGCTTTTCGCGCAGTTCGTCGCACAGCGTATCTTCGAAGCGTTGCGCATCTGCGCCTTCGAACAGCACCACGAGGCCCGGGCTCGTGCACACCTGGCCGCAGCCGAATTCGATCGACGATGCGAGCGTTTGCGCGAGCGCCTGCGCCTGGGTGGCGAGCGCGGCCGGCAGTGCGACCACAGGGTTGATCGATCCCAGCTCGCCATAGAACGGAATGGGGCGCGGCCGCGCATTCGCGAGGCGCCACAGCGCCGCGCCGCCCTTGAACGAGCCGGTGAACGCCACAGCCGCGATGTCGGGGTGATTGACCAGTTCAGTGCCGACCTCGACGCCCGCGCCCTCCACCAAGCCCAGCAGCGCGGTGGGAAGTCCTTGCCCGACGATGACCGCGCGTGCGAGTTCGAACACCTTGCGCGAGAGCTTCGGGTGCCCCGGATGGGCCTTGACCACGACAGGGCAGCCCGCCGCCAGCGCGGAGGCGGTGTCGCCACCGAGCACCGAGAACGCGAACGGAAAATTGCTGGCGGAGAACATCGCAACCGGGCCGAGCGGAATACGCACGCGGCTCAGGTGGGGGCGCCCGGCGGGAGGAGCCTCGGCAATAGCCGGGTCGTCGGTCAGGGCGAACGCGTGACCCGCCTCGACGTAATCGGCGAAGCCGCCTAGCTGAAAGCGCGTACGGTCGATTTCGCCATGAAGCCGGGCGCTACCGAGCGAGGTTTCCTCAGCGGCGATGCGCACGAGCGTCTCGCGTTCGGCGTCGAGCGCGCTGGCCAGGGCGCGCAACAGCGTCGCGCGCGTTTGAGCGGATGACTGAGCCCAGTCGTCGGCGATATTGGCTGCCGCCGTGACGGTTGTGTGAATGTGCGCGGCGCTATGGTCTTGAATCTGCATCAGTACTCCAAAGGAAGGGGACAGCTCGATGTTTCATGTGAATGCATACGGCACGTCCGAGGTCCGTGCAGGTGGTGACAATGCGCCGCGCTGAAATGCATCAAGCGGCCATGCGCAACCCGCAAGACGGGTCGCCCATGGCCGCTTTCCCTAGGCAAACGGATCAGAAGTGAATTTCAGCCTGGAGCATCGGCACCGAAGTGATGGTTCCCGGCGCCGCGTGCGTCGGCGTGCCGTACATGTGATACCAGTACTCGTAGCCGAGACCGGCGTAGAGCACACGCGGGTGCCCCGCGAACGAGCCGAGGTCGGCGAGCAACGCCATGCGCGTGAGGAACTCAGTCGTGGTTTCCACGCCGAAGCCGTCACGTCCCTTGGGGCCGGTCACGCTTGCGAAGCCGCGGAACATGAGCGGCACCGGGCCGACACGGAACGGATAGAGCCACGAACTTTCGAGGTGCCATGCGGTGTTGAAACGCACATCGACGCCGGCAATGCCGTTGTGATTGCTTTCCGTGCGCAGCCCGGCCGTGAGGTTCCAGTAGCCATGCGGGATCGCAAACTCGACCGTTGGCCCGACCACGAGCATGCGCGCGCGCTCGGAGTACGAATCGTTCTTCACGCCGAACTCGTAGCCGATCGTCAAACCATAGTCGCGAATCGGGCCAATGCCGAGGTAGCGGCCGAAGATCTTGCCGGCGCTGAACTGCACGCGCCCGACGCTATACACCTCCTGTGCGCCGCCGCTTCGCGGACCGCCCGATTCCGGGTTGGCCGCGTTGGAAACGAGGTAGTCGACGTTGAACGCGTAGCTGCCGAACCGGAATCCGCCGATCGTCGTGAGGTAGCCGATGTTTTGCATCACCGTCGAATCGATGCCGGGATAGTGAAAATCCGTGCCCCAGCGATAGCCGATGAACGTGTCGTTCCAGATGGCGGGCGGTTCGTCGGCCTGGCCGACGGTCTGGGGCGGTGCGGCGCCGTTCGGGACTTCCTGGCGCTCTGGCGGCGCGGAAGAGTTCGGTGCGGTAAAGACCTCGGCGTGAGCGAACTGCGCCAGGCAGCAAAACAGGGCAGCGCCAAGGGCAGGCGCACGCAAGGCTAGCGTTAGGCTTTTCATGTCTCCATCCAGACTCTATTTATGTTGATGTCTTCGACCGGGGCGCGTAGCCGCATTGCGACTGCCGATTCGGTCGCACCGCCCGCCCTGGCTGTATGGTTGAACCATCCGGCGCAGGAAAACGCTGTTACGGTGGTGAGGAATATAAGTGGCGCGCTGGCGCTTGCCTTTACACAAAAATGAGATTCGCTGGCACTTTTTGCTGACATCGCGAAAGTTTTTGTCGGCGCAGCCGTGCGCGAAGCCGGTATGCCCTTGAAAAAATGCAAGCGAACCTGCGTTTTGTGTAGGGACGCGCGCGCCATCGTCCCCTACGCTTGACCCATAAGACAGACCGCGCCTCGAGGGCCAGGTGTTTTTCCCTGGTTATCGAGAGGCGAGGTCAGACAAGGAGACAGCGTTGACCGGAATGAACCCTCTGGCTGTTGATTTCTTCTTTGGCGCCGCGCAGTTGCGCGGACACGTCGCCTCCTTCGCATCGCTGCGCGCCGATCTCCCGCGGCGCTATCAAGCTTTATTCCCGACTGATTTCGACGCCTCTCGCATGGAACGCCCCGTCCAGCGAGGGTGACGGCGCGAGCGCGTCTCGCGAATTCGTTTGTTTGGTGCCTTTGGTTGTTCCAATCAATAAGGTATACGAACGATCGATCTGAAAGTTGTGCCGCAACTGGAAACCTGCGGATTCGCTAACCCGTGCAATTAAAGACGGGAGTTAAACCAATAAGATTTCATCATGGAGACAGAATGAAAAGGTCAGTGATTTCCTTGTCGGGTGTGGCCGCTGCGTGTTGTATCAACGTGGCGCATGCGCAGTCGTCCGTCACGCTGTATGGCGTCATCGACAATGGAATCGAATATCAGAACGCGGGCTCGGGCTCGGTGGTGCGCGCGGTTTCGGGCGGCCTCTTTGCGAGCCGTTACGGCTTGAAAGGCAGCGAGGACATTGGCGGCGGCATTCACGTCAACTTCCAGCTCGAACAGGGTTTCAACGGCGTGACAGGTGCCGCATCGAATGCGGCCGAAGCATTCAATCGCCAGGCCTGGGTGGGTTTTTCCGGGGCATTCGGTGAAACGCGCTTTGGCCTGCAAAATACGCCACAGTATATTTTCATGAACCCCGAACTCGATCCGCTCGCGGTCATGAGCATCGCTTCGCCGATGAACAACTTCAACAGCCTCACCGTTCGGGTCAACAATGCAATTTCGTATTTCACTCCAACGGTTTATGGGCTGACGGCTCAGTTCATGGTTGCGATGCGCGACTCGACGACCAAACCGAGCAACGGACTCCAGTTCTATAACGCGGCGGTGCGCTATACGAACGGAACATTCCGCGCCGCGGCCGGCTATGAGCAGGCTGCGAATGCGGCCGGTACGTCGACACTGAAGGTGTTCAACGCCGGCACGTCGCTCGGTGTCGGCGCGGCCCGCTTCTATCTCGCGTATCACACGGAGCGGCAGACCGACAACAGCGTCAAGCGCGACGTCTACGAAGCCTCCACGTCGTACCGCATCGATCCGGCCAACCAGGTCGCGCTGCTTTACGGCTATGCGCACGACCGCACCGGAAACGGCAACAACGCCCAGCAAATCGGCCTGAATTACGAGTATTACTTCTCGAAGGCGACCACGCTGTATGCGTCTGCCGGCTTCATCCAGAACCGCAACAAGGCCCAGTTCACGCTAAATGGGACCGCGTATGGCGGCATCGCGGGCGCGCCGGGCGCCGACACGCGCGGCGTGGTGCTCGGCCTCGTCCATACGTTCTAATGACGGCGGCGCGGGTACGAGCCCGCGCGCGCCCGGATTCGGGTAAGCCGCAGGTCGCGGTTTGCCCGAAGGTATGAAAAAATCCCCGCCTTTGCGCAAGACACCTGTAGCGTGTCTTGTTGTCTCGACAACGATCGAGCGTCCCCTCCGTTTTGTCGACCGCGCTGAACGCGCCTCTGCGTTCGCGTATCATCGTTGTGCTTTTGTCCGGGCACCCTGGCTTGCGATATATTGTGCGTTCCGTGCACCGGATGAAGACGCCGTACCTTCGTCCAGAAAAAAATGAAATTCAGGCGGACACTCGTGCTGGAAAACCAGGGCGCGAACTCTGAATTTCAATGGCGACCGCAACGACCGGGCCGCCAAGGAGACTTTATGACACACACCGCCATGGCAACCGACCAACGCCACCGCGACGGCAAAGCCAGAACGAAGCGCACTACCGTACCCAAAGTCCGCTTGTACGTTGAACGCCCCGAGAGACAAAACTGGTTCGTGCACGTCGGGCACGTGACCGACCGGGGCCGCTGGCGCACCGAGCCTCACGCGCACCCCGCCTATGGCCAGGTCATCTTCGTGCGCAGCGGCCGCGGCGTGATGAATCTGGAAGGCAGCGCTGTCCCGTTCGAAGCCCCGTGCGCGTTGCTGTTGCCGACCGAGTGCGTGCACGGTCTCGACTACGAGATCGACGTGGACCGCTGGGTGGTGACGATCGAAGTGGCGTATCTGGCGCAGGTGAACGGGAAACTGCAGGACTTCATTCAACTGTGGACGTCGCCGCGCATGATCCCGCTCGGCGAGATGGCCGACGGCGGCGAGCAGTTCTACAGCATGGTGCAAAGCCTCAAGCAGGAGTCGGAATCGAGCGCAGTCGGCCATGTGATCGGCACGGAAGCCTTGCTCACGACGCTGCTGCTCATGCTCGTGCGCGAGGCGCGGCTGGATCAGCCCGGCAGCGAAGGCGAAACGCGCAACAACGTGCGGCTCGTCGACCGTTTCCGTAAGCTGATCGACCAGCACTACCGCGAGGACCTCGCGCTGCAGGATTACGCCTCGATGATGGCGGTGTCGCTTGTGCAACTGCGCGCGGCATGCGCTTCCGCCGGGGAGCAGAGCCCCACGAAGATGATCCGTGCGCGCATCATTACCGAGGCGAAGCGCAATCTTATCTTCGGCGAAATGTCGGTCGAGCAGATCGCCTTCGGGCTCGGCTTCGCCGATGCCGCCTATTTCACGCGGTTTTTCCGCCGCGAAGTGGGCGACACGCCGAGCCAGTTCCGCGTCACGGCCCGGGCCCAGACGCAGTAAGGACGCAACCACGAGCGCCGCCGCCCTTATTGCGCTCCAAAGCGCGGCGCAATAAGGGTGCGCATCAGAAAAGTGCTGGCGAACCCTTCTTTTGTGCAGGGACACGCGCGCACGCGTCGGTTACGCTTGATCTGCGCGCTTGCCTTGCCGGCGCCCGTTACGCACGGGCGCCCTTGACGCCATCATCGTGGCATCGCGAACGCGTGAGCGGCCAGGAGACGCCGCTCGCCGCAGCAGTCCGCCGCACGCAGCCTGGCCGCGTGCCGGGGGCTCGCACAATAACACTCAAATTGCGTCCGTTCACCGACTATGGTTCAGTGCTTCCCGAAGCGTTTTGCCCTGCGGCGCCGATTGACGGCGGCGTTCATTCCGCTCGCGCTTGCGACGGCTTTTCACAGTGCGCCCGGTAGCGCCACGGCACCGGCGGCCGGTGCGCAAACCGAACTCGTCTACGTGGGCACGCAGGAGCGCGAGATGCGCGCGCTGCGCTTCGATACGTCGAGCGGCAAGCTCACGATGATCGGCGCGGTAGGCGCGGGCCCGCGCTCGACGTGGGTCACGACGAACCCCCGGTTGCCGGTGCTGTATGCAGTCGATGACGACAACTCGCGCGAAGGCAGCGTGACCGCCTATGCCGTCGATCGCGAGAGCGGCATGCTCGCGCGAATCAACGAAGTCGCAACGGGCGGCAGCGGGACCACGAACCTCTCGCTGGACCTGCCCTCGATGACGCTGCTGGCGGCCAACTATGGCGGCGGCTCCGTATCGAGCGTCGCCGTGAATCACGACGGCAGTCTCGGCGCGCGCACTTCGACGGTCAAGGAAACGGGCTCGGGGCCGACGCGCCGGCAGGCGAGCGCGCATGCGCACAACGCTGTCGTCGATCCCTCGGGCCACTACGCGCTCGTGCCGGATCTCGGCGCGGATCGCGTTTTCGTGTATGGCTTCGACCGCGCCACGCGCACGCTCACGCCTGCGGACGGCGCGAGCGCACACCAGTTCGTCTTGCCGCCGGGCAGTGGTCCGCGCCACCTGGCATTCGGCGCGAACGGCAAGTACGTTTATCTGCTGACCGAACTGAGCGCGCAGATCATGGTGCTGCATTGGGACGCCTCGCAGGGACAGTTGACGCTCGTGCAAACGGTGGAGACCACGAGCCCCGAATTCCAGGGCGTGAAGAGCGGCGCCGAAGTGGCCGTGAGCGCCGACGGGCGTTTCGTTTATGTCGAGAATCGCGCGGAAAACGCGCTGATCGTGTACCGCGTCGACCAGGCGTCGGGCGAACTGACGCAAATTCAACGCACATCGTCGGGCGGCGAGAAGCCGTGGGGCTTCGGCATCGATTCGTCGGGCAAGTGGCTGCTCGTCGCCAATCAACGTAGCGGCAAGGTCAATGTTTTCGGCATCGACACCGCAACGGGCCTAGTTCAGGATACCGGGAAGTCGGCCGAAGTGCCGACACCGGTCGCCATTGCGTTCGTGAAGTGACGCAAGGGTAGCGGGACGGTGCGACGCACCGTCCTTGCGGAGAAACGCGGGTCCGTGAATTTAGTGTTATTCGAACTCCTAATAGAAAAATAAATTCAAGAGGCGCGGTACACGGCAAACGCATGGCGTTTGCGCCGGTGCGCCGATTTCTGCAGCATTCGAAGGGGTGATTCATGAAGCTGGTCCATCAACTCCCGCTGGCGCTGGGCGTCGCGCTGCTGAGCGCATCGGCGGCGGGCGTGTTCGGTATCGCCGAAATGAACAGCGCGGCAGATGCGTACGCGCGACTGATCGGCGTGGACGGCGCGCAGGCGCGCCAGGTCTCCGAGGCGATGGTCGCGTTCAAGAACCAGGTGCAGAACGGCAAGGACATCGTGCTGCGCGGGAAGAACCCCGGCCAGTTCGACAAGTACTGGACAGCGTTCCAGAAGTTCGAAGAGACATGCCAGGGCACGACCCAGGCGCTCGCGCGTGAACTGCCGCCTGGCGAGGCGCGCACGAAGATCGAGCGCTTCAACGCGCTACATGCGCAAATGGGGGTTGCGTACCGCAAGGCGATCAACCGGTTCAAGGCCTCCGGTTACGACACGGCGGTCGGCGACCTTGCAATGGATGGCCTCGATCGCGAGCCGGTGATCCTGCTGCGCGAAACCGGCGCGAGGATCGTCGAGCAGACCGCCGCCGCGGCCGCGCGAGCGAAAAGCCTGCAGCGTAGCGCGATGCTGGCGAGCGCCGTTGCGATGGCGCTCACCGTGCTGGCGGGCATCGCGGGCGCCGTCATGTTCTCGCGCACGATCACGCGCAAGCTTGGCGGCGAGCCCGACGATGCGCGCGCCGCCGCACGCGAGATGGCTACGGGCAAGCTCGACATCGACCTGCCTGTGCGGCCAGGCGACACCGATAGCCTCATGGCCGCGATGCGCACGATGGCGACCTCGCTCACCGGGATCGTCGAGCAGGTGCGCAACGGCAGCGAAGCGATCGCGACCGGCTCTGCGCAGATCGCTACGGGCAATGCCGATCTTAGCCAGCGTACGGAATTGCAGGCTAGCGCGCTGCAGGAAACCGCTGCGTCGATGGAGCAGTTCAGCGCGACCATCCGGCAGAACGCCGAAAACGCGCACGAGGCGCGTGAGTTGGCCGCGGGCGCTTCGTCGATCGCGACGCAAGGGGGCGAGGTCGTGAATCAGGTCGTCGAGACCATGAAAGGCATCGACGAGAGTGCGCGCAAGATCGCGGACATTATCGGCGTCATCGAAGGCATTGCCGCGCAAACCAATATTCTCGCGATCAATGCGGCGGTGGAAGCGGCGCGCGCGGGGGAGCAGGGCCGCGGCTTTGCGGTCGTGGCCAGCGAAGTGCGCGGCCTCGCGCAGCGCAGTGCCCACGCCGCCAAGGAAATCCAGGCGCTGATCGTGGACAGCGTCGCGCGCGTGGAGTCGGGCTCGTCGCTTGCCGGCGAGGCTGGAGCAACGATGAGCCGGATCGTCGAGGCGATTCATCGCGTGACGGCCGTTGTGGGCGAGATCAGCCGGGCCAGCGCCGAGCAAAGCGTTGGCGTCGAGCAGGTGGTGGCGGCTGTTGGCCAGATGGACCAGACGACGCAGCAGAATGCCGCGCTCGTGGAAGAAAGCGCCACCGCCGCCGAGAGTTTGCGGCAGCAGGCGGCGTGGCTCGTCGAGTCGGTGACGAAGTTCCGTATTTGACGGGAGATCGCGAGTTATTTAGAAATGCTTATTTTAAAGAATTTCACGCAAATTTCGTTCACCGCCTGGCAG
>NZ_CAJMYZ010000018.1:0-211594 GCF_905220155.1 Paraburkholderia sp. J7 | reverse complement strand
GCGACGGGGCGAACGGGCGCCATCGTTGCGATGGCCGTGACGGCGCTTGCCGTTGCCGCTGCGGCAATTGAAGTCATGCGCACTGCACTGCCCGGATTCTCGCATCTGCTCTTCGATTCGCTAGCGGTGCTAATCGGTCTTTGCGCGGCGCTCGGCATTATCTATACGTGCACGGCCAGCGCGCTGGTCGGCCGTTTCTTCGCGCGTGAGGTGGCTGCGCCGCGCGACTTTCCGGCAATCACGATCGCCAAGCCGCTGCACGGCGACGAATGGCACCTCGAGGAACATCTCGCCAGCTTCTTCGAGCAGGATTATCCTGGACAAGTCCAGTATCTCTTCGGCGTTCACGACGCGCGCGATGAAGCCCTCGAAGCCATCGAGCGGCTACGCGTGCGCTACCCCGGCGCGCACATCACGGTCGTCGCCGACTCGCGCCTGTACGGTCCCAACCGCAAGATCGCGAATCTCGTGAACATGCTGGAGAAGGCCGAGCACGACGTGCTGTGCTTTGCCGATAGCGACGTGCTCGTCGATCGAAACTACCTGCGCCAGGTGGTCGGGGCGCTGCAGCAGCCCGGCGTCGGTCTCGTGACCGCCGTCTATCGCGGCCTGTGCGCGCCCGGATTCTGGCCTCGCGTGGCGGCGGCGTTGACGAACTATCACTTCCTGCCCGGCGTTGTCACGGGGCTCGCAATCGGGCGCGCGCGGCCGTGTTTCGGCCAGTCCATTGCCATGACGCGTGACACGCTCGAACGCATTGGCGGTCTTGCGCAATTCGCGCATCACCTCGCCGAAGATCATGCGATCGGCGAAGCCGTGCGCCGTGCCGGCGCGGAAGTTTCCGTTCCGCCCATTCTCGTGCGACACGCGTGCGTGGAAAATACGTTCGCCCAGCTCTTTGCGCATGAACTGCGCTGGAGCCGCACCGTGCGCGCGGCGGACCGCTCGGGGCATCTGGGCGCCGTGCTGATGCATCCGTTCGCGCTCGCCATGCTGGCGGTGGCGTTGTCCGGCGGGGCCGCGCCGGCATGGATGCTGGCCGCCGTGGCGCTCTGCGCGCGCGCGTGGCTGATCTGGAGAACCGATCGCGCGACCGGTGACAAGTCCAGCGGACTGTTATGCTTACCCCTTTGGGAAATGGTCCAGTTCGCGATCTACGTTGCGAGCTTTTGTTCGTCTGGCGTCGTTTGGCGCGGCACGCGCTTTCGCGTCGACAGGAATGGCATGCTTTCGCCAGTCCACGAGACCTGAGCGTCACAGTTGAGGGGGGCACAATGAGACGGGAGCAGAGCCTGGAGAGCACCCGCAGATGAAGCACATGGGACGTATCGCCGCCCTGGTCGGTCTCGCGATCGCCGTGTGGCTCGTATGGCGCGAACATCCTGCGGCGGTGCTGCAACTGTTGCGCGGCGCGGGCATGGGCCTCGTGCTGGCGGCCGCCGTGCATATCCTGCCGATGTGCGCGAATGCGTGGGACTGGCGCAGCCTGATTCGCGCGGCGCAGCGTCCGTCGTTCGCGGCGATGCTCAAACTCGTATGGATACGCGAGTCGATCAACGGTTTGCTGCCCGTTGCGCGTGTGGGCGGAGAGCTCGTTTCGTTTCGCCTGCTCGGCCGTGCGGGCGTGCGGCCGGCCACGGCGGTCGCGAGCCTGATCGCCGACATGCAGCTCACGCTGATCAGCCAGGTTCTCTATGCGCTGATCGCTGCAGGCTATCTGCTCGAACATTCCTCTTCCGATACCGCGCGCTTCGTGGGGCGTTTCGCATGGGGCCTCGCGGGGTTCATCCCATTGCTCGTGCTCTTTGCGCTCGTGCAGCACGCGCGGCCGTTCGAGCGGGCGGCACGCACGCTCAACCGCGTCACGAGCGGCAAGGTCGTGGATCTCGTGGGCAAGTCGGTACGCGTCGACTTATCGCTCAAGCTGATCTGGCGGCAGACCGGCGTGGTCGTGCGCTACGTGCTCATCTGGCAAACGCTTCAATGCCTCGGCTACGCGCTTGAAATCTGGATCGCGTTGCGTGTGCTCGGCACGGATGCGACCTTCATGCAGGCGTTCGTAATCGAAGCGCTGATCCAGATGCTCAGCAGCATTGCGTTTCTCGTGCCCGCCGGCCTTGGCGTGCAGGAAGGCGGTTTCGTCGTGATAGGCGGACTGCTGGGGTTCGACGCGCCCACCTGCCTCGCACTCGCGGGCGCAAGGCGCGTACGCGATCTGATGTTCTATTTGCCCGGGCTGCTTGCCTGGCAGGCCGCCGAATATGGCTGGCCGTCAAGGCGCCGCACAGAGGGCGCGGCCACACGCGCCCGGCGCGTCCAATAAGGCACTGGCCGCCGGGCGAGGGTGAAGGAACGCCGGATTCGGCGTGCGCCGCGCAGTCGACGCGCAGTCGACGCGCAGTCGACGCGCAGTCGCCGTTCAGTGCGCTTCGTACACGGTCAGCTTGCTGGTGACCGACTGAACGCCAGGCACCTTCGCCGCGGCGTCCTGCGCGATCTGTTCCTGCGAAGCGTCCATGATCATCCCCGCGAGAATGACCTTGCCCGTACGCGCTTCGGAAAACACGGCGATGTCCGTGTCTTCCAGACCCTTCGTCTTGTAGACGGCGTGCCAGACGGTTTTGGAGAAGGCCTTGTTCGCTGCTTTGTCAGCCTTCATTTGCGCGCGAACCTGCTCCTTCGTGGGAGCCGCGGGCGCCGCGGTTTGCGCGAGAGCGGAAGTAGAAAGCAGCACGGCGAATACGCCCGTGAGGGCCTGGTTACGAAGGTTCATGGTTCACCTCTTGACGTTGCGGTTGGACTAACGTGTTCAGTCAAACGACCTTGGGAAAGCGTGATCAATGTGGAATGCATTAGAACTGCAGGACGTATCGCGCATGTGTCGAGAAAAGTGGCCTGTGCAATCTTGCGTATCAAAAAGGGCCTTATATACACTGGGATACAAATCAGACTCACGCGCTGAGCCTCAAAGCCCAACCCGATAGCGATGGAATAGTTTTCCGCGCCGGGCTGTTGAGCAAGAGCGCACCGCACTGGGTCGGCCGCGCAGCCTAAAGGAGCCTCTCCATGAATCACCTTTCACGCGGGAAGCCGATTGCAATCGGGGCAGGGCTGGTTTTGATCGTGAGCGCGGCGCTCGCGCAAGCGCAATCGTTCGATATCCCGGGCGCACAGCCGTTTCTGACCGCGAATGCTGCGGGCGTGCAGATTTACACCTGCGAATACGGCGCGGATCACACGCTCGGCTGGGTGTTCCAGCAGCCGCGCGCAACGCTCTACGACGCGCACGGCGCGGCCGTGATCGAACATTCCGCCGGACCCGCGTGGCAAGCACGCGACGGCAGCCGCATCGAAGGAAAACTCGTCGCGCAAAAGCCCAGCGATACGCCGGATAGCGTGCCGCAACTTCTGCTCGCGACGCACTCCACAGGCGCGCAGGGCCTGCTCGAAACCGTGCGCTACGTGCAGCGGATCAGGACGGTTGGCGGCGTCAAGCCCGCTGCGCCGTGCACGGCCGAACACGAGTCGGGTAGTTCGCCTTATCTCGCGACTTACCTCTTTTATCAGTAAGACGGCTCATCACTGAACGGTCTTGCTGGCATGACGCGTTGCCGTTATCCGTTACCCGCTGCGCGTCGGCCCGGCTTGCTGCGCCTCGCTGAATAGCGCCGACGTATCGAGGTTGGAAATGCGTTTGCCGATTTCCGCCAGATCGACGTCGCTTGTCTGCCCGATGAGTGCGTACGTCAACTCGTTCTGCCGCCATGTGGTGACGCCCATCGAGTCGACGGTGCGGGACGCGACCGCTTCGTCCGGGCGCGCGTCCTTCATCACGCACAGCGCGACGGGCGGCCCGCTGCGCGGCAGATAAACGATCTGCACGAGCGGCTTGTTGTGAAAATGCAGGCGCTGCACCGATTTGAAGGTGAGCCCGGCGCTGCTCAGGTCGGGCACGCGCAGCGCGAGACGGTCGTCGCGGCGGATGTCTTCCACGACCTTCGCGGCGAGCGCTGGATCGTCCTGCCAGTACGCAACGGTCTCGCGCGTATAAAGCCTCTGGTAGCCAACCGCCGCCTGCACCCACGGCGACATCTCCGAGGCGCTTGCCAGGTGTGCGGAGCCGGAGCCCGGGCCCCCAGGCCCGAGCAGCGAGTCGAAGCGCACGAGCTGGCCGGCCACGAACGCACCCGCCACGCACGCCGCCGCGAGCCAGACCGGTACGCGGCGCAGGCGCGATTTCACGGGCGCGGAAGCTTGCTGTTCGGAGAGCGGCGTCGTCTTGTCGTTTGCACTCGCAGAAGGTTGCGCGCGCACCATTTCATCGATGCTCAGGCGCAGCGATTCGGGCACGGGCGGCAGCGCTTGCTCAGCGAAGGCACCTGCGAAATCGACCTGCGAGGCGCGCAGCAGCGAAACCTTCTTGCGCGCCTCGTCGGACTCGCGCAACTGCGCTTCGATCGCGGCGCGCTCGTCGGGCGACAGGCGGCCGTCCACGTAGGCGAGTAACTGGGCGTCGTCGGCAATCATGCGATTGAGTCCTTTTGCTGCGGGGCGGGCGGAGCCTTGGGCGCTCTCCCACTGAACATGACGCCGACCGATTGGCGCGCCCGCGAAAGCCGGCTCATCACGGTGCCGATGGGTACCTTGAGCACGTCGGCGGCTTGCTGATACGTCATGCCTTCGACCGCGACGAGCAGCATCACCACGCGCTGAGCTTCGGGCAGGCGCTCGACCGCCTCGATGATCTGGCTGTGCATCAGTTGCATTTCGGGGCCATTATCGACGGGATTGGGGAGATTTTCGAGGAAATCGTCGTCCCACTCGAAGCTCGCGCGCTTGCGCACACTGCGGGCTCGCAGCTCGTTGATCCATGTGGAATGCATGATGGAGTACATCCAGCTCAACGCAGCCGTGCCTGGTTGAAGCTGATGCGCGCGTTCCAGCCCGCGCAGGCAGGCGCGCTGCACGAGATCTTCCGCGTCGTGCTGATCCCCGCAGAGGCGCAGCGCAAACGCCCACAGCCGCGGAATCATCGCGGGTAGCATGGCCGGTAAGTCTGTACCGCTCATCGAAGGGTTTTCTCCACGATCCCCGTTCAATCCGGACTGGCGCGCGCGATGCGGTCGTGTGCGACCGTCTGATCAGGGGGCGCGGCTCGGGCCTTTTGGGTGAACTTGTAACGAAACACGTGGGCGACGCGCTTTATTCCATGCCGGCGTTTGCGTTGTGAAGGGGCGACGCTCAACGGCCTTCAGTGGCCTTTCACGCCAGCTTGCGTTTCTTCGCTCGTACGCCGGTCGAACGACACTGCGTAAGCGGCGGCGCGCGCGGCGAGCAGCGGGTCGTCAGAGGGCGCAATGCCCACCGGCAGCACGGTTGGGTCGAAATTGATGTCGCGGCAGGCGCCATCGATCTGCGCTTGCGCATGATCGATGACGATCGTACCCGCGTCGACACGATGCCGCTCGCGTTCGGCGGGCCAGGCGCGTGTGGCGTCGTCCACCGGGTCGCCCGCGCCCGCAGGCGTCAGCATGAGATGCCAGCTGACCGGCCCCGACTGCAATCGCACCCGCAGGCCGTGGGCGAGAAAGTCGGGGTCGCTTGCGTTCGGACTGCGCGTGTCTACCGGCGCGTAGAGCGCATCGGGCACGACGCTCCAGCGCACGAATCGCACGTCGCCGCTTGCGCTCGTGAAACGGAACGCATCGATGCTGTAATAACTCGCGTTATAAAACTCGGAAGCCGGCGGATGCGCGGCGAGCCAGTCGCGCAGCGCGTTGGTTTCGGGGTGCTGCGCGAAGAACGCGTTGAGTTTCGCTGCGTCGGGGCGGCCGGTGCGCTCGTCGTTCTGCATGGCTTCTTGCAGTTCGTACACCGCTTGTGGCGTGCGCACCGCGAATACTGGCGCGGAATTCATGCCGGTGCGCCATTGCTCGCCGTCGCGCATCGCGAAAAGCAGTGCGAAACTGCGCACGGTCGTGTTTGCGTCTTCTTCGGCGGGATTGCCGCCGGGCGCGGAGAAGCGGCCAATCAACGGCGTACGTCCACGCTCGAATACGCTCGCGCGGGACAACGCGGCGCCATTGCCGTTGCTGTCGAAATAGCCGCTCACGCAGATACCTTTCGCGTGGTTGCGGCGAAAGCCGGGGTGCTTGCCCGCGCTGCGTTCGAACGCGTCGATGAGCCGGCTGGACGTGAGCGCGGCCTGGGCGCCGGGCCAATGTATCCAGCCCGCGGTCCAGGCGAACGCCGCGGCAAGCGCCGCAAGCGTGAGCGCAATGCATGCGTACCGGAAAAGAACTTGCGAATGCGAAAGACGGGACATAAATCGGCGCAGGAGCCTCGCGCAGCCGCCGGCGAATTGAAAGGCCCGCTATGCATCTCGTGCTTTGCCGTTGTGCGGCGAGGCCGATATGTTAATCCGCTTCCTGCTATTCAGTGCGTACTGAAGGTTGAATGTATACCAAGGTATGGGGTCGCCATCCAAAAGCGTCACTAAGTCTATGCGTGGGAAGAATACCTGATTGCCGCGCTTCTCCTTAAGCTTCAGCTATTAGAAATCGGTCGGCGCAATACACAGGACGTTTCGGCTTCGCGAGACGGGGCACGCGTGACAGTCACGCTCATCCAGAACATGGGAGTTAGCCGTGGTGAGATTGGATTCGTGGAGGTCGACATACGCGGGAACCGCGCTCGATGGCGCAGGCCCGGGCGAAAGCATGCGTCTCGCGCGGCCCCGTGGTGTGGACGATGCCAACGACGAAACCCATGCACCACGCGACTGCGCGGACGCGGCAACGCCCGACTGCCCGCACAATCCGTGGGCGCACGTGGTCTCCGGCTTGCTTGCCTCGCCAGCTTCGCGGACGAGCGTTTCGCGCCGCGCAAGCGCGACGCGCACGCGAAACGACCTCCGGCCCGCGGATGACAACACCTACGCAAGCTGCACGGTCACAATCGAAGAGCGACTGGCCAATTCTTCGTTCACGCTGTCGTGGAGCGATCCGACGCGCTGCAGCTACCGCGAACAGGTCTGGAAACGGGCAATCGCCAGAAAATCGGGCATCTGCGTACTTTCCGGCGAGCGTATCAAGCGAGGCGATGTGGTTTTCCGGCCGTTAGCGCGGCGCTACATGGTCCCTTTGAATTCTGGAGCGATGATACTGGCCGTGTCGCTGGAAGCGTTGAGCGCTCGCCTGGCCGACCCCGAATAAGCTCAAATAGCGAGCATTGCGCCGTATAAACAATAAAACCAGCCGCCTGAAACTCATTATTTGGGATTTCTTCTTCCCGTCAGTGTTTCCCGCCAGTGATCGGGCTGCATCGCCGCAGCCGGACTTCCCCAATACCAAAGTACTACAGCCTCGCATGAACGCGCGATGTAAGCTTCAGGCTTGGCATTGCAAGGATTGCGCTAGCTAGCGGCTGACGTCGGCCGCTCGGCTGGCGTTTCAGCGGGTGAGCCGGCCATTGGCGTCCCATGGGTATTGGGCGGTGTCCATGTTGGTTCAATTCGCACAACGTAACACTGCAGAACACTATCGTAGATGCTAAACACTGTGACCGACCGGTCGGCTGCCCTTTGCGTCAACACTCCTGCCGGAGTCGTCTATATCGTGGACGACGACGATTCGGTGCGCGGCGCACTCACGAGCCTGCTGCGCTCGATCGACCTGGACGTTCACGCCTTTCACTCCGCCGAAGCGTTCCTCGCGGCGCCCAGGCGAGCGGGGCCATCGTGTGTTGTGCTTGACGTACGCCTGCGCGGTCAAAGCGGCCTGGCGCTGCAGAAGTCGCTCCTCATGCAGGAACGCTCGCCCATGCCGGTCGTTTTCATGACGGGCTACGGCGACATTGCCATGACGGTCGAAGCGATGAAGGCGGGCGCAATCGACTTCCTCACCAAGCCCTTTCGCGATCAGGACATGATCGACGCCGTGGTCGCCGCGCTGCAGCGCGACGCGCAACGTCTCGAAGCGGACAGCTCGCTCGTCGAAACGCGCGAGCGCTGGGACGCACTGACGCCGCGCGAGCGCGAAGTGCTGCTCAACGTTGCGGCGGGGCTGATGAACAAGCAGATCGCTTCGAGAATGGGCATTGCGGAGGTCACGGTGAAGATCCACCGCGGACAGGCCATGCGCAAAATGAATGTGCGCTCCGTTGCCGAGTTGGTGCGCAAGATCGTCGCACTCGGGATCGAACCGTCCGGGGAGTAAGTAATACCACGGTTTATATTCTCCCAATCTTCTGGATGCGTTCATCACCCAATGATCTAGCGTTTATTTTCTGCCTTTGCCGTTATCTTTTGCACTCCACCTTGAAATTATCCAATTGGAGAGAGTGCGATGGAAAAGCGTGACGTCTACGAGACGATCAAGTCAATGGGCATCGAGTTGCCGCAGGTCAGTTCGCCGGCTGCGGCCTACACCATGAGCGTTCGCAGCGGAGGTACCGTCTATCTGGCAGGCCACCTTGCCCGCGATGCCGGCGCGGTCGTGACCGGCAAGCTGGGCGCCACGCTGAGCACCGAAGCGGGCCGTGAGGCCGCGCGCAAGATCGCCATCGATCTTCTCGCGACGTTGCATGCGAAAATCGGCGACCTGAACCACGTCAAGCAGATCGTGAAGCTCACGAGCTTCGTCAATTCGGCGGCGGGATTCTCGGAGCAGCATCTCGTGACGAACGGCGCTTCGGAATTGCTTGCGCAGGTGTTTGGCGAGGCGGGCGTGCACGCGCGCTCGGCGGTGGGCGTTGCGGAGTTGCCGCTCAATGCCTGCGTCGAGATCGAATTGACCGTCGAAATCGCCGACTGAGCAATCAGGCCATTGCGGCCCCGAGGCTGCGCCGCGTGGCGCGGCGTCCGTCCGATGCGTGCGCAACGAAATTAGCCGGCTTTTCCGGAACAATGGGCGGTTGCGACGCCTGTTTTCGCATGCAATAATCCCAAAATCCTCTGGTCAGACCGGATAATCCGCGTAAAACATGCCTAAGCGCGAGCTTTTGCGTATGTTTGAAACGCTGACGCCTGCTCGTAATTATCAGAAAAATGATGGGATCGGCCCTTGATCCCGGCCTCGTGCTGGATGCGCTGTCTGTTATGGCATGGACTGCGCTGCCCGACGGCCGGATCGACTTCGTCAACCGGAAGTGGTCCGAATACACGGGCCTTGGCCTTGCGGCGTCATCGGGCTCGCAGTGGCTGGACGCGGTAAGCGCCAACGACTTGCCGGAACTGCTCGAGCAGCGCCGCGCCATTCTCGCTTCCGGCGAGCCTGGGGGCATCGCAGCGCGCCTGCGGCGCTTTGACGGCCAGCATCGCTGGTTCGATATTCAAATCAGTCCGGTTCGCGACGCCGAAGGGCAAATCGTTCGCTGGTGCGCGACGTGCAGCGATATCGATGACTTGCGGCGCGCGCAGGAAGCGCTCGACCGGCAAGCGCTCGATCTGCAGTTGGTCGTCGAATGCATTCCCGTACCGGTTACCGTGACGTCGCCGACAGGCGAGGTCGAAGGGCAAAACCAGCTCACGCTCGATTATTTTGGCAAGTCCTTCGAGGAACTCAGGGACTGGCGCAATCACGAGATCGTTCATCCGGACGATCTCGACGAGGCGGTTGCGGCGCAGGAAGCCTCGCTTGCCAGCGGCAAAACGTACAACGTCGAAAGCCGCCATCGTCGCGCAGACGGCGTGTACCGCTGGGTCAACGTGCGCGGATTTCCGCTGCGCGATCGCACCGGCAGCATTCTGCGCTGGTTTCTGCTGTGCATCGATATCGAAGACAGAAAGCGAGCCGAGATCACGCTCGCGGAGAGCGAGCGCCACCTCAACGAGACCATCAACGCACTGCCCGCGCTCGTCTGGTCAGCGCGCCCGGATGGGACGGGCGAATTTTATAACCAGTACTACCTCGACTATCTCGGGCGAACGCTCTCGCAGGTGAAGGACCACGAGTGGACCAAGGCGGTTCATCCGGACGACCTGCCGGGGCTCATGGCCGCGTGGACCGACATCATGGCGAGCCGGATGCCGGGCGCCGCGGAAGCGCGCATGCAGCGCTACGACGGCCAGTACCGCTGGTTTCTGTTTCGCACGAGCCCATTGCGGGACCAGGATGGAAACGTCGTCAAGTGGTATGGCATCAACATCGACATTGACGATCGCAAGCGCGCCGAGGAAGAGTTGCGGCGCAGCGAGGCCTTTCTCGCCGAAGGTCAGGCGCTGGCCAGAATGGGCAACTTTTCGTGGGACGCCGACACGGATGAGATTGCCTGGTCGGAGCAGATCTACCACATCTTCGAGTTCGAGCCCGGCACGCCCGTGACGCTCGCGCGTATTGCCGAGCGCGCGCACCCGGAGGATATGGGGTTCGTCGCGCAGTTCATCGAGCAGGGGCGGCGCGGCGAAAGCGATATCGAATGCCAGCACCGGCTATTGATGCCGGACCAGCGCATCAAGCATCTGCATCTGATCGCGCATCGCGTGACGGACCGCCCGGGTCGCAAGGAATATAGCGGCACGACGCTCGATATCAGCCAGCGCCGCAGTTCGGAAGAGGCGCTCGACCGCGCACGCGCGGAGCTTTCGCATGTCGCGCGGGTGATGAGCCTTGGCGCGTTGACCGCTTCGATTGCCCATGAAGTCAATCAGCCGCTCGCCGGTATCGTGACCAATGCGAGCACCTGCCTGCGCATGCTGGCGGCCGTGCCGCCCAATATCGAAGGCGCGCAGGAAACGGCGCGGCGCACGATCCGCGACGGCAACCGCGCCGCCGACGTCATTACGCGGCTGCGCGCGCTTTTCACGAGGCGCAGCGCCACGATTGAACCGGTCGATCTCGCTCACACCGCGCGGGACATCATCGCCCTCATGCAGAGCGATCTCGACCGCGCGCGTGTCGTCATGCGCATGGAGTTCGCAGAGGGCCTGCCTTGCGCGGGCTGCGACCGCGTGCAGGTGCAGCAGGTCATCATGAACCTGTTGCGCAACGCGGCGGACGCCATGCGCACGGTGGACGACCGACCCCGGCACGTGACGGTGAAGACGGAGGCCGGTTCGGACGACACGGTCCGCCTGAGCGTGCGGGACTCGGGAATCGGCTTCGACCCGCAAGACGCGGAGCGGCTTTTCGATGCCTTCTATACGACGAGGCAAGACGGTATGGGCATTGGTCTCGCGATTAGCCGGTCGATCATCGAGAGCCAGAACGGGCGTCTTTGGGCCGAGATCCCGACGGATGGTCCCGGCGCAATCTTTTCGTTCTCGCTGCCCATCTATGGCGCGTAAATGACGCCTGCGCGCCCGCGAGCGGCGCGTATACATACCTCCGTATGATGGACGCGTACGACGGGATCGGGCATCGTGCGGTGTTTGCTTCACGGGCGTCTGGCGCCTTTACGTATATGGGGCGCGGAGATTAGCGAGGAGGCCATGCAAAGACCTGGCGAAACTGAAGGACAGGTGTGCGCGAACGTCTCGCAGGCGCTTCCGGTCGTGTTCGTGGTGGACGACGACGTGTCCGTGCGCGAATCGCTGGAATTGCTCATTCGCAGCGCAGGATGGCAGCCGCAGGTGTTCGGCGCCGCGCAACAATTCCTTGCTCACCCTCGCGTTTGCGGGCCGAGTTGCCTGCTGCTCGATGTTTCGCTTCCGGATCTGCACGGCCTGGATCTGCAGCGCCGGATCGTGGCCGAGCGTGCGGACATACCGATCATTTTTATCACCGGCTACCCCGATGTACCGGTGACGGTGCGGGCCATGAAAGCCGGCGCCATTGAATTCTTCACCAAGCCGTTCAACAGCGAAGCGTTGCTGGACGCCATTCGCGACGGTATCGAACGCAGCCGTGAGGCGATCGACACGCAGAGCGAAAACCGCGTGCTGGAGGCGCGCTATGCCGCGCTCACGCCGCGCGAACGGGAAGTGATGTCGCTCGTGGTGCGCGGTTTGCTCAACAAGCAGGTGGCGGCGGAACTAGGCATTAGCGAGATCACGGTCAAGGGGCATCGCGGCAGGCTGATGGAAAAAATGGAGGCAGGGTCCTTGCCTGAACTCGTGATCATGGCCGCGAAGGTTTGCCCGCAGGCCCCGGCTGCGTGGCAGCCCGGCGGTACGCGTGCAAGGGGCCGCCTTGCGGCAGCCGTCGCTTCAGCGCGGCTTTGACGCGGTGCATGGCGAGTGTTAGCGCTCCTTGCGGACAGATTTTGAGTTGAGTGATACCAAGGTATCGTAGATTCCCCACGCGGCCTGGTGCATCCTCAGAGGGCGGAGTAGTGGTCTCAACGAGACTTGATTGCGGGCAATCATGCTGGTAACGTTGGTCGATGATGACGAAGCAGTGCGGGAGTCGCTTCCAGATCTGGTGAGAGTGTTCGGCTATGCCGTGAGTGTGTTCTCGTCTGCCGAGGCTTTTCTTGCGTCTGAAGCCGTCGATCAAACCCATTGTCTGGTTCTCGACATCAACATGCCCGGTATGGGCGGCCTGGGGCTTTTTCGCGAGTTGAAGCGTCTTGGCAAGAACGTGCCGGTCATTTTCATTACTGCTCACAAAGACGCAGCCGTTCGCGACCGTCTGATCGCGCAGGGCGCGTGCGATTGCCTGTTCAAGCCCTTCAGCGATACTGCGCTTCTCGCGGCGCTCAAGGTTGCGCTGGGCGAGAACTGAGCGCGATTCAGTGCTTCGGGGCATTAAAGAGGAATAACGTGCCTCAAGGTCACGCAGGTGGAGCAGGTCAGGGCGCCATGCCGTCGGGCGGTTCGCAAGCCGAGCCCATAGTCTTCGTTATCGACGACGACATTTCCGTGCGCGAATCGCTGGAATTATTGCTGCGCAGTGCAGGTCTGCACGCACAGATATTCGCTTGCGCCGAAGATTTCCTCGCCCACCCGCGCGTTTTCGCACCCACTTGCCTCGTTCTGGACGTATCGCTGCCGCAGGTCAACGGTCTGGAACTGCAGCAGCGCATTGCCGCCGACCGGCCCGATATGCCGATCATCTTCATCACCGGTCACGGGGACGTGCCCATGACCGTGAAGGCGATGAAAGCCGGTGCAGTCGAATTCCTGACCAAACCGTTCAACGGCGAAACCTTGCTCGACGCCATTCACGACGCCATCGCGCGCAGCCGTGAAGCCCTCGAAAGCTATCTGGCGTTGCGCGCGCTCCACGACAGCCATGCAACGCTCACGCCGCGCGAGCAGGAAGTCATGGCGCTCGTGGTTTCGGGGTTGCTGAACAAGCAGATAGGCGCGGAACTCGGTATCAGCGAAATTACCGTGAAGATGCACCGCGGCAAGGTCATGCAGAAGATGAGCGCCGATTCGCTGCCGGAACTCGTCAATATGGCGGCGATGCTGCGCTTGACGCCGCCGCGCGATCGCAAGCGCTAGCAAGCCATTGCGCAGATATACCTGCGTATAGTGCGCTAAACCGATCGCCGTATCGTGCGGTCTCTTGCCGGGGTGGTACGCTATCGCGTCTCTTGTTTCCCCGCTTCGAGCTGCGCCGCGCGAGTAAGCTCAAGGAAATTATTGGGGACAACGAATGAGTCGCCAGTTAGCTTACGAGCGGCGAATTTGCGTGAGCACGCGCAAGAGTTTTCCCTTGACTTCGATTATCAGGAGAAAAGCGATCATGTCGGAACCGATCAACGAACGCCGCCGACGTATTCTCGGAACGGGCCTTGCGGGCGCTGCGCTAGTGGGCGCGGGTTTGAGCGAACTGGCCCGTGCGCAATCGGCGGCGGGTGCAGCTTCATTCGGCGAGATCAAGCAAGTGCAGGCAAACGGCTTGAGCATCGGCTACGTCGATGCCGGGCCGAAGGACGGGCCGCCCGTTGTGCTATTGCACGGCTGGCCCTACGATATCTACAGCTTTGCCGAGGTCACGCCAATACTCGTGGCGGCCGGGCATCGCGTGCTCGTGCCGTATTTGCGCGGCTATGGCTCGACGCGCTTCCTGTCCGCCGATACGCCGCGCAACGGCCAGCAAGCCGTTGTTGCCGTCGATATCGTCGCGTTCATGGACGCATTGAAGGTCAAGCAGGCCGTGTTCGGCGCGTTCGACTGGGGGGCGCGCACCGCCAACATCATCGCGGCGCTGTGGCCCGAACGTTGCAAGGCGCTCGTTTCCGTAAGCGGTTATCTGATCGGCAGCCAGGCCGCCAACGCGAAGCCGTTGCCGCCGCAAGCCGAACTGGCATGGTGGTATCAGTTCTACTTCGCCACGGCGCGCGGCGTGGCGGGCTACGAGCAGAATCGACACGATTTCAACAAGCTGATCTGGCGCCTCGCTTCGCCGCAATGGCATTTCGACGACGCCACCTACGATCGCACGGCCGCTTCCTTCGAGAACCCCGATCATGTTGCGGTGGTGATTCACAACTATCGCTGGCGGCTGGGTCTCGTCCAGGGCGAGGCGAAATACGACGACATCGAAAAGAAGCTGGCGCAGTCGCCGGCAATTTCAGTACCCACGATCACGATGGAAGGCGATGCCAACGGTGCGCCGCATCCGCAGCCGGCGGCTTATGCCGGAAAGTTCACGGGCAAATACCAGCATCGCGACATCAGCGGCGGCATTGGCCACAATCTGCCGCAGGAAGCGCCGAAGGCGTTTGCCGATGCCGTGCTGCAAGTCCAGCATCTGTAGCGGCTCGTGAAGCGCTGTGGGCCGCGATGAGGGGCTCGACGTACCGTAAGGAGGCAAGGTTTTGGGTATTCGCAATCTGCGTTTGCATCGCTATCCGGGATTGAGCAGTGCGCGTGCGGCGTGGAACGCTGGCGCCGGGCGAGCGCGGCGACCGCACGATTCGGCGCAGTTCAGGGAGCGCGTATGACGAAGCTGATTCGGCGCGTCGTCAAGACGTCGCATGGCGATATCGCGCTGGAGGAGAGCGTGCAGGAAGGCTTGCCGGTACTGCTCATTCACGGAAATTCTTCGTGCCGGGGCGTTTTTCGCCATCAACTGGACGGTCCGCTTGCTGCGCGCCATCGTTTGATCGCATTCGATCTGCCCGGTCACGGCGAGTCGAGCAATGCGCCGGACCCGAACCGAACCTATTTGCGCGGTGGATTGGCTGACGCTGCGGTCGAATTGCTTGGCGAACTCGGCATTGACGAAGCGGTGGTGCTGGGCTGGTCGCTGGGCGGTCATATCGGCATCGACATGATTGCGCGTTTTCCGGGCTTGAAGGGCTTGATGATCAGCGGCACGCCGCCGGTTGGGCGTGACACCATGGCACAAGGCTTCACGGGTCTCCCGCAGGCGGGCGCGGCCAGCCGGGAACACCTGTGCGGCGCGGAAATAGACGCGTTTGTTCAGGCGATTTTCGGCGACTCGGCCGAGCCATTCCTGCGCGACGCCGTAGCGCGTGCCGATGGACGCATGAGAAAGCGCTTGTTCGAGGGCCTGCGTGCCGGGCTCAATGCAGACCAGCGCGAGATCGTGGAAACGAGTGTGATACCGCTCGCGGTCGTGAACGGTGGCGCAGATCGAATCGTCAATCTCGACTATTTCGATTCGGTATCCTATGAGAACCTGTGGAGCGGCCAATGCGTGCGCTTGCCCGGGCTCGGTCATGCGCCGTTCTGGCAGTCGCCGGAGACATTTGACCCTGTTCTTACGCGTTTTCTGGCGGACATTGAGGCAAACCGGGCCGCCGGGTAGCAAGCGATTGCAGCCCGGCGCACGGTACTGCGTCAGCGCGTGTGCACGCGCAAGGACGTCACGCCGCGCAGGTTGTTGCGGCGATGCCAGACCAGTCCGTCCAGATTCACAGGACGGATCTCGGGGAAGCGGGCAAGCAGGGAGCGCATCGCGACATCCATTTCGAGTGCGGCGAGCCGCGCGCCCAGGCAATAGTGAATGCCCGCGCCGAACGCGACCGCTGGCGTGCTCGTGCCGCGCGCGAAGTCCAGTGTGTCGGGCGCGGGAAACGCGGCCGGATCGCGGTTCGCCGAGCCGATCAGCATGAACACGACGGAGCCGCGCGCGAGCGAGGCTTCGCCAAGCGTGATGTCTTCGAGCGCGGTGCGAACCAGCATTTGCACCGCGCCGTCGTAACGCATGCACTCCGCGATCGCCCGGGGCAATAGCTTCGGGTCATGCTTTAACGCCTCCATTTGCTGCGGATGGCGAAAGAGCGCGATCATCATATTGCCAATCATGTTCGACGTCGTTTCGTGCCCGGCAATGAAGAGCAGCACCGCATTCGACACGACTTCTTCGTCCGTTAGCCGCGAACCTTCGTCTTCCACGCCGAGCATGGCGGAAATCAGATCGTCGCCGGGGTGGGCGCGGCGACGCTCGATCACGCCGTGAAGGTAACACTCGAGCGTGAGCGCGGCTTCGTTGGCCGCGCGCAAGCCGTTTTCGTCGAGCGGCGCGAGATCGAATGCCGCGACGAGCTGGCTTGCTGCGCCGCCTAGCGCGGTCGCGTCCGCAACGGGCACGTCGAGCAGCCGGCAGATGATCTGCACGGGCAACGGGAACGCGTAGTCGCTGACCAGATCGAACTCGGCGTGCGAGGCCACGCGTTCGAGCAGTTCATGCGTTGTCGCCTCGACAATCGATGTGAGTTTCTCGATGCCGCGCGCGTTGAAGGTCTTCATCAACAAAGCGCGTAACCGTGTATGCGCGGGCGGATTCATCATCAGCAAGGTACGGCTGAGCGACTGGAACACCGGTTGCGCCGTCGCCTCGGCGCCATAGCGCGCGGCCACGCTTTGCAGATAGGTCTTGCCCATGCGCGGGTCGCGCAACAGGGCGTCGACGATCTCGAAGCGCCCGGTCACGAAGGCTTTGGGGCCAACCGGCAGAATCGGCCCTGCTGCGCGAATCTTTTCGTAGAAGGGATACGGATTGGCGAAGAAGGCAGGCGAGGAGAAGTCGGAAAATTGCATGGGTGTGAGAGGCCGTCAGGCGTGAGTGGCGGGTTTTTCGAGCAGCTTGACGAGCGTGTGGAGTAGGCGATTGGCAGGCGTCGCGATGCCCGCGATCATACCGCGATCGCACGATCGCGCCGGCGCCGAGTACCGCAAACCGCATCATGCCTCCCATCGCGCCCGAATGCGCCGATCTCACTGGAACACGCGAGCCCCGGCGTTTATTCCGTGCCGCGTTTGCAGCGGGCGCAGCGTCGGTCAGGCGTGCGCGTAGATCGGCTCGAGCCCGACGACGTCCGGCCAAGCGGTTAGGGCCGCTAAACACAGAGCGCTTCGCTTTCAACGCTTGCCCGGTTGCCGGGCGAGGCTTCGTGCGCGTCGTGGTGAACCGTCACTGGCGTGGAAAGAATATAGCCCTCGTTGCGCAGTGTCTTGATGTACCGGGCCGCGCGTGCCGTGTCGTTCAACTTCTGCCGCAACCGGCTCACCAGCAAATCGATCGAGCGGTCGAACGGGTCGGCGTTGCGCCGCTGCGTGAGATTGAGCAACTGGTCGCGCGTCAATACGCGTTGCGCGTGGTCGAGAAACACGCGCAGCAAGCGATATTCGGCGCCGCTGAGCGCGACAACCGTGTCGTCGGATTCGAGCAGATGGCGCGCGGTGGTGTCGAGGCGCCAGTTCCCGAAGCCGAGCACCGGCGTGTCGTCCACGGGCTGCAGGTCGGGCGGCAGCATGCGCGTGCGGCGCAGCACCGCGCGGATGCGGGCGAGCAGTTCGCGCGCCTGAAACGGCTTGGCCATATAGTCGTCCGCACCCATTTCGAGCCCGACAATGCGGTCGGTGACATCGCAGCGGGCCGTGAGCATGACGACGGGCAGTGCGCGATGGCGGCTTTCGCGCAACCCGCGGTAGAGCGCGAGGCCGTCTTCGCCGGGCAGTATCAAGTCGAGCAGGATGAGGTCGGGTGTATGTCTTCCCAGATACTCATGCAGCTCCCTGCCGTTGCACGCGGTCGCGACCTGCATGCCGTTTCGCTGGAGATAACCGGCAACCAGTTCGCGTATGCCGCGGTCGTCGTCAACAAGCAGTATGTGATCGATTTTTTCCATGATCGTCATAAGCGGAGCAGCGGCGCCTATTTACCGCTGCCAGCAGCGTAACCGGATGCAGACGATCGGACCATTCCATTCTGGATTGAGTCGACAGATGATTAGGGATAGTAGGTCATATACCTTGGTATATGGGGTATTTCACCGTAATGAAAAATATAACCGGGCGGACTGCGTTGATGTGCGGCTTACGAATGATTACATTGCCGACATACACGAGATACATTGCCTGACTTTAATGAGGGACGATTTTCCGGAAACGATCGTCAGCGCGAATAAACATGCGTTGCCGTGTCGCCGCGTCAATTTGACTATCCCTCATGAACAGGAAGCCAACGATGTCTTCGAATGATTTTTCTCCGATGCGACGCCACCTGCTAGCCGCATCGGCGGCGGCTGGTGCATTTGCGCTCTTTCCCAAGGCAATTTACGCCGACACGCAGAACGCAAGAATCCGTCCATTCAAGGCGAACATTCCTGACGCTGCGCTGGTCGATTTGCGGCGGCGTCTTGCCAATACGCGTTGGCCCGGAAAAGAAACCGTGGCGGACGAATCGCAAGGCGTTCGCCTCGCGCGCATGCAGCAGCTGGTCGAGTATTGGGGCACCGATTATGACTGGCGCAAGGGCGAAGCGAAACTCAATGAATTTCCCATGTTCGTGACGGAAATAGACGGGCTCGATATTCAGTTCATTCATGTGCGCTCGAAACACGAGAATGCGTTGCCGATGATCATGACGCACGGTTGGCCCGGCTCGATTCTCGAACTAACCAAGGCCATCAAACCGCTGACCGATCCCACGGCTTTCGGCGGCAGCGCCGACGACGCTTTCCATGTGGTCGTACCGTCCTTGCCCGGCTTCGGCTTTTCGGGCAAGCCGACCACGCCGGGTTGGGGCTCCGATCATATTGCGCGGGCCTGGGGTGAGCTGATGGCGCGCCTTGGCTACGCACGTTTCGTTTCCCAGGGAGGCGATTGCGGCTCGGTCGTCTCGCACCGTATGGCCATGCAGCACGTGAAGGGCTTGATCGGCATTCACGTGAACATGCCGGCAACCGTGCCGCCGGATATTGCGCGGCTGCTTGCGCTGGGCGAGCCCGCGCCCGCGAACCTTTCCCCGGACGAGACACGTGCGTACGAAAAGCTGAATGTGTTCTATCGCGACAACTGCGGCTATTCGGCCATGATGGTGACGCGCCCGCAGACGGTGGGCTGCGCGCTCGCCGATTCGCCCGTGGGCCAGGCGGCATGGATGTACGACAAGATTTCCCAATGGACTTATAGCGGCGGTGTTCCAGAACGTTCGCTGACCCGCGACGAGATTCTCGACGATATTTCGCTGTACTGGCTCACCAACAGCGCGACGTCGTCCGCACAGATTTACTGGGAAGATCACTCGAATAACTTCAACGCGGTCGATATCAGCTTGCCAGCGGCGATTACCGTGTTTCCGGGAGAGATTTATCAGGCGCCGCGCAGCTGGGCGGAGCGCAGTTATCACAATCTCGTCTACTTCAACACAGTCGATAAGGGCGGTCATTTCGCGGCCTGGGAAGAACCGCTCCTGTTCGCACAGGAGGTTCGCGCCGGGTTCAGGCCGATGCGCAAGCTCGCGTAAAGGCCGCCGTGTCCCGCACGCTCGTCGCTCCTGGCGCGCGGGACGCGAACCGCGCCGTTTTACCCATCCGTAGGTTTGAAGATATACGTTCATATAATGGCGTCGTACGCCTGAGGTGGCCTATTCTGGCGCTGCCGGGCAGGGCGTACCGCGAAGCCGATGTTTCCAGGCAGCGTGCCGGCTGTCTGTCTAATACGCGCGTTCCCCTGTGGTGCAAAGTGGGCCGGCCGGGTGAGGCCCGGCCAGTACAGGAGAACGAATATGAACGCGCACGTCATCGACCCATCGAATACGCCTAAGGCGCCGCTGCACGCAAGCGCGGTGCGCGCTCCGTCGCCCGGCGGCGCGTGGCGCTCTTTCGAGGCATGGTCGCGGCCTTTATGGGTGTTGCTTGCGGCGGCCTGCGCCTACGCCTCGTACGCAACGCATGCCGTGCCGTGGCAGGAGCTTGCGCGCTACGGCTTGCCCATGATGCTGCCCGCCATACTCTTGGCGGCGCTCGTGGCGCTGAAGTTCGCCGAGTTGCAGGTAGCCGTTCAGCGCATGGCGGCCATGGTCGAGCGCGGCCTCGGCGAAGATGCTCAAGCGGTCCTGCCCGAAGACGCGGGGCCTGCTGTCATTGCGCGTCTCGCTCGCGCGTTCAATGTGTGCGCGCGCCATCGCGCGCGCCGCCAGGCCGAGTTGCTTCACGTGCTTGCCGCCTATGCGCACGATTTGCGCACGCCGCTTACGCGCATGACCATGCGCTCGGAACTCGTGGAGGAAGCGGCAGTAAGAGACGCGCTCGCCCGCGATCTTGCGGAGATGACCGAGCTGGTCGAGGGCAGTCTTTCTTGCGCGCGCATGCAATGCAGCGCCCAGGAGCCCATGCGTTCGGTCGATGCGGACAGTTTGCTCGGCGCGCTGATTGCCGACTATCGGGACGCCGGGCGCACCGTCGAACTCGAGGGGCAGGTGGGGCGTCCCGTGGTGACGTGTCCCCATGCGCTGCGCCGCGTGCTTGTGAATCTCATCGACAATGCGCTGCGCTACGGCGTGGATGTCCGCCTGAGCGTGAGAGTCGAGGCGCAGCGTCTCGTGCTGGCCGTACTCGACTCGGGGCCGGGCATCGCGCCCGCCCGCCTGGAAACGGTGTTCGCCGCCTGGTATCGCGCGCCCGAAACGGCGGCTTCGGCGTCGGGATCGGGGCTCGGGCTCGCGATTGCGCGACGCCTCACGCTCGCCATGCGCGGCGAGCTGGAACTCGAAAACCGGCGTACAGGCGGCCTCGAGGCGCGCCTCACGCTGCCGTTGACAGCAGCGTGAGGCGGGCAAGTCGAATTGCCGGGGCATCGGCGCTGTGTTGCACATGTCTAGGCAGACGCCAGCGTCACAGTAACGATGGTCGTTCCGCACAAGCGCTCGGCGAGATCGACATGAGCGGGACGTACGCTCCACCACCGCGAGCGGCCGGCTCTCGAGCGGTGGCCGAGCACGATGAGGTCGGGGTTGAACGTTTGCGCGTGGCGCGCCACGACATCGGCGATTCGCCCGAATTTGACAAAGCCGTTCGCGGTAATGCCGATATTGGCCAGCCGCGTGACGGCGTCGCTGAGCGTGTTGCGGGCCATTTCCTCGAGGTGGGTATAGGCAACGTCGGTAAGCAGGCCAGCGCAGCTTGCGTTCACGCTTTCGGAATCGACGACGGCGACGACATCGACGAGAGCGGACAAGGCGAGCGAGAGTTGCGAGCAGCGTTGCAGAGCGGCCTGGGCCTCGCTCGTGCCGTCGTACACGAGCAGCATGCGGGAAAAGGAAGACATGGTGTGCCGATAACGTAACGGAGCCGCTGGCGGCGCCTGATTGAACATGAAGGTCGGCCAGCGCAATCGTCCCAAAGGGTGAATTGTCCGGCCGCGCAATCAGAACAGTCCGTTATCGGTGTTTATTCCCGGCAGCGTGCTCGTTCGCGTGACGCCGAGATGTTTGCGGCAACAGGATTATTTCGGAATATTTCGGAATCCAGAGCGGTCGACAAAACGTGCAAGCCGTCAACCCGAAGCATGGCCAGCAGGCGCAACCTGGCCCACGGTTTCGACCCTCTGGCCCTTTGCAATCTCTGTGCCGATTGCGAGCAGCTGATCGTCGTCGAGCGACGCAATTAACGCGTAGCTGAGGTTGGCGCGCCGCCATGTCAACACATTCATGTTTTCAACACGCTCGTGCGTCATGCTCGCGTCCGGCTTTGCGTCCTTCATCACGCACAGGGCAACCGGCAAACCCGTTTTGGGTAGATACACGATCTGCACGAGCGGTCTGTTGTGAAAACGCAATCGTTGAATACGCGTGAATGTAAGCCCCGCTGGACGCAGGTCCGGCACGCGTATCGGTACGCCGTCGTCGACGTGAATCTGCGCGATCACCTGCGAGACCACTTCCGGCGTAAGCGCGTCGAAGGCAACCGTATCACGCGTGTAAAGCTGTTGATAGTTCACCGCCGCGGCAACCCATGGCGAGACGCTCGCGGCCGCGGTGTGCAACGCGCCGGTGCCTGCACCACCGTCGCTGCGCGCCCAGTCTGTTGCATGGCGCAGCACGAGCGCGCAACTCAGCACGCCAGCGGCGAATGTCATGGCTAAACCCGGCAGCGAGAGGTTCGGCGCAACGCGAAACGGCCAACGCGAGAGAAGCCGCGCAAACCAGGCAGATTCCGTGGCGCCGCGGCGCGCGGTGTCCGTGCTGCTCGCCGCCTCGGGCATGCCCGAATGCGCGCGGCTGAGCTGCTCGATCTTGAGCCTGAGCCGCTTGGGAACGGGCGGCAGTTTCTGGTGTGCGAAGGCGTGCCGATACCTCAGCGCCGACGCCGTGAATAGCGCCATGCGCTCCGCGATCTCGGGCGACGCGCTAATTGTCTTCTCCACATCTTCGCGCTCACGCGGCGTGAGTTCGCCGTCGACATAAGCCATGAGCAGGATGTCATCCATAGTCATGCCCCAATTTCCTTGCTGTTCTCCGCGCTTGGCGCGCGCTTTTCTTTTTTCTGATCGTTGAACAGGGCGCCGATCGCCTGGCGTGCCCGCGAAAGGCGACTCATGATCGTGCCGATCGGTACGTCCAGCACCTCGGCGGCTTCGCCGTAACTTAACCCTTCCACCGCGACAAGCAGCATGACAATGCGCTGCGCCTCGGGTAATCGCTCAACGGCGCGGATGATCTGTCCGTTCATGACCTGTTCTTCCGGCGTTCTCGCGGAGGGATCGGGAACGGTTTCGAGAAACCCGTCATCCCATCCCATGCCCGAACGGTTGCGCACATTGCGGGCGCGCAGTTCGTTGAGCCACGTGGACTGAACGATGGAGAACATCCAGCTGAGCGGCGCGGTTCCGGGTTCGAGTTGATGCGCGCGTTCGAGCGCGCGCACGCATGCCCGCTGCACGAGGTCTTCGGCATCATGCTGATCGCCCGAAATGCGTAGCGCGAACGCCCACAATCGCGGAAGCATCGAAGGCAGGAGCGCCGACAATTCGGCGACAGTCATCGTCTCGGTAGCTTTCATTTTTCGACGATAGGGTTAAGCGGCAAAACCGTCGCCTTGACGAGAACACCCGGCGGGCGATTGAAATTCCATACGCGCAGATATCGCCGGCCGCCTTCATCTTCTTGACGGGCCGGGCGCCTCGCGGGCAGGAGACAAGACGAATTACAACCGGAGAAGGTATCTGCCATATTTCCGGCCGGATGCTGATTGAAAGTGTTTGTATCAATGCCGGAAGCCATACACACTGCGACACAAAACGTCGTGCTGATCGGCGCATGCATCGTGGAATGCGGCGTGCTTTACAGGTGTTCTTGTTGGGGAAGCGATTGCGTTCAACGTTTCACTCCCTTTTCAAAAACACGGAATTCACATGCGAAATCAGCAAGCGGATAGCGAAAACACCATGAAACAGGAGCCCGCTTGGGTGCGGGCGCTTGGCGGTACGGAACACTTGTTCTGGCTGCTCGACCGCAATCGGGCGATTCATTTCGCGCTCGTCGCGGAAATCGACCGCGTGTTCGAGCCCAGCGCGTGGCATGCGGCATTGCTTGCGATCCAGCAGCGGCATCCGTTGCTCTCCACGCGTATCGTCGCCGGCCGTGACGGCGCCCCTGAGTTTCATCGCGATCCCGATGCGCGAATTCCCCTGCGCGTAGTGGAGAATGCGAGGGCTTCGTGGCAAGTCGAGGCGGCGAGCGAAATGAACGCACCGTTCGACTGGGCAACTGCACCGCTTGTGCGTGCAACCTTGCTGCAGGGTGAGCGCGGCTCGACTGTCATTCTCGCGGCGCATCACTCGGTGCTCGATGGCATGGGCGGTGCCTATGTGATGGAGGATCTGTTGTGCGCGCTTGCGGGCGGCTCGCTCATGAGTCTGCCCCTCGTGCAGCCGCTGGAAAGCCTGTTGAGAGCACAAATGGCAACGGCCACCGTGCCTGGCGCGATGGCGCCGGCGCCCGAGGCCAAGGTGTTCCGCGCGGCTTCGGGCGCGCGTGCCGAGGTTGCTGCGCTCGCGCTCAGCGCGCCGCTCACGCGGGCCGTTGTGGAGCGATCGCGCATGGAGCGCACGACGGTGCACGGCGCGCTCGCGGCGGCGGTCAATGAAGCGGGGCGGCGCTTGTCGCGGGCGTGGCGCGAGCGTCCCGTACGTACCGTTTCGCCGATCGACGTGCGCCGAACCGTGGGCGGCATGGGCCAGGCCAACGGCGTGTACATCACGCAGACCGTGACGGTCGACGATCGTCCGCAAGGCGCACCGTTCTGGGACGCGGCACGCGAGGTCAAGGCACTGCTCGCACCCGCGCAAACGCACGCATCGGTCGTACAGGAAACGAAAGCGCTGGATGCATTCATGTCGTCGAATCCTTCCGTTGAAGACACCGCGGGATTTCTTTCGCACATGCTGGCGTTCGACGTGCTGCTTTCGAACCTGGGCCGCGAGCCGGTCGCTTCGGCCTACGAAGGTTTTGCGCTGAAGGCGCTATGGGGGCCGATCGTGAGTTCGGGCTTCAAGGACGATCAGGTCGTGGGCGTCTGCACGCAAGGGGGGGTGTTGCGTCTCACGCAGGCGAGCTACACGGCCATGCCAGGACTGCTCGATGAAGTGTGCGTCGTGCTGAGCGAGGCCGTTGCTGCCTAGTGTTGCGACCGAGGTGAAACCTGAAGTGCGCCGGCATGGCCGGCGCACTCGCTTACGGTGAAACCGGGAGCGTTGGGGTAGTGCTTATCACGGTGCTGCGTACAGCGTCAGTTTGGTTGCGACCTGCTGAACGCCCGGCACTTTCGATGCGACGTCCTGAGCAACCTGGTCCTGCGATTCGTCGAGAATCGTGCCCGCCAGGATGACCTTGCCCGTACGCGTATTGGCGAACACGGCGATGTCCGTGTCGTTCAGGTCGTGGTCCTTGTAGAGGGCTTCGCGGACCTTTTTCGCCAATGCGTGATTGGCGGCGCGGTCGGCGCGCATTTGCGCGCGGATCTGCTGCTTGGTCAGTGCGGGCGTGTCGCCGGTCGTGGTGGTTTGTGCGAGAGCGGCGGAGGAGAGCAGCACGGCGAGCGCGGCCGTAAGCGCCTTGGAGCGAAGCGTCATGGAATCACCTGTTGACGTTGAGTATGAACGAGGAGTTGTCGATGCGGGTCTTGCCCGGTGGGAAGCATAGACCGCTGGCCGTCCTGGCTCTATCAGACGTTAGGTGGTTCGTCCTATACGAATGTCAACGGCGCACTATACCTTGGGATGCTCCGGCGATCCGCGACGATTTACGCTGCGCTACCGGCTGCGACGGCGACGGCGGCGGCGAGATCTCTGGCCCTGACGGGCTTGATGAGGAATGCGCTCGCGCCATTGTCCAGCGCCAGGCTCTGGAGTTCGGGCATGGGGTAGGCCGTGACGAAAATCGTGGGTATGCGAATGCCCGCGCCAATCAGGCGCAAAAACATGTCGACGCCGGTCATGCCGGGCATCTGGACATCCGAAATGATGCAGCGCGGGTGCCGCTCGCCCACGGCGGCCAGCAGATCCATGCCGGACTCGAATGTCACGACGTCGTAATCGAGCGAGCGTAGCAAGCTGGAAAGGCCGGAACGGACCGAAGGGTCGTCGTCAACCACCCAGATGACTTGTGGCGTACACAATGAATATCTCCCGTGGCGTGCTGGAGGCGGTATGGCTGTGATCCGTCGCGTGTACGCGGCATAAGCTTACCGGAGCCCCCAAGCCGCCGAAATCATACGGAGGTATAGATAGGGTTTGCCGCAATCCGTAGGTAAGATGCAAGGGGGAAGTGAGGGTTCACCCACCGCACGCCCCTCGCCGAGCACACAACGCTTACCAATCATTGCGCAATCGCGCGCCTCGCGCGCGGCATTCCCTTTGGGTTGACGCCTGAAATCAGCAACCGGTGGAGTTTGGCATGTACCAAATCGAGAGCGATCGTGGCGAGCGTGCGTCCGTGGAGGCGAGCCGGGCTTGCACGGAGCACGCTGCATCGAAAGTCTTTGTCGTCGACGACGACGAAAAGCTTCGGGAAGGACTCAAGAGCCTGCTCGAATCGGTGGGGTTTCATGTCGAGACCTTTCCGGCCACGGCGCAATTTTGCGAGCGCGTGCAGGCCGATATTCCGAGCTGCCTGATACTCGATGTGCGGTTAAAAGGCGAGAGCGGTCTCGAGTTTCAGGCATGGGCGGCGGAAAATGAAATCGTCATGCCGATTATTTTCATGAGCGGATATGGCGATATCGAAATGTCGGTTCGCGCGATGAAAGGCGGCGCCATCAATTTCCTGACCAAGCCGTTTCGCGAGCAGGACATGATCGAGTCCGTGACCGAGGCGTTGCAGCGCGACGCGGCGCGTTTGATGAGGCTGAGCCAGTCGAGCACGCTCAGAGAGCAGTTTTCGACCTTGACGCCGCGAGAGCGCGATATCGCCGTGCTCGTTGCAGCGGGGTATATGAACAAGGCGGCGGCGAGCAAACTCGCACTCAGCGAGATGACCGTGAAGATTTACCGCGCGAGAGCGATGAAAAAGCTTGCCGCGCGCACGACGGCGGACCTGGTGCGAAAAATCCGGACGCTGCAGATCGAAGGCGATACCGGGTCGATAGCCGATCCGATTACCCACGATTGATGAACGATTCGCCGGAGATAACGTGCATGGTTGCAGGGGAACGGTAATGGAGAAAGACGCGGTTCGTATTGCGCCAGGGGGGGAGGGTGCGGTTGTCTATGTGATCGACGACGACGAGTCGATTCGCGCGGCGCTTTCGAGCCTGCTGCGCTCGTCCGGCTTCGCCACGCGCACGTTCACGCGCATCGACGAATTCCTGCTGGCGCCGAAAGAAGACGTGCCGGGCTGTTTGCTGCTGGACGTGCGCCTGCGCGGCGAGAGCGGCCTGACCTTTCAGCAGAGCGCGCACCGCTATGAAGTGGACATGCCGATTATCTTCATGACGGCGCACGGCGACATTGAAATGTCGGTGCGGGCCATGAAGGCGGGTGCGATCGACTTTCTTACGAAACCTGTGCGCGAGCAGCGCGTGATCGACGCCGTAACGACTGCCATCGCGAGCCATGCCGCGTGGCGCGAACGCGCCCGCTCGGAGGCGGCGCTGCGCGCGCGCTACGACCAGTTGACCGCGCGCGAGCGCGAAGTCGTGTCGTACGTGGTGGAAGGCTTTCTGAACAAGCAGATTGCGGGCGAATTGAAGCTGAGCGAGATCACGATCAAGATTCATCGCAGTTCCGCCATGCGCAAGCTCGAAGCGCAGTCGGTCGCCGATCTCGTGAGGAAGATGGAGGTCATAAGCGCCGCCGGGCACGCGCGCAATTAATGGCGCACCGGCACGACATGGATGGGGAGAGGCATGGTAGCTAGAGCGGGGCGGCACTCGACGGCAGAGATCCCGGGCTGGGAGGCGACAGGCGCCGCGGAAATTCACGGGCGCATTACCTGTGCGCAACGGCTTCATCGCGACGACGACCTGGTGCTATACCGCGTGAGCACCGAGGCGTGCGAGCAGCCGCTCATCGTGAAAGCGCCGTTCGAGGCACGCGCTTCGCGTGAACTCCTCGCATCGTTCGAGAAAGAATACAGCCTGCGCGAATCGATCGACGCGCAATGGGGCATTCGTCCGCGCGAGTTGTTTCGTTCGGGCGGCCAGTTTCTGCTCACGCTGCACAATTGCGAGGGTGCATCGCTCAGCGGCGACATGGCGCATGGCCGCTCGCTGCGGCGCTTTCTTGCGCTCGCGGTGTCGCTCGCCTCGGCGCTCAAGGACATGCACTCGCATGGACTCGTTCATCACAACCTGAGCCCCGCCAACCTGTTCGTGGATCGCGAGCAGCGCGTGTGGATCACGGGCTTCGGCAGCGCTTGCGGTATCGAGGGCAGCTATGCGGGCGGCGGCGAGATCGGTATCGTGCCCATGAGCCAGCTTCCGTATCTCGCGCCCGAGCGCACCAGCGCCGCGAGCCAGCGTAACGATCCGCGCAGCGATCTGTATGCGCTGGGCGTGCTGCTTTACCAACTGCTCTCCGGGCAGTTGCCCTTTGACGCGCGCGAGCGCGAGGAATGGGTCTATTCGCATCTCGTGAGTACGCCGCGGCCGCTCGGCAATCTCGTTCCTGAAATCCGTCCCGAGATCGAATTCATCATCAACAAGCTGCTGGCGAAAGCCGCCGACGACCGCTATCAGAGTGCGGCGGGCGTCGAGGCCGACCTGCAGCTTTGCTTTGATGAAGTCACATACGGCGCGCAGATTTCGCCCGCACTGCTCGGCCGGGGCGACCGTCAATCGCAGGCCGTGTTTCCCATGCGTACGTACGGGCGGCAGCGTGAACTCGAACAGCTGCACGGCGCGCTGGAACGCGTGCGCCAGACCGGCGACGCCATGGCGGTGATCGTCGAGGGCGAGCCCGGCGTCGGCAAGACGTTTTTCATCGAGGAATTCAAGCGCAATATCGGGTCGGCCGGCGTGCATTTCACGCTCGGAAAATTCGATCAGTACAACGACAATGTGCCGTATGCGGCGTTTGTCCAGGTGCTGCGCGGGCTCGTGCGCCCGCTGCTCAGAAAGACCGGCCCGGAAATCGCGCTATGGAAGGGGCGCTTCGAGGAAGCCGTGGGCAAGGGCGGCCAACTGATCGTCAATCTGGTGCCGGAAATCGGCGCGATGGTGGGGCCGCAGCCCGCAATCGAAACCCTGCCGCCGCAGGAAGCGACCAACCGTTTTCTGCTGATCGTCAAGCGCTTTCTCATGCTGTTTTCGGACAAGCAGCGGCCGCTCGTGCTCTTTCTGGACGATGTGCAATGGCTCGATTCCGGCACGCTGGAAATCATCGATGGCCTCGCAACGGACGCTGAGCTGAAGCACCTGCTGCTCGTGCTCGCGCACCGCAGCATCGATCTGGGCCGCTCGCGGGTGGCGAGCGAACGGCTCAACGGCATTCTTTTCGGCAGGAAGGTGACCGAAAAGATCGGCCTGTTGCCGCTCACGCTCGCGGACATCGTGACGATGATTGCCGAAACGCTGGTCGAGCCGCCCGAGGCCGTCGCGCCGCTCGCTTCGGTGATCTTCGAAAGGACGGGCGGCAATCCGTTCTTCACGATCGAATTCCTGCGCGAGTTGATGCAGGATCGGCTCATCGTGCCGGACGCATACAGCGTGGGTTGGACGTGGGACATCGACAAGATTCGCGACAAGGGCTACACCGACAATGTGGTCGACCTGCTCACGCTGCGTCTCACGCGCCTGAACGATGAAACGAAGCATGTTCTGGCGGTTTTCGCGTGCGTGGGGGGAACGGCGCGCGTGGGGGCGCTCTCCCGCGTGCTCGGCACCGATAGCCGCCGCGTGCTGGCGACGATGCGCGAAGCGGAGACGGCAGGCCTCGTTTCGCGCAAGGGGGAAGCCTACCGCTTCGCGCACGACCGCGTGCAGGAAGCCTCGTACGCGATGCTCGGCGAAACGGCACGCGAACTCGCGCACGCGCAGATCGGCACCAACCTGCTCTTTGCCATGCCAACGGCCCCGAGCACGGCCGAAGTGTTCGAGGTGGTCGGCCACCTGAACCGCGCGCAGCGCATTCTTTCGCAAGCCGACCGCACGCGACTTGCGGAGCTTGACGTGCTGGCGGGCAACGCGGCGAAAGCGGCGGCTGCGTGGAGTTCCGCGCGCGAGTATTTCGCCCAGGCGGAAAAGCTTATCGAGCAGTACGGCGTGAGCGGGGCGCGTATCGACGTATTCCGGCTGCTGCTCGACATGGCGGAGTGCGAGTATCTCACCGGCGGTTTCAGCCAGGCGCTGGAAACGGCGCGCAAAGCGTGCGATCGCGCGGGCGGCCTGCTCAAGCGCGCTAGCGCGCTGCGCATGGAAATTCGCATTCACCAGGCGTCGGGCGATTATCGTCAAGCGGTCGAAACGACGCTCAGCGCGCTTTCGTTGCTGAATGTCGAGGTGCAGGGCGAAGGCATTGACGATGCGCTAGTCGCGCAAAAGCTCGCGGCGTTGCGCGAATTGTGCCCGCCGCACCGGGTCGCGGCGCTGCTCACGCGCGGCTGCCTCGACGACCCCATGCACGAGGCCGTGATCGGCCTCATCATCGACGCGATTCCGAGTGCGTATATCGGCGTACAAAAGCTGTTCCCGATTCTCGTGCTCAAGGCCGCCGAGTTGTGCCTCGCGCACGGCAACACGCGGCTGGCAGGCTATGTCTACGCCATCTACGCGCTGCTGCTGGTCGGCACCACGCGCGACTTCGATCTTGCGCTACGCTTTTCCGAGCTTGCGCTTGCCGTGAACGAGCGTTATGGCGAACCGCGTTTGAGCGGCACGCTGCTGCATTTGCACGGCGACCATATCCTGATCTGGCGGCGGCCGTTTCGCGCGGCCATTCCCGTGCTGGGCCGCGCGATGAGCCAGTGCGTCGAAGCAGGCGACTTCATCTACGCAGGCTATATCGCGTTCGAGAGTATCTGGCAGGCCTATGAGCGCGGCGAGCACCTCAACGAGGTGACTAACCTGTGCCGCGAGAATCTGCGTTTTGCCAACGAACTGCGCAACAAGACTATCAGCGTCACGATCGAACTCGAATTGATGTTCCTGTTGCGCTTGCAGGGCGTCGATGCGGCAGACCTGGGCATTGCCTCCACGCACGAAGCACTCGTCTCGTTCGTGCGTGAGAGCCAGTTCGGCTGCGGTATCGCCTATGCGGCGATCATGGAAATGAAGCTGGACTTCCTGCACAGCCGCTTCGCTGCCACGATTGCGCGCGCAAGAGAGATCGAGCCGCTGCTCGGCGCGGTGATGGCCATGCCGATCGAGGTGACGTACTACTTTTTGCGGGCGCTTGCGCTCGTGCGCGTGATCGACGAATTGCCGCAGGAAGCCGGGCAGGAAGCCGCGCACGAATTGATGGAGCGCGAACTGATCGGCGCCATCGAGCGGCTTGAATCGTGGGCACATAGCGCACCGGAGAACTTCGGCAGCCGCTGCGCGCTCGTCACGGCCGAATATGCGCGGCTCGTGGGCGATTATGCGCTGGCCGAGCAGGAATACGAGCGCGCGATCGAACTGGCGCGTGAGAATGGGCAGCCGCACTACGAGGCCATGGCGCGCGAATGCTCGGCGCACTTCTACCAGCAACGCGGTTTGAGTTCGGTGTCCCAGGCGTGTTTGCGCTCGGCTCGCGACGCCTATGCGCGCTGGGGCGCCGACGCCAAGGTGCGCAGTCTCGAGCAGGCCTTTCACCATCTGCGTGACGGTGCGCCTGCCGCGCGCAGTTCCGGCGCTCACGCGGCGCCACAGGGCACGGTCGATGTCGCCGCAATGGTCCAGTTGTCCCAGGCCGTTTCAAGCGAGATCGACCTCGACAAGCTGGTGCAGGCGTTCATGCAGATTGCCGTGCGCCACAGCGGCGCGCAGCGTGCGCTGCTCATTCTCTGGTCGGGCGAGAGCTTTCGCATCGTGGCCCAGGCCGGTTCCAGGGAGAACGGCATAACCGTGGAAGCGAGCGACATGGGCCTGTGCGAGTCCGTGGTCCCGCTTACCGTGATTCGCCATGTCATGCGGGTTCACGAGAACGTCGTCATCGACGACGGCGCGGAGCCGAACGACTTCCGCGACGACCGTTACCTGAGCGAGGGCCGCTGCCGTTCGCTGCTCTGCCTGCCCCTGTTGCGCCACGCGGGGCTGGTTGGCGTGCTGTATATGGAGAACAGCGTCACGCCGTATGTGTTCGATCTCGCGCGCATCAACCTCATGAACATGCTGGCCGCCCAGGCCGCCATATCCATCGAGAACGCGCGGCTCTATTCCGCGCTCAAGCGCGAGAACGTGGAGCGCCGTCAAACCGAAGCGCGGCTGCGGCGCAGCGAGGCGTTCCTCGAAGAGGGCCAGCGCATCAGCAAGACGGGTACCTGGATCTGGAACACGACCTCGGGTCAATTGCTGTGGTCGCGTGAGAATTACGAGCTGTGGGGCGTGGAATTCACGTGCGAGCGGCCGACCATCGAAATGTGCCTCGAGCGTGTGCTGGAGGCGGACCGGCTGCGCTTCAAGGAAGTCTTCGTCAACGCAATTTGCGAAGACGGCATGCATAGCCACGAATTCTCGACACGGCAAGGCGACGGCAGCGTGCGCCGCCTGCAGGTGATTTTCCGGCCGTGGTCGAGCGACGAGAGCGGTGCGCGCGAATATATCGGCGCGACGATCGATGTCACGGACCGGCGCGCCTTCGAAGACGCGTTGCGGCGCGGCGAGATGTATCTCTCCGAAGCCCAGCGCCTCAGCAATATCGGCAGCATTGGCTGGAATGTCGAATCGCGCGACTTGACGTGCTCCGCGCAAACCTACCGGATCCTCGAAATGGACGAGCCCTCGCGGCCGCATATGGATCTCATGCTGGAACGCATTCATCCCGACGACGTCGATCAGGTGAGGCGCGCGCTGTGCGAGGGGGAGGCAGGCGCGTCGATCATCGAGGCCGAGTATCGCGTGCGCGTGGAAACGGGCGCGGTGAAGTACCTGCGCATGGTGGCGAGACCAATCGCTTCGGCGAGCCGTGCCGTGGAATACGTCGGCGCCCTTGCCGACATGACCGAAATTCACCAGGCGCAAAACGCGCTGTTGCGCGCGCAGGCGGAACTCACGCACGTCACGCGCGTGTCGACGCTGGGCGAATTGACGGCATCGCTTGCGCACGACCTCAAGCAGCCGCTCATGGCGATCATCACGCATGGCGAGGCGGGCATGCGCTGGCTGGACCGCGCGGTGCCTTCGGTTGCCGAAGCGCGCAACAATCTCGCGCGTATCGTGAGCGACGCGGACCGCGCGAGCGAAGTGATCAACCGCCTGCGCGCGCTCGCGCGCAAGGAGCGCCCGAATCGCGCCGCGATCGATTTGACGCAAACCGTCAGTGAAGTCGTTGCACTCGTTCGGCAGGAAATGGAAAAGAACAACATTCGCCTGCGTGTCGTGTCGGAAGACGGTTTGCCCAAGGTGGCCGCCGACAAGATCCAGATCCAGCAGGTGGTCATGAACCTGATCTTCAATGGCATGCATTCGATCCTGAAGTGTCCGGGCAGTACGCGGGTGCTGAAAATCTCGGCCGAATTCGCTGGCGCGGAGTCCGTGCGCGTGTGTGTGTGCGATTCGGGCACGGGTATCGATGCCGATATCGTCGAGCGGCTATTCGAGCCGTTCTTCACGACGAAGTCGGACGGCATGGGGCTTGGCCTGTCCATTTGCCGCTCGATCATCGAGGAACATCGCGGTTCGATCTGGGCGTTCAATAATCAGGACGCGGGCGCGACGTTCTGCTTCGAGCTTCGCGCGGCAGGAAGCGGCGCCGAAGGCACTGTCGCGGCACGCGCGAACGGAACGACCGCATGAGCCATTACGCGCCCATTCTCGACCAACTCGCCGATTACGATGTCACGCAACTGGTCGCGGGGCCGCCGGCGCTCTATCGCGGCGTGAACAAGGAAGGCGCGCACGTGCTGTTCATGGTGACGGAGGACGGCCCGAAAGAGCACGAGCGGTGCGCGCGGTTAGAGCACGCTTATGCGTTGCGCACGCGCCTCGCAGCGCCGTGGGCTGCGCGGCCCTACGCGCTATTGCGGGAAAACGGCTTCGTCGCGCTCGCGCTGCGCGACCCCGGCGGCACGCTCTTGCGCGCGCGCTGGCGTTCGCCGCAAAAGCTCGAGCGCTTTCTGCGCGCCGCAATGGCGATTGCAGCCGCCGTGGAATCGCTCCATGAAGCCGGGCTGGTCCATTGCGACCTGAATCCCGATTGTATTCTGCTCGATAACGCCGACGAATCGGCGTGCCTCCTTGGCTTTGGTCACGCGATGATGGCCGATCGTTCGGACCGCGAAACCAATCTTCACCGTGCCAGCAGCGGGGCGATCGAATACATGGCGCCCGAACTTTGCGGCCGGATGGAGCGCCTGCTGGACTGTCGCGCCGACCTCTATTCGCTGGGCTGCCTGTTCTACGAAATGCTCACCGGCGTGCTGCCGTTCACGGGCGTCGACAGAATGGCGCTCGCGCATGCGCAGCTCGCCAAGCAACCCATGCGTCCTTCCGCTTACGCGCCTGGATTGCCGCGCCAGGTCGAAGCGGTCGTCATGAAACTGCTCGCCAAGAATCCCAACGACCGCTACCAGTCGGCGGCCGGGCTGCTGGCCGATTTTTTGCGCTGCCTGAACGCCGGGCCGGAGCGCAACGCCGCTGCCGTGTTTCCGCTGGACTTGCACGCAAGCGTTGCGATCAGCCGGCACGCCGGGGCGCTATACGGCCGCCGTGGCCAGATGGATGTGCTCGACGCAACCTTGCGCCGCGTGAGCACGAGCGGCGCGGTCGAGCTGGTCTTCGTCGCCGGCTATTCGGGTAGCGGAAAGTCCGCGCTGGTCGATCAATGGGCAAGCGCAATCGGCACGACGTCGATCTCGTATGCGCGAGGCGTGTGCGAACAGCTCGATTCGACCCAACCTTATGGGGCGCTGGCCCGCGCGTTCGAGCGGCTCATCCGCCCGATTCTCGGTCAGGAAGACGCGAGCTTCACCGCGACGCGCAATCGCCTCACGGCGTGCATGGGCGCTCGCGCGGAAATTCTCTATGGTCTTTTGCCCGACCTGAAACTGATACTGGGCGAACTGTCGAGCGACGACGAAACGCAATTCAATGTCGACAGAGCGGTTTACTTGCGCACGATTGCCGATCTGCTCAAAAGCGTGTTGCAGCCCGAGCGCCCGCTCGTGCTGTTTTTCGATGACATGCAGTGGGTCGATGAAGGCACGCTGACGGTCCTCGACTATCTGACGCGCGACAGCGACCTCTCGCATGTCATGCTCATCGCAGCGTTTCGCAGCAACGAAGTGACGCCGGGGCATGCGCTCGAGCGGCTCATTACCGAGACCAAAGACCGGCATCAGGTCATTGCAGTCGAGCCGCTTGACCGCGGCGACATGGCGCGCCTCGTTGGCGACACGCTGGGCTGCAAGCTCGACGCTTCGCTGCCGGTGATCGACATCATTCGGGAAAAGACGGGTGGCAATCCGTTTTTCACGATTCAGCTGGCTGCGGAACTCGCGAGCGAAGGGCTGATTGAATTCGAGGAAAAGGGCGCGTTGCGCCTGCGCGACGTCGATCGCATTCGCGCCAAGCTGTATTCGGACAACGTGGCGGACCTCATGCTGCTGCGCTTCGCGCGGCTGGGCGAGGCCGCGCGTGACGCGTTGCAGGTCTTTGCCTGTCTGGGAGCCGCTGCGAAGATCGCCGATCTCGCGGCGGCGGCGAGCCTCACGAAACAGGCGCTGGAGGCGAGCCTGCGCGAGGCCATCAACGCTTCGCTCATCGACCGCGATGCGGACAGGCTGCGCTTTACACACGACCGCATTCGCGAGGCCGCCTACGCTTCGATGCGCGAAAGCGAACAGGCGGCCCTGCACCTCGAGATCGGGCGCAGGCTCGCCACGCGCTTGCGTGAAGACGAGCCGAGCGACGAACTTTTCGTCGTCGCGAATCAGATCAATCGTGGGGCTTCGCGTGTCGTTTCGCCCGAGGAGCGCAAGCGCTTTGCCTACCTCAATCTGCTCGCGGGGGAACGTGCGAAGGCGGCGACCGCGTACACGTCGGCGCTGGTCTATTTCGAAACGGCTGCGGCGCTGATCGACGAAAGCACCGACGAAGACACGGCACAATGGACGGAATTTCACCGCGCCGACGTGGAATGCCTGATCGGCACGCTCGCGCCTGCCGAGGCGCGGCTCGCGGCGCTCGGCCGCAAGCCGGTGAGCATGGCGCTGCGGGCGGAATTGACGCGCTTGACGGCGAGCCTGCAAACCGCGCAGAACCGGCAAATTCAGGCGCTGACCACGGGGCTCGACTTTCTGGCCCGGCTCGGTGTCAACATCGAAGAGCGCCCGTCGGACAGTGAAGTCGATCGCCTTTATCGGCAGTTGCGCAGCGAGTTGGGCGACAGGTCGATTGCCCAGCTTGGCGAAAGCGCGTGGGTCGAAGACCCGGTGTGGCGCTGCGCGCTCGACGTGCTCGCCGATCTCATTCCGCCCGCGCTCTTTTTCAATGCCAATCTGCTCGACGTGATTCTGCTGAACCTGACCTTGCTGAGTTTGCGGCACGGTCTTTCCGATTCCGCGGCGTATGGTTTCGTTTGCCTGAATCTCGTGTTCGCCGAGCGCTATGGGGACTACAGGACGGGCTATGAGTTTGCGCAACTGGCCGTCGACGTGGTCGATCGTTGCAAGCGCTCGCGCTACAAGGCGCGCATCTACATGCGCTTTGGCAGTCTCGTGATTCCGTGGAGCCGGCCGGCCCAGGACGCCATGCCGTATATCGAGCAAGCGAAGAAGGTGGCGAAAGCGGACGGCGATCTGGTATTCGACGTGTCGGGCGCGCGTAATGTCGTGAGCGTGCTGCTTCTTGCCGGCCGGCCGCTGGACGAAGTTCTCGCGGAGGCGAAGAACGGTCTGAACGTCGCGAGGTTGTCGCGTTTCTTTTTGTATTCTGGCGTTTTCCGCGCACAGATCCAGCTCGTCGAACAACTCGGCGACGCGGGGCGGCGCGACACGGCGGATCATGCCGGCGACGAGGAATACCAGCGGGATATCGACGCGGTGCGCGCGAACAACACGAGCGTTGGCTTTGCCTACTGGACGTGCATGCTGCAGGCGAGCTTCATTTCCGGCGATTTCGAAGCGGCGCTCGAGGCAGAAGTGGCGGCGAGGCGATCGATCGGCGCGTCGAGAATGTTCCTCGAATTGATCGAATATCGCTTCTTTGGCGCGCTCACGCGAGCGAAGCTGTGCGAAATGGCCGCGACGCAGCACGAACGGGCCGCGCACCGTGAAGCCCTCGACGCGCATTGCGCGGCACTGAGCGCATGGGCGCACGTTGGTCCCGCGAATCTCACGGGCCGTGCCGCGCTCGTCGATGCCGAAATCGCGCGGCTCGACGGCCGCGCCCGCGAAGCGGAGCACCTCTATAACAAGGCGATTCGTCACGCCCACGAACGGCGGATTCTGCATGTCGAGGCGCTGGCGTGCGAACTCGCGGCGGCATTTCATCGCCAGCAAGGGCGCGGCACGATTGCCGACGCCTACTTGCGCGATGCTTCGCATGCCTATGCATGGTGGGGCGCGAACGCCAAGGTGCGCGCCATGACGGAGCGCGGCCTGAAAACGGAGCCGTCGGCCAGTGCGCCGATGCCGGCTTTCGACTACCCGTCGCAACAGCTCGATATTGCTGCGATCATCAAGGCTTCGAGCGCGTTGTCCAGTGAAATCGTGCTGAGCCGCCTGATCGAAACGCTCGCGCTCGTGACGCTCGAGCACGCAGGCGCCCAGCGTTGCGTGCTCGCGCTGAACCACGAGGGCGGCTTGCAGATTCATGCGGAGGCCGTGACGCGCGCCGAACTCGCCGAAGTCAATGTCGTGCGGCGCGAGATTTCGAGCGAGGACTTGCCGCTTACGCTGGTGCGCACGGCGATCCGCACGGGGCAGCCGCTCGCGCTCGGCAGCGCCGCGACAGAGGGCGGCTATACGCGCGATGACTATGTGCGAAGGACCCAGGCGAAGTCGGTACTCTGCCTGCCGCTGCTCAAACAAGGCGGTCTGGTGGGCGTGATCTTTCTGGAGAACCGGCTTAGCGAAAGCGCATTTACCGAGGACAAGATCGCCGTGCTTTCCGTGCTCGGCGCACAGGCCGCCATCGCACTCGAAAACGCGCGCCTCTATCAGGATCTCGTGGAGCAGAATCGGCGCATCGCGCATACGGAGGAAGCGTTGCGCAACGCCATGGCCGAGCTTGCGCGCGTGACGCGCCTTACGACCATGGGCCAACTTGTGGCATCCATTGCGCACGAAATCAGTCAGCCTGTGAGCGCGATTCATTCATCGGCCTCGGCGGCCGTGCACTGGCTCGAGCGCGAACCGCCCGCACTCGAGGAGGCGCGCAAGATGCTGACGCTCGTGGCGGGCGAGAGCCTGCGTGCATCGAGCATCATTCACGGCATACGTGAATTGGCGAAGAACGCGCCGCCCACGCTAACCGTGTTCGATTTGAGGCGCGCGGTCGCCGAAGCGCTGCTGCTTGCGGGCGCGGAAGTCGAGAATCACCAGGTCGAAGTCGATAACGCCATCGCGCCGGAGTTCTTCGTGAAGGGCGATCGCGTGCAGGTTCAGCAGGTCGCGCTCAATCTCATTGTCAACGCCGTGGAGGCGATGGCCGGCGTCGATTCGCGTGCCCGCGTACTCGAACTTTCCAGTCGCCATGTGGGCGGCGGCCGGGCGGAAATCACCGTGGCCGACTCGGGGCCTGGGCTGCAAGCCTGCGTCGAGGGGTCGCTGTTCGAGCCGTTCGTGACGACCAAGGCAACGGGCATGGGTTTGGGCTTGTCGATCTGCCGTTCGATTATCGAGCGGCATGGCGGCACGCTGGAGTTCGAGCCCAACACGCCGCATGGCGCGCGTTTCGTTTTCTCGCTCGCCGCCGCGTTTGAAGCGGCGGGGGGAAACGCGGTGCTCGAGCGCTAGCCGGCCCGATTCACCGCCTGCTTGACGTGCATGGCCAGCGCCTGTGCGCTGACCGGTTTGGTGAGGAACGCGCGAACGCCGATCGACATGGCCCGCGCCTCGGCTTCGGCAGTCGGATACGCCGTGATGAGCACGAACGGCGCATCGACGCCCATGTCGATCATGCCCTCGAACATTTGCAGGCCGGACATGCCGGGCATCTGGAGATCGGAGACGACGCACGCAGTGCGATTGTGCGCAAGCCATCGCAGGAGGTCATTCCCCGATTCGAAGGTTTCGACTTCATAGCCGAGCGAACGAAGCAAGCTGGCAAGTGCAAGCCGAACTGACTGATCGTCGTCGACCACACAGACGTGATGAGCGGCGGACACGCATGATCTCCTGAGCAACAACGGCGCGATGGACCAGCACTCCAGCGCGGGTCGACAGCGCTGATAGTAATGACGGAATTCGCCGGGCGGAATCATACGCTTGTATAGCGGGTGTGATTATTTACAACACCGGCAACCATGCGTGTGCTTGCTGGAGAGAACGCTGCGCCGTGCACGTAGTGAGCGTGCAGGCCGCGCAGGTTACCGGTGATTCATTTCGAGTCATTTCGGAATGGAAAGTTATTTTGCCGTGGCGCCGGACGCGCGAGGCAGCGCAAGACTCGTCAACGCGCCGATGACGCACAGCGCGGCCACATAGAGCTCGGGGGCGGACGGGTTCCACTTCAGCATCAGCGAAACCAGAACGGGCGTGAGGCCGCCAAATACCGCGTAGGCCACGTTGTACGAGAACGAGATGCCGGAAAAGCGCACGGCGGGCGGAAAGGCGTTGACCATTGCCACAGGAATTGCCGCAACCGCGCCGACAAAAAAACCTGCTACGGCATAGAGCGGCAGCAGCGCGCCCGGATCGACGGCAAGATGCCGGAGCATCGCGAAGTACGATGCGCCGAGCAGCAGGCATCCAACGAAGATCGTGCGCCGCGTGCCGATGCGGCCCGCAATCGATCCCGCCACCATGCAGCCGATAGTCAGGCAGAACGTTGCCGCCGAATTCGCCTGTAGCGCGGTGGCGGCGTCGATATGAAAGCGCCTCGCCACGAGCGTGGGTGTCATCAGGATCACGACGACGATCGCGGCGGTGAGCGTCCACGTGAGCAGCATCGAGACGACTACAGCGCGGCCGTGCTTGCGCAGCACGGTCTTGAGCGGCACTTCGGTGGCGAGCGAGCGGCGTGCCTTCATTTCGACGAATACCGGCGTTTCGTTGAGCCAGCGCCGCAAGAAGGCCGCGAGAATGCCAAACAGGCCGCCAGTCACGAAGGGAATACGCCATGCGTAGGCGGCGATTTCCGCCTGCGAATAATGTTGATTGATGCCTGAGGCGAGCAACGAGCCGAGCAGGATGCCGAGCGTCAGGCCACCGGTGAGCAGGCCGCACGCATAGCCGATATAGCGCGGCGGCACGTGCTCGGAAACGAAGACCCATGCGCCCGGCACCTCGCCGCCCACGGCGGCGCCTTGCAGCACGCGGCACAACAACAGCAGGACAGGCGCGGCAATGCCGATGGCATCGTAGGTCGGCAGCAGCCCCATGAGGAGCGTGGGCAGCGCCATCAACATCACGCTCAGCGTGAACATGCGCTTGCGCCCGACCAGGTCGCCGAAATGCGCGAGGATCACGCCGCCGAGCGGCCGCGCGAGGTAGCCTGCCGCGAAAATGCCGAACGTCTGCAGCTGGCGCAGCCAGTCGGGAATCGCGGGGGGAAAGAACAATTGGCCGATGGCGGCGGCGAAAAATACGTAGATGACGAAATCATAGAACTCGAGTGCGCCGCCAAGCGCGGCTAATGTGAGCGTGCGGTGATCGCTACCCGCCAGCGGGCGGTGCGGCACAAAGGGAATTTGAGGCGAATTTAGGGAATTCATCGGCGAGGCCAGGTTGGGTTGATGGAGGGCACGTTCGGTGCGCGCGGGCGCAATGGGCGAGCAATGAACCGACCTCGGCTCCGATAACGTCCCAGGCCATCAAAACACCTGAGCGATTCGCGCTATTCCCGCCGCGGGACAGGCGGAGTTGACGCTTTGTGTTGTGTACAAAAAGCAGAGAAGCGCATCGAGCGAGCGCGCATTGTTGCGCGACGGCGCAGTGCAGGTTGATGGAGTGGAAAAGTGGCGGGACGTTGCGTTTCAAAACGCCTGCGCCGAGCGCGTCGGGCTGCGTCTGCGCGAACAGGGAACGCTCAATGTCGTTGCGCTGGCAACTATCGGCAATGGTGCGAAAGGCGGGGATGTCTAGCGCGCGACGTTGTTATCGGCAACTTCGCGACACAGGCGTGGCTCATTGAAGGCGACCGCATCCGGCATGGCGGACAGATCGAAGCGACTTCGCAGATTGGGCAGGGGACGTGCTTGCGGTTTTCACTACCGTAAGGCAAGGACAAGTGCGCCGACTTGCTGCCTTGATCGCAGGCGGATGGCCCGCCTGGGTGCTGGAGCGGGAGACGAGTCTCGAACTCGCGACCTCAACCTTGGCAAGGTTGCGCTCTACCAACTGAGCTACTCCCGCATGTGTGGCTCCCCGACCTGGGCTCGAACCAGGGACCTACGGATTAACAGTCCGGCGCTCTACCGACTGAGCTATCGGGGAATCAAGGAGGCCGGATTGTACAGGAGATTTTTCGAAGTTGCAGCTTTTTCCTGACAAATTTCAACACGGGCCTTTACGGGCAATTAAGGTAGGAATCTAACGGTTTATGGTGTATTACCTACTAACAGAGAAAGTTCGGCCCGCTTGTGGCTCCATTACGCAATGGAAGTCTGGATCTACCCATGGGGCCACAGCTTGTCTATCGTAGACGGCATCTCAACCCCAACCGTAGAGGAAGCACAACGATGTCCCTCGCCGATGCCGTCAACGAATCCGCCGCCGACACCAGCGCGGCACCTTCGCAACGCACGCGCGTGCGCCGGGTCGCGCAACGCGCGCACTACGACGCGGCAACGTTGCACGCGATTCTTGACGAAGCCTACGTCTGCCACGTGGCGTTCGCCGACGAGCACGGCGTGCATTGCATTCCCACCGCATGCTGGCGCGAGGGCGATCATCTCTACATTCACGGTTCGAACGGCAGCCGCATGTTGCGCCTCGCAGCCGAAGGCGCCCAGGTTTGCGTGACCGTTACGCATCTGGATGGGCTCGTGCTCGCGCGCTCGGCGTTCAATCATTCGATGAACTATCGTTCCGCGGTGATCTACGGCGTGTTCGAGGTGGTGGCCCATGAGCACAAGGCTGCCGTGCTCGATGCCTTCATGGGGCACATTGCGCCGGGGCGCAGGCATGAAGTGCGGGCGGGCAATAGCAAGGAGCTGGCGGCGACCACGGTCATGCGCATTGCGCTCGCGGAGTCCGTGACGAAGATCCGCACGGGCGGCCCGAAAGACGACGAGGAGGACATGGACCGGCCCGTCTGGGCAGGCGTGCTGCCGCTCACGCTCGCACCGTTGCCGCCCGAGGCCGACACGGCAGCACCGGAGCGTGAGGCGCCTGCGTATGTGAAGGCCTGGGCAACGTGAAGGCCAGGGCAAACGGGAAGCGCGCGGTCGCGCTCAGGCGATGGCGGACCAGAGCATGCTGGCAATGGCGAGGGCGTAGATCACCGCCGTGATGATGGCCGCTACGCGTAGCGGCCGGCCAACTGTCGAAGTGCTGGTGATAATGACGAGGCTTATCCCGATGCCGATCAGGGCGAGCACAAGGAGCCGCGGCAGAAGACTCCAGCCATCCAGCCCAACCTTGAAGATCGACCAGACTACGGCAGCGGCGAACATGGCGAAATACCACCAGAGTCCCGCGGAGCGGTTCCAAAGCATGAGGATGCCGGCGCCGATCAATGCAACGCCGGCAACGAAGTAGTAAGGCGCGTGGCCCATCCAGGGGATCCACCCGCCCAGCACGGCGAACGCTGCGCCGACGAGAATGATCCATTCTGCCGTCTCGGCAGGAGAGGTCCAGCGGCGGTAAGACATAAAAGTCCCCCAAAATGCGGAAAAACCGGGCTTTGCTGCGAGCATGGCTGGAGTCTGAATCTGACTGCGCGGCCTGACCAAGTGGCTCATTGATGAAGAACCTGAGAGCAAAGTCCCTCGTCGAGCGTAAGCAGCCCCTGTGCCCGGGTCAAGGGAGATAAGTCCTTGAATTTGTAAGCACTTCGCAACGTATTCACATTTAATTCTCTCGCGCGAAAGAAATGCGCCCCGACGACATGGGCGATAGTCGACATTACCGGATCGTGGCAATTAACCCGGCAAGAGTTGCGACGCAAGTCACATGTGTGACGAGGCGTGCGTCAACATTACTTGCGCTTCCTGTAGAAAGAATCGGGTCGCAACGTCGCTATATCCCTGTGCTTATAACGTGGCGCCCCCCACGAATGCAGCACTGTCCCAGCGGTCCATATCGCCAGTAGCGCTTTCGATCTGAGAAATGCTTGGTTCCTTCGTGCGCGTCATACCGATAGCCTGCGTACTTCGCCAGCGCGAATATTCAGTGGCAGCGCAAGGGCAACAAAAGAAGAAGGAAACTCAATAATGAAAAGCAGCATCTGGGGCGCAGTGCCAGGCGCACTGTTGACGGCACTTCTGGTCGTGGCATCGACCGCCGCGCATGCGGATCGTCTGGACGATATCAAGCGCGCGGGCGTATTGCGCGTGGCTGCATTCGACAGCAATCCGCCGTTCGGTTTCGTCGATCAGAAAGACAATCAGATCGTCGGGCTCGACGTGGACTACGCGCGCGCCGTGGCCAAAAGCCTTGGCGTGAAGCTCGAAATCCAACCCACCAACCCCGCCAATCGCATTGCGTTTCTGAAGTCGGGTAAGGTCGATCTGGTCTTCGCCAACTTTACGATTACCGACGACCGCAAGAAGGAAGTGGATTTCAGCACGCCGTATTTCGCTTCCGGCACCCAGTTCATTGCGAAGAAGGGCGTGCTGACGTCTGCGGAACAGATCAATGGCCTGCGCATTGGCGCAGACAAAGGCACGACCAACGAACAGCAGGTGCGCGCGAAATTCCCGAGCGCGACGATCGTGGCCTACGACGACACGCCTTTCGCTTTCGCCGCGCTGCGCACGGGCAACGTGCAGGCCATTACGCAGGATGGTCCGAAACTCGTCGCGCTGCTTGCACGCGCGCCGGACAAGGCGAACTACGAGATTTCCCCGTTCACGATCTCGAACGACTACGAAGGCGTTGGCGTGCCCAAAGGCGAAACGCGTTTGCTCGATGCGGTGAACAGCACGCTGACGCACCTGGAAACCGACGGCGAAGCCGCGCAGATTTATGATAAGTGGTTCGGCCCGAAGAGTGCGGCGCCGCTGCCCCGTCTCTTCAAGATCGGCGATCCGCAAAAGAACAGTTGAACGCCGCGGTTGATTCATGCATAACTGGCTTGAACCGAAGTATCTTGCGTGGCTCGAACAGGGTTTCTTCGTTACGTTGATGCTCTCCGCCTGCGCGGCGTTGTTCGCGACGCCGCTGGGCTTTTTGCTGGCGGTCGCGCGCAGCGCCCATACCCGTGCAATTGCGCGGGTGGCGGCGCTCTACGTGTTCGTCTTCCGCAATTCGCCGCTGCTCGTTCAACTGCTGTTCTGGTATTTCGGCGCCGCGGCTGTGTTGCCGTCCGGATTGATGGACTGGCTCAACACGCCGCACCTGGCAACGTTCGGGCCGCTCACGCTGCGCTGGCCGAGTTTCGAACTGTTCGCGGGCTGGGTCGGACTGACCTGCTACACCACGGCGTTCATCGGCGAAGAGTTCCTGGCCGGCATGCGCGGCGTGAACCCCGCACAGTGGCATGCCGCTGCGGCGCTCGGCATGAGCCGTTACGCGACCCTGCGCTATGTGATCCTCCCTCAGGCGTTGCGCATTGCGACGCCGCCGCTCGCCGGCCAATACATGAACGTGATAAAAAACTCGTCGCTGACGATGGCGATTGGCGTTGGCGAACTGTCGTACATGTCGCGCCAGGTCGATACGGAAAGCTTCAGGACGTTTCAGGCATTCGGCACCGCCACTGTGTTCTACGTGCTGGCTATCGCGGTGATCGAGGTCGCGCTGGTGTTGTGGCAACGCGCCGGTCTGCGCGGTTTGCAGCGAGGTCGCGCGTGAACGGGTTCGAGTGGTTGCCCGCGTTGCGCTACCTGATGCTCGGCGCGTTTCCGGCTGGACCGCTGGGCGGCATTGCGCTGACGATCGCGCTCTCCGTGATATCCGCGCTGCTCGCGGCGTTGATCGGACTCGTGCTTGGCGTTGCGCTCGCCATGACGCGAGGCGCCGTGCGTCTCGCACTGACCGCCGGCGTCGCGTTCTTTCGCGCGATACCTGTGCTCATGCTGATTTTCTGGACTTTCTTTCTGATGCCGATCCTGCTGCACGTCGACGTTCCAGGCCTCGCGACTGTCGTGTGTGCGCTGGCGCTGATTGGCGGCGCGTATCTGTCGCATTCGGTTTATGCGGGCATCACGTCGATCAGCGAAGGGCAGCGGCAGGCCGCGCTTTCGCTTGGCTTGACGCGCTGGCAGGCATTACGCGAAGTCATCCTGCCGCAAGCGGTGCGCGTGATGATGCCGTCGTTCGTCAATCAGTGGGTCGCGTTGATCAAGGATACGTCGCTCGCCTATATCGTCGGCGTGCCGGAATTCACGTTCCTCGCCAATCAGCTCAATAACCGGCTGCTGGTGTATCCGGCGCAGATCTTCCTGTTCGTCGGGCTCGTTTATCTGCTGCTGTGCGGTGCGCTGCAGTGGGGTGCCAATGCGCTGCTCGTGCGGCGCAAGCTGCCGGGACTGCATGGGCGTAAAGGCGCGCCATTGTAGTTCGCCGGGTTCAAGGCGCTCGCCCTATGAGGGGTGAGGAGGGCGGCACGCCAAGCTCGCGATCCAATACTCAACGATTCCGGCGGCGCGGAAAGCCTACGGTCAGCGTCTTTGCCGCTATCCGTAAATTTCAGTTTAATTGATACGTAAACGCGGCGAACTAGAATACCAAAACCACTTAGGATAACAAATAATAATCCTGTCCGATGCATGCTCAACGGTCAGGCCATCGCCGGACTACTCAGGTCTTTTCTCCCCATCGTTGTTAATGCAGTGAATGGCGAATACGCCGAGGGAGGCTACCGTGAACGTCCAGACCACGCAGCAGTGGGCTATTCCAGACCCGCGTCCTTTTACGCATTTCCCGATTAAAATTGCGGCGCAAATAATGGCAGCCGCACTGTATCTCACTGTGGGTTGTGCTTTTGCTGCCTGCGAAAAAGAGGCCGCAGCAATGTGCTTACAGGGTGATGCGCGCTGTCTTGATGGCGCAGCAAAATCGGTTGAGCAAGCAGCCAACGACTGCAAAACTCCGGAAGGGCGAATTCAAAGCGCCTCCTTGTGGCAGGCAACGCCAGGCTTCTTCGACAACGCACCGCACGAGCACGAGTTCTGGCGATGCGTGGCCCGGCTATGTGACCCGCCGCAAGCCCCCGGGCAATAGCGTCAAGCGTGGTTTTGCGGATGCGCTGACAGAAGTCGCTTGTCGGCGCTGGCGCTTCCATGTCGCGCGATTGTGCAGGTCATCCGTCGAGTTCGCTCAGGAAGGAGAGCAGCAACCGGTTCACTTCCTCGGCGCGCTCGCGCTGCAGCCAGTGGCCTGCGCCTTCCAGCACGTGAGCGCCGCGCAAACCCGGCAGCACTTGCGGCAACGCGGCGACGCGCTGCTGCATGCCGGGAAACTTGAGTACGTCGTCCCGCGAGCCGCCAATGAAGAGCGAAGGCTGACGAATAGGGCAACCATACCAGGGGGCGAGCAATTCCGCGCTCCTGCGGATCGCGCGGTACCAGTTCAATCCGCCACGGAAGCCGGTGCGCCGGAACTCCCCGACGACATAGTCGAGGTCGTCCTGAAGAAGCCAGTCCGGCAAGACGTCGGGGTCCACGGTGTTCTCGAGGAGGCCGGCGCCCGGCGCGAGGATGCCTGCGACCATGCGGCCCGGGCCGTCGCCCGACATGCTGAACGTGACGCGGCGTAGGGTCGCTTCGACATCGGCTTGAAGCTCCTCCTCGGCCACACCCTCTTGCTGGAAGTACTGCATGTAGAAGGTCGTCACATCCTGCCGTTCGAGTGCCGTCAGCAGGTCGATTTTCGCGGGCGGGACATACGGTACGCTCAGGCCGACGACGGCACGGAAGACATCGGGCCGTAGCAACGCACTGTTCCAGGCTGCAGGCGCTCCCCAGTCGTGGCCGACGATCACCGCCGTATCGGCACCAAGGACGCAGACCAGTTCCACCATGTCGCCTGCGTGGTGCAGCATCGTGTACTGTGCGGGGTCCGCCGGCGCGTCGGTGCCGCCGTAGCCGCGCATGTCCGGCGCCGCGGCGCGATAGCCAGCGTCCGCGACCGCAGCCATCTGCGCGCGCCACGATACCCACGACTCCGGAAATCCGTGGCAAAACACCACGAGTGGCCCAGCGCCCTGCAGCGCGACACGCATGCGGATGGCACCGACCTGTAGCGTTTCGAGTTGCAGCTCGCGGGGGCCGCTCACGCTGCCTCCGCTGTTGCCAGCAATTGCGCAATGCACTGCGCCGCATCCGAAGCTTTGGCCCCGACGGTCTTGAGAAGGTCCTGCACGGCAGCGTCTAACTCCACACCTTTGAGAATCACAACCTGCCCGTTGAGGCGACACTGTCTGAGCCAGGCGCTCAGGTCGGGGTTCTGCTGCCAGTGCGCGGCATTGGCGAGAGTCGGCAGCCACATCCGTAGGTAATCGATCGGCAGTTCGGGCACGGGCACGGGCATGCACATCGCGTTCTGTTCCTGCAGATTTTCCATGTGCGCCTCGACCCAGGCGATCACGCTGCCTGAGAAGAGCGGCTGGCACCAACGGACCATCAGGAGGTTGATGGCTTCTTCCTGGAACACCGGTACGCCCGGCAATGGCTGGATCGCGCAGGCAGTGCAGTCGATGTACAGCGTGTCAGGATCGGCGCTGAGTTCGCCTTTCTCCAGCACGATGCGCGACGGCTCGATTGCGCGCACACGGCCCAGCCGAACGATTTCACCAACCTTGCGCAACTGGGCCATCTCGCCTCGCGAAACGAGTGCGCAGCGGTAGGTCGTGGGTTCGATGGCCGGGTCGATCCGCATGAGCGCGCCGCCCGCTTCGAGTCGCCGGAACAGGTCGGGGACGTCGCGTGCGTCGCGGATCGCATCGAACTGCACCACGCTGTTCTCGAAATAACGCCGCCAGCCGGTCGGGCCGGGCTGCATGTTGGCACGATCCATCACCCATGCGTCGCGCGGCATGATCCAGCGGATGCGTTCGTGCGGCACACCGTTCTCGACCAGCCAGATGCACGCATCCATGCCGGTCTTGCCGGAGCCGACGACGGTATAGCACGAGTACGGCCGCGTAACCCTCGGCAATTCGTTGCAGGCAATGCACTGCACACCCGCGGCCAAGGTGTATTTTGGCGGGTGAGTGGACGGTACCTCGGTTTTCGCATGCGTGGCATTCACCCATTTGCGCCGCGCACGCACCTCGTGCTCGGCGCCGGTCAGCAGCGAGCGGAAGCGGTGCGTGCGGCCTTCGCTCGCGAAGTGATCGCATTTCGGGAACCACTGCACGCGGCCAGAGGGAATGAAGCGCTGTTTCATTACCTGCTCAAAATGCGCGAGCACCTCGGCTCCCGAGGAAAGCCCAAGCATCCCTTCGTTAAAGCCCGTCGCTTCATGCGACCAGTCGCTCAGTTCACGCGAGGCCACGCCATACCAGGCAGACGGCTGGTGCAGCCGCACGTACGAATAAGTGTCATTCCAATGGCCGCCGGGACGGTGGTGGCGATCCACCATCACGACTCGCGCATCGGGCGACTCGGTGAGCAGCGTGTCGACGAATGCCATGGCGGTAGCGCCCGTTCCTGTCACGAAGTAATCGGACTCGATGCATGCCATGTCACTCTCCTAAATGGGAGACATTGATGTGGATTTCCGCGCCAGAGGCTTTCTGCCGGCTGTCAACCGACTTGGTCAAACAGGTGGGAAGCAATGGGCGTTCGACGTAAGGGTGGGAAAACTGGGCCGCCGGCTTCTCGAGCGTTCAACGGGAGAGCGTTTGAATTTTTAAAGTCGCGGGATGCTCATCCAAAGTAGAATTGCGCCAACGCATTCGTCAAGGTTTCCTAACGATATCTGTTATCGAATGAGGTCCCTGCATTGCGCGCAGCGATCTTTGCAAAATGGAAAGTCCTTGGGATGGTTATAACGCCTTATACGGTTGCCGGGGTGCCGGGGTTACATCGTGTCTGTACGCTACCGCACACACTTTTGATGTGCACGCGTTCATTCGATGGTCTGGGGCAAGGTGCCGGGCTCGTTACTGCGCGTCGCCATATCTGGAGACACGTGACTGCTTCCCCGCACGGCGTAGGCTCGAACCCGGATTCATGAAGGAGACGGTGTGCCGTTCAGACGAGCGTCGCCTTTTGGGGGAAAGCGAATGGGTCTTGTCGACCCGTTGCGGACGGTTGACCTATTGCGGTTGCAAGGGAGGGTACTGGAGTCGAGCAGTCAAACGATTCGTGAGCCAGGAATTGAGGGCAGTGTTCGCTGCCGCACACGTGAAGTCGCTTCGTTCGCGATACGTTGGGTCGCGCTTTGTCAATCTGATCCAGAATTAAGTAGCCGACGGCAGAATTTATGAGCTTCGCTTATTTGGCAAGCATGTCTTAGCAACGACCTGGTTTGAATGGCGAGGAATAGTCAATGTCCGACGGCGAATTCGAACGCGCAACGGATTTTCATTTTAGAGAGGTCGACGCGCTAAGGGATGAAATTCAGAACCAGCTTGAATATAGCCGGAAGATCACACTATATGTTGTCGTTGGAATGGCCGCTTTCCTGGCATGGTTCTGGAAAGATGGCTGCTCGGTACAACACGGAAATTGGGTCCCTCTACTGATCGTAGTCGGAGGAGCAACTCGGTCCCTGGCCGCATCTTACGGGACAAAGCAAATTGCCAGCTATCTGAGAGCGCTGGAAGCCGAATTCACCTTGCATGCGCTAAGGGGGCGCGGGCCGGCGGGTTGGGAAACGTATCTTAATCCGCGTGGGAGGACTGGTCTGATTGCTAACGTGACTCGCCCGCGAACTTTAGTTAATGCGATCTTCTGGCTTTTTGTTACTGGTGTGGCGATTTTCGTGGCCTTCGCTCCGATAACTTCATCGTGCGGCGGCGCCTCACTTCAGTTCCATAAATGATGTCTGCGGCGGATTCTGTGGGCGCAATTGACAGACTGCCGCTGTGATTGCCCTGTCAAGCCGAATCTCTGACTGCAGGCTGGTGCATTCCCTGGACCCCAGTTGCGGCGTTTGAACCGCTGATGCGAGAAGCTGCCATCTGGCTGCTCGGTGCCGCCAGCGTCAGCAACCTGCCACATTGCTGACGTAGAATCCAGCCCGCCGCAAGCAAAGGCCGATATGAGCGTCACGTATCGGGCGGGTTTCGTAGTGGATCAGCCGTTCGAGCAATCACTGCCTGGCTTGCTTGAGCGGCGGAAACTGGCCGACCACTACCCCACGCGGTCGCAGGAAATCGAGCCATCTGGGACGTTCGCGAATTCGCCGTCCAGGCGGCAAATCATGAGCCCATACCGCCGCTGACTCGTAGTAGGCGGGTTCGGTCTCGCCTCAGACATGGCCCTCGGCACCTTTCCCGCATACAAGCGAATCGTCTCAGCAGTTTCCTTTCTTGGCCTGTCCGGGCGGACAGAACCCGTTGCCAGGACCGCCTTGCGGCGGCGGGGCCACGGCGGGTTCGCCCGGCACGTACACGGCACACCCGGCCAGTGTGCCGGAAGCAATCGCCAAAGCGATGATGATTCTTTTCATGACCGTCCCCCGAAGAGAAGAGGCGATTCGCCCCTTCGTTATTCCTGCCGTTATCAGAAAGTGAAATTCACGCTGGTCTGACTGCCGCTCGTCACGTTGACGGCCGTCGATTGCGTGGTGCCGGAAGCCGCATCCGCTTCGATTGTGTACTGGCCCGCCGCTGAGGTCACCGCGGTCAGGCTAACGGGCAGTGTTCCGTTATAGGCGCCGGCCATCGGCGCCGCAACGGGCAGGCTCGTTGTATAGACGCCCGTGTCCAGGTTGGCATTCGCCGCTGCGATTTCGTAGACGCCCGCTGATGTGGTCTGAATCGCACGCACACTGGCATCCGCCGACACCGTGACGGTGCCGCTCACGGTATTCATCGCCGAGGCGGGAAGCGCAATGGGTTGGCCTGCCGTTGACACGTGGGTCGTAGCGCCTACGATGACAGGCACTGACGAAATGATCCCCGTTGTCTCGTTGGGTTGCACGATCACGATATCGTAGTTGCCGTTGGTCGAACTCTGGACCAGCGTCGAAAACACGAAGTGGCCTGTGCTGTCCGCCACCGTGCCGCTCACCACCTTGCCGTTCTGCTCGGCATACACCGTAGCGCCAGCTTCGGCCGCTGCGACGTAGCCATCAATCAAGCCTGTGACGGTCGTCGGCGTGGCGGTAATCACCGGCTTCAACGCATACGAGCCGTTGCCCTTCTGAACGACTGACTTGCAGGCGTTGAAGTCGAGCACGAGATCGACGGTCGAGTTCGCGGCCACGTCGAAGGGGCGAATGATCTTGAGGCCGCTTTGGGTTGCGCTTGGCGTCGCCAGTGGCTGTTCGTTGGTCGTTCCCGACACCACGACCGAATTGGCCACCGTGTTCCCCTGGTTCTGGGCAAGGACAAGCCGTACCTGCTGATATTGGCCCGCGGTCAGGGTTGCTTGACCGAGCGTCGCCATCGTGCCGTTCGTCAGCGAAAGTAGATCGATTTTCTGCGGGGCAGCGAGCGTGATGTTGGTCCATCCGCTGTCGTTGTCGCCGGCGCTCGAGCTTGCGTTAATGCCGACCTGGCTCACCGTTACGTAGACGTGGTCGAAGCCGCACGATGGGGCGTCGGTCATCTGGACGTTCACGGTGCCGGTCGGGTTGCCGCCGCTACTGCTACTGCTGCTGCCGCCTCCACCGCCGCAAGCCGTGAGAGCGGCCGCCCCGAAAACAGCGGCCATTAGTGTTTTATGCATGCCGTTCATATCGAGCACCTTTTGTTTTGTCCCTGGTGCGCGAAGCATACGCTCGACGGGTTGCAAGTTATCTTGCGACATTGAAACAATTGGTAATTTTTGTGCTCGCTGTTTAAAGTTCGTTGCGAGCCTTTGTACAGCACGAGACGTGTGCTCGAGATCCGTCGTCGCGACCCGCAACGACGGCCGACTGTCACGGCGAAGTCGCCGCGGACAAACGCATTACCAGTTGAACCGGTAACCTGCCTGCCCGAACACGTTGTGGCGATAGTCGCCACCCAGGCTGTGTCCGTATTTCACGTTCGCGTACACCTGCGAGTGCTTGCCGAATCCGCCCATGATGCCAAAGCCAACGGCATACCAGGTCTTTTGCATTGCGTTGTCAAAAGGCGTACCGCCGACCGTGGTCTGCCCCGGCGAGAAGAAGTCGTGCAGCACGTCGGCGGTGAAGTAGGGCGTCACGCTCGACGTCTTCGAGTCATTGCTCAAATTGGCCTTGAACAACCGCAAGCCGAGGCGGCCTCGCAACGCGTTCGTCGTGTCGAGCCAACAGGCGCGATGCCGTCGGTCGAAGCCATTGAGGTGCAGATATTGATAGAGCAGTTGAGCCTGCGGCTCGATCGCCACGCCACTCGAGCCGAGCGCGAACGGCTTGCCCACTTCACCGGAAGCGCCTGCGCCGAAGCCGTTCTGGCTAGCGCTGCCGCCGTAAATGTCGCCGTACCGGTTGTGATAGTGCGTGAGTTGACCCACACCGTCGAAATAAGTGCCGTCCCGCAAATACTTCGTCCAGTAGCCGCCAAACGATTGGGCCTGCGTTTCCACGCTGCCCGTTGAACCGGACGTCCCCATCACGCTTCGCGCGCTGTCGGCGAAACTCGCGGACGTGGAACCGATCGTGATCGTTGCGCCGGCGTGCGTGCTGGCGCCACTGGCGTGGCGCGAGAGCGTCCAGTCTCTGCCGAACTGCGCGAAGAACGTACGCTCGTCGGTGGAGAATCGCTCGCCTGCGTCGGCGTCGAGATGCTGTCCGCCAATGCGGCCTCACACACCGTTGCCGTGTGCAGGTTCCGCCGAATCGACGCTTGCCACGTCTCCAACGCGCTCCTGCAGGCGGTCGAGAATGCTGAAGCCATAGTCCGCGTTGAGCAGCGGCGTGACGGAATAACCGACCACTGCGGGACGGTACGCAACCGGACCTGTCGTGGCCGGTGCCGCGGCCGGGTCGCCGGGGTTCGACGATGCCGCCTGGGCCGTCGCGAACTGCGAGCGCAGGTACCAGCCGTTCGCGTCGGTCGCGCCGCCCTGGTACAGCAGGTATTGACAGGCACCGGCCTGAACGGGCGCCGCCAGGCGGAAGCTGTTCGCCGCCGACGTGCCGTTGACCTGGACGCGCAGAATGCCGTCGCCCGTGACCGTGCCCGTGCCCGTGCCGGTCACCGTCACGTCGGCCGTGGCCTGCACGCCAGCGCCGCCGCCGCCATTGCCGCCGTCGCTGTTCACGTTCGCGACAGCGGCTTGACCAGCCTGTCCCGTACCGCCACTGACGGTTGTCGAGATACTCGTTTGTGTAGTGACGACCATCCCCACGGTGCCGGCAGCACCCGCTGTGCCGAGAACGACGCCCGTTCCATAGACGCCCCGCGCGCCACCCGCGGCGCCGTCCTGACCCGTGGCGCTCGATGGACTGCCGTCCGTGCCGCCTGTACCACCCAGTCCAACGCCCAGGACAGTGGCGCTGTTACCGCCGTTCGCTCGAACTGAGCCGCTGCCCAATGCGAAGCTCCCTGCAACGTCCAGCATGATCGCGATGGAGATTCGGCTGCGCGAGAGGAGGAAAAGCTCACCTCGCTTGATGCCCCAGCCAGTTTCCACCGGCGGATATTGTTTCACTCCATTTCTCGATGCGGCCGCATTGACGCCATTTCGCATCTCCAGAAACTCCAATTCGCAACCTCGTGCACGATTACTTACGTTAATTGTCTTAATACTTTCGGCACGAAAGATATAAGAGGAATTGGTAATTTTTAAGCGAAAAATGAGCTTGCGGCGGCTGCACAACAGTGCATGCGCAATGAATTATTGATTGGGGGATTTTCGAGCGCTTTGCTGTTCAGGCCCGTCGCAGCAAGGGTGGCGGCCAACATCTGGTTCGCGGATCAGGCCACTTTGGCGGTGCCGGGCATGCGCGACTGGTTGAACGCATTCGTGGCCAGTCAATACCGCCGTTTAAGATGGGATTTAAGTTTTTAACTTCTTTTATCGTCCGGTGCACGCATGTTAAATGGAGTGAACAGCCAGACTAACGATCGTGCTAATTTAATCATAACTTTCGTTGCGCGAACAACTGACTATATTTAAAGATTGTCAATTCAAATTTGCAGTGGACAAATGTTTAGCGTTGTGAGGTGGCCCTATACTTCCAGTGGTCGCTGAACGACCCATTGCCGCTATTGCCCGCGATGTGGCTCGTGTGACGGCTTCGCGGCACTAAGCGGCCGTCCGGCGAATTCTTTGAATTGACGATCCGCTAAGAAGCACCGGGTTTCCGCCGTGCAGGACTGTGCAACATGTCGCGACAGGTGCAGACGCCATTGCCAACGAGGGGGCTGCTGGTGTAAGTTCGACAGCTTGCTGATACGGGAACGTCCCGCAGGCCCTGAACGCCTGATATCCAGGATCCAATGAATTCAATCTCCCTGGCGTTGTTCGACATGGACGACGTTCTCTGTCACTACGATAGATCGTTGCGGGTCCGCAGGTTGGCCGCGCTCTCCGGCCGAACCGAGCGAGAGGTTGCGAATGCGATCTGGGATTCCGGGCTCGAAGCAAAGGCCGACGCTGGCGCGGTGACCGATGCGGAATACCTGATTGCGACGGGAAAACTGCTTGGGTGCGAGATCTCGGAGAACGACTGGTTGAGCGCCCGCAAGGCAGCGATGTCGCCCAATTACGAGGTCTTGAAGTTGGCGAAGGAAGCAGCGAATCGTTGTCAGATCGCCGTATTGACAAATAATCCGGAGATCGTGTCGTCAAACATCGAGTACCTTTGCCCGGAAATCGCCAGCGTATTTGGCAATCATGTGTACGCATCTGCATCGTTCTCGGCCGCAAAGCCGGACGTCGAGGTATTCCATCGATGTCTCGAGAAGCTTCGTGCTTTGCCGCACGAAACGCTTTTCGTCGACGACCTTCCGGACAATATTGCAGGCGCCGGGCTAGCTGGCCTTAACGCTCATCACTTTACTGGTCATCGTTCACTTGCCGACGCTTTGGCACTTCGTGGACTAATTTGCGCGGCATGAGGTCCAGCGGACCTCACTCACCCCGTTGCTCTGCCCGCAAACCAAGGGCGGCGATGACATCGGCGAAATCAGACGTAACAAGCGCGCCCACCTCGCGGGCTACGGGCTCAGGGCCATCGACCTCGCAGCGATACGTGATCCGGGTGCCGCGTTCGGTCGGCGATAGCTCGTGACGAACGCGAACCACCACGCCAGCGTCGGGTACTTCAGTGATATCCTCGAAACCCTTGTCAGCCTCAACCCACCCGAAGCGGAACGGCAACCTCGTCAAGTCTGGCAGAACCATCACCGCAGTTGTGCCAGCCTGGAACGGTCCGTGCATTTCGATTCTAAGGACACCTTTGTTCCACTCCGACCACTTCTCCGGTTCCGCCAGGACGCCAAAAACCTTTGCTGGTGTCGCTGTACATTCACCCGTGACCTCGACTGACCACATGCCAGCTCCGTTCAAAGAATAATATGTGCGCATATTATTCTTTGAAAAGATACGTCGTCAACATTGCAATGGCCAGGATTGCGAAATGAAAGTTCCCGCCGGCCGAGTCCGATACCAAGCAATGGAAATCCGCCGTCGTGGCCGCGGCGCGTTATACCGTTGTGCAAGTAACCATCAAGCTTGCACAAACAATCAGAAATAACTGGACTGGCTGCTGTCGGCAGTGAGGCAGGAATCATACAACCGGCGAATCGATAGGCACGTGCTGTAGTTCACCGTCGCGAATGGTTCGGTCGCTTGCTTGATGCGGAGCGGACATCTGAGTCTCTGGGCGACGGTGCCGGTGAATGACGTCTCCTGGCCGCATCGCGCGCCGACCTCATGCGTCCATTGCGTGTGCCTTTGTAGAGATTTGTACAGATTTGTACAACGTCTAAAGTTAGATGAAATGCAATCGTAATCCAGAATGAATGTCTGCACGCCCGTACGGCATTTTGCGGCCCACCAAACACAATTCGTCAAAGGATTCTGTGATGTCCATGTCCTCAGTGAACGGTTCGACTTCTGCGCTCGCGGTTGCATGGGCGCCCCAGATGTTCGTGCAGGGCGACAAGAACAACGACGATGCCCTGTCGCTCGACGAATTCCAGGCTCAACTTTCGCGCGCCGGCGTAGGGGCCGACGACGCAAAGCAGTTTTTTAGCAGCTTCGACACGTCCGATGACGGTCAGGTATCGCTTACCGAGTTCGTGACGGGCGTGAGCAAGAGCATTTCGAGCGGAAGCCAGGTGTTCAACGATCTTCCGGATTCCTATACACGCGATGCAGACGGCAATCTGGATCAAACCAAAACCGATAATTTCCTGAGTGCCGGCCTGAGCCTGGCCGAAACGTTCTGGAAAAATCTCGGCTAGCCACAAAAACGCGCCGGCCGCATACCGACCCGGATCGCGCGCAATAGACATTGCGATGCCGTTCGAGCCGGCGCAGCCTTAAATGCAACCGTAAAATCATTGCCGAATAACGACGATCGCGCCTTGTTGGGCTTCAATGCAGATTCAAGCGCTTGTCAACGTTGGTAACTGGGCGAACGCGGGCCGACGGCGACGCACCAAGCCGACCCGATAAGGCCGCACGGGTAGTTGCGGCCTCAAGGACGATGCGAGCGACTTCAGATCTTCAGCCGGGAGACCTTGGTGCCGGACAGCGACACATCGCCCATCAGCCCGGCGTTGGTCATCACAATGGCTTGAACCGGTGCGCTAGCCGTTGTCGTATCGATCTGGCCGTTTGCTCCAACCTTCAACAGCGCAACCGATCCTTCGCCACCGACTGACCAGCCTTTCGAGTTGCGGAAGCTGTTAAGCGAATCATGGGTCATGAAAAGGAAGATGACAGCCTTGGATTGCGCACCTGCCTGCAAGCCGAATGAGCCCGCCGCGGTGCTGTAGTAGCCAACCGTTTTCCCGCCCACCCGCAAAGCGCCTTGACCGTATTCTCCCCCGGCGACGAAGCCAGCCTTGATCACAGCCGGGAAGACAAGTACGCCATCCGCCTTGGCGACAAGTTCCTTTGAGCCTTTGACTGTCTCGTACAGCCTCGACAGCGTCGCGTTGACCTTCGCGTCGATTTCGTGACGCTTCGCTGCATTGGACTCTGCGGCAACGGCCTCAGTCATTGCCGCCGGGAATCGGGTCAGCGACAGTCCCGCAATGGCTAGCGTTGCAGCACCGGTCTTCAGAACAGAACGTCTGCGCATCATCACCTCCAACAAGGGTTACGGTCGAATTCGCTGCCTCCGGCAATCATCCGGCGTGGTGCAAGCAATCCATGCGTTGGCTATGTCGAGAGCATGACATGGTGGAACCTGCTCGTCATTTTTCGTCGGGAAACGAGTCACGCGAAGCTCGCTGGTTGACCGGCGGCTAGCGGCCTGCGCCGAACAGAACGGTCTTGTCACGGATTTCGGCGAACGACGGCTTCGGGTCGAGCGCAACGACCATGGATCGAGCTGGAACCTTCAATTCTATTCGCTTCACAACGTTCGGCAACCCTCCCGTTGTTTCGAACGCAACACCCGCCTCGGTCGCCCTGCAGGCTTGCTCTGGATATGCAACGATAGACGTGCAACTCGCACTTGTCTGAAGACTCAAGACAACCCAACGGGGAGGGAAGATGAGAGAAAACGCCGAGACGCTATTCGTCGCTTCCGAGGACATGGCAACAGCGCTGAATCTACTGGAGAGCATTGAGATCGAGGTCGGTTTCGATAGCGATGACCCTGAGAGCATCGAGCAGGCGATCCTCGCCGTCGAGGAGGCGATCGATACTCGCCTGAAGGGCTATCGCGGCGACGCTCGTGTTGAATCGGCGATCCTTCGCGTCAAGTTCGACTTTAGGTGCGCGATCCTCGATCAAGCCGCGTCCGATGACGCCGATGGGGAGGCCGTCAGCAGCGTCCAGACGCTGCATTGATCATTTCGAGCCGATGTCGCGTTTGCGGGAAGGCGAATGGGCCATGTCGACCCCGCCCTGATGCCGGCGCTCGGCTGGGTCGTCGGCCAACCCGCATTCGCGCCACGGGGGGATCACTTCTTCCAGGTTATTGCAAGCGCCATCCTGACAATTCCGTCTAGCGACGATGTCAAGAAGGCAACGTAGCAGAGTGCGCCTGGTCGTGCGGAGGAGGGGAGCGGCTGTTGACGAAGGCGGTGAGACCTGGAAGCGGCCGAGCTGTCGTGCTACCTGGCGACCGCAATGGCCAACGCCTCAATCCCGGTCCAAACGAATTCGGTGAACGCCATTCGCAAGAATTGCCGAAGCCTCTCGCACGGTCCTCTCGACGACCTCCTGGGCAGTCGGGATATCCTGAATCAACCCGGCGCTTTCGCCCGCAATCACGGCGGCGATGTCGAAATCCCCAGCATCGCGGGCGTTCGCGTATTTCGCTGACTCCTCGTCGAGGTGACGCAGCAACTCAATCTCCCGGCCATACCAGCGCTCCAGATGCCCATTGCGGAGGCAACGGCCGGTGAACGGAGCGGGCCAAACGTTGCGACGGGAAACGTCGAATACGATGCTTCGCAAGGTGTCGTCGCCAGTCGCGGCGAGAATTCTCGCTTTCCCACCATCTTTTCCTGCGGACTCCCGGGTTGCATAGAAGCGGGTACCCATCAGCACGCCTGACGCGCCAAGGGCTAGCGCGGCCGCGAGGCCCCGCCCGTCAGCAATGCCACCTGCAGCTACAACGGGAATCGTCGTGCCAAGCGCGTCGACGATTTCCGGCACAAGCGAGAACAGCCCACGTGAGGCGCCGTGACCACCGCCTTCCGTGCCCTGTGCAACGAGGATGTCCGCGCCCGCCGCGAATGCCTCCTTTGCATAGGCCAACGACTGAACCTGGCAGATGAGGATGGATCCGGCGCCTTTGATCTTCGCTGCAAAGGGCGCCGGGTCCCCGAAGGAGAGCACGACCGCCAAAGGCTTGTGTTCCAGGGCAAGCTCAAGCAGATGCGGACTTTTCGCGAGGCTCCACGTAATGAAGCCAACACCGAAGCGCGTCCCGATGTGCCGTAGCGACTCCAGTTCCCGGCGTAGCCACACCTCATCTCCATACCCGCCGCCCAGAATCCCCAGCCCGCCGGCAGCGCTGACCGCCGCGGTTAGACGCGCGTTGGCAACGAGGTCCATTGGCGCCAGCAGAACGGGGTGTCGAATTCCCAGACGTTCTGTCACTGCGGTGGCGATTGACATATAGCACCCCACATCGATGAGGAAGCGGCTCCTGTCAATGGTGGAACATCGAAGCTTCAAGCGTCAAGGTCAGTCGACTAGCCGGCGCTACCCACTCGTTAGCCGTCCAGACACGCGCGCAACGTCCGCGCGAGACTGGCCGCTTCACCCGGATCGGCGATGTTTGCGAAGCCCATCACAAGGCCGCGCGGCGTGCGCCGCGTGCGGCCGTTCGCGTACCAGATCGAAAGCGGCAGTACGGCCAGTCCTGCTTCGCGGGCGCGCGCAGCAACGGCGACGTCGTCGACCGGGCCATCAGGGCCTTCGGCGAACTGCGCCGCGAACTGGATTCCCCCTGGCGGCAATTCGACGATCAGCCGTTCGCCGAATGCCCGTTCCAGTGCGCGCACGATCAGCACGCGCCGCTCGGCGTATAACGCACGCATGCGCTTCAGATGCCGTGCAAAATGCCCCTGCTCGATGAAGTCCGCCAAAGCGGCCTGCAACAACGTTGGCGAACCAGCGTTCATGCTGCGAGCCACGCGCCCGACACGCTCGACGGCCCGCTCCGGCACCACCGCGTAGGCCAGCCGCAAGCCGGGGAACATTACCTTGCTGAATGTGCCGCAATAGATCACATGATCGTGCCGGTCGAGGCTCTTCAAAGCCGGCAACGGCCGGCCCAGATAGCGGAACTCACTGTCGTAGTCGTCCTCGACGATCCAGCTAGATGCTTGCTCAGCCCAGTCCAGCAGCGCCATACGACGGGCGAGCGACAACGTGTGGCCGAGCGGGCTCTGGTGCGACGGCGTGACCAGCGCGAAGCGCGCCTGCGCGGCTAGCTGTGTGCCGCGCTCGACGTCGATCCCTTCGTCATCGACCGGCACCGCGACGAGCTGTACGCCGGTTTCGGCCAGAAAGCCGCGCGCGAGAAGATAGCCTGGGTCTTCGTACCAGACGCTGTCATTCGGGCGGGCGAGACTGCGCAACACGAGTTCGAGCGTTGCACGGTAGCCGCTGGTGACGAACACCTGGTCCGGCAGGCAGGTTACGCCGCGCGACAGCCCGAGATACGTGGCGATGTGTTCGCGCAGTGGCCGGTAGCCGGCTGGGTCCGGGTACGCGAGCATCGCGCGCTCGCCGCTGCGAGCGCGATGCGCAACGAGCCGGTTCCACGCCTTGACCGGAAACGCGTCGAGCGCGGGCAGCCCCGGTTGCAACGGCCGGGGCTCGCCACTCATCGCGGCCGCAATGGCAAGCTGGCGCGGCGGAGGTTGAACGCCGCCCGATTCGCCTGATGTTTGAGGGGTGATGGCGCGCTTGATACTTTGCGTCCCGCTCGAATCCTTCGCGCCTTGTGCACGTGAGCGTGTTACCGATGGCGGCAGCGAGGGCGATACGAACGTGCCGGCCGCACCGCGCATCTGGAGGTAGCCCTCGTCGACCAGGATCGTATAGGCCAGCTCGACCGTGCCGCGCGCCGTGTTCAGCTGTGTGGCGAGACTGCGCAGCGCGGGCACGCGATCGCCTGGACGCAGATGCCCTGCGGCGATCGCGGTTCTGAAGCGCGCGCAGATCTGCTGGTAGACCGGCAACTGCAGTTGCCGATCGATGTCGACGGTGAATGCGGTGGGCGGCGCGGTCATGAAGGTTTGCCGGCGAGCGGAGCGGAATTGGGATGTCCTGGTCCAATCGCCATTTCTTGGCACTTTTCGGTAGTTCATGATCTTCCCACAATAGCCTCACGCAATGCGATGGCGGCGTGTCCTTCACGCGATTCGACACCCGCCAGCCGCTCTTTCGCGTGTCGACTGACTCTCATCTGGAGAATGTGTCATGAAGATCGTCGTAATCGGTGGTTCCGGCCTGATCGGCTCGCGTCTCGTCACGCTGCTTCGCGAGGCGGGTCACGAAGCGCTCGCTGCGTCGCCGCGTAGCGGCGTGAACGCCGTGACGGGCGAGGGCTTGAGCAACGCGCTGGCGGGCGCGGACGTCGTAGTGGATGTGGCGAATGCGCCTTCGTGGGAGCCTCAGGCGGTGCTCGACTTCTTCCGTACCGCGACGCGCAACCTCGGCAAAGCCGAAGTGGCCGCAGGGGTACGCCATCACGTCGCGCTTTCCATCGTCGGCTGCGACCGCACGCCGGAGAACGCGTATTTCGTCGCCAAGGTCGCGCAGGAAGAGGGGGTTGAAGCCGCGGGCGTGCCCTACACGATCGTGCGCGCGACCCAGTTCATGGAATTCATCGGCGCCATTGCGGACTTCGGCACAGAAGGCGGGACGGTGCGTGTTGGCGACGGACTGTTTCAGCCGATAGCCGCGGATGACGTCGCGGCGGCCCTAGCGCAGGTCGCGCTCGCCGCGCCGCTGAACGGCACGATCGATATTGCGGGCCCGGACCGTGAGCCGTTTGCCGGGATCGTCAGGCGCTATTTGAAGTCGGTTGGCGACCCGCGCCCAGTGATGACGGATCAGGATGCGCTGTATTACGGCGGTCGCGTCGAGGAGCAGTCGCTAGTCCCGCTCGGCGACGCGCGAATCGGCCGTCTGAGTCTGGACCAGTGGCTGGCGCAAGCTAACCAGGGTTGATTTCGGAGCGATACAAAACCTGAATCAACATGTTCGCAACTGCCGTGGCCGGGACCGTCGAATCGACAGGCGTCGAAGCCAGGAGAAAAAGCTTTGGGTGAAGCATGAGCACATCAAGAAAAGTTGTCGTCGTAACCGGCGCCTCACAAGGCATAGGCGCTGAAATCGTCAAGGCGTTTCGCAAGCTCGACTATCGCATTGTCGCGACCGCACGCTCGATCAAGCCGTCGCACGACCCGGACATTTTGAGCGTCGCGGGCGATATCGGTGACCCGGCAACCGCCCAACGCGTGATTTCCGAGGGCATCGCCCGGTTTGGACGGATCAACACGCTGGTCAACAACGCCGGCATATACATCGGCAAACCGTTCACCGAACACACTGCCGAAGACTACGCTGCGGTGATGAACGTAAATATGGCGGGCTTCTATCACATTACACAACTCGCCATTGCTGAAATGGAGAGGCATTCTGGCGGCCATGTGGTCAGCGTGACCGCCAGCGTCGTCGATGCAGCGCACAGCGGCGTGTATTCGGTACTGGCGGCGCTGACGAAAGGCGGTCTGAACGCCGCCACAAAGTCGCTGGCGATCGAGTATGCGAAGAAAGGGATACGCGTGAACGCAGTCGCACCGGGGATCATCAAGTCGCCGATGCACGCACCGCAAACCCATGAGGCACTGGGCGCCTTTCATCCACTGGGGCGCATGGGCGAGATGAGCGATATCGCCGATGCGATCCTCTTCCTTGATCGCGCACCGTTCATCACGGGCGAAATTCTGCACGTCGACGGTGGCCAGAGCGCAGGCCACTGAAGTCTGCGGGCCTCGCAAGCCGGTATCGCTTTTCGATAAGGCCTGCTGATCAATTGTCGTGACGCCGCCAAAGTCAGCCCAGTTCGCTGTCGCTCTCCGCGCGCAGCACTTCGACGAAAGTCTGCTGGACGGCGGTGCCGAGCCAGTCGGTGCGCACCGTATAGCCGACCTCGCGGCTTGCTCCCGGCAACGCCAGGTCCAGCGCGACCAACTCGCGCCCCGGGTAAGCGTCGCGAATCTGCGCGCGCGAGAGCAGCGTCAGGCAATCGCTTTCCATGAGCATGGCCAGCATCATGGCGAGCGAACTCGTTTCGAGCACCGGAGGCGGCTTGACCGGCAACTGCGCAAAGATCGAATCGATCACCGCGCGGCGCGGTACGTTGTGCTGCGGCATGACCCAATCGTGGTCGGCGAGATCGGCCAGGGCAACGGTCTTGCGCCGCGCCAGCCGGTGCCCCTTGCGCACAGCTACCACATAGGGGTCGGCAAAGAGCTCCGTTTCCTGCACCGAACCCGCGAGGCGAGGCTCGCGCAGCCCGCCCACGATAATGTCGATCCCGCCGCCGCGCAGTTCGCGCAGCAATTGTGCGTGGGAGCTTTCTTCGACCGTGACGCGCGCGGCGGGGTAACGCTCGCGCAGCCTCTGGATGGCTCGTGCAACGAGGCGCGGCGGCAACAACGGCAAGACGCCAATCGCGACCTTGCCGGTCAGTTGCCCGCGGGCGTACGCCAGTTCGTCCACCGCCTGTGCGACTTCATAGAGCGCAAGGCTCAAACAGCGGGCGAACTCGATGCCCGCGGGGTTCGCCGACACGCTATGCACGCGCCGCCGGTAAAGCGCCACGCCGACGTTCTGCTCGATTTGCCGCGCGGCCCGATGCACCGCGGGCTGCGAGATCCCCAGTGACAGTGCGGCCTCGGCTGCCGAACCCGCCTCGGCGATCGCGATGTGACAGCGGACCTGCGCGTCGGTCAGGCGGCGGCAGATCTTTGCTGCGCTCGCCTGTGGCGCATCGGTCAGGTTCATCACGGCGCGCTCCATCTGATCGAGCATGCGGCGCACGCGCCGCTGCACGATGAGGCCCTCGCCGGTCAATTCGCTGCCGCCGAAGCCGCGTTCGAACAGTTGACCGCCAAAGCTTGTCTCGAGCTTGTTGATCGCCATGCTTACCGCCGGCTGGGTGCGTCCTGCGCGCACTGCAGCCTGTCCGATTCCACCGGCTTCGCACACCGCATCGAACAGAAAAAGACGCCTTAAACGCGCCAGATCATCGTCCGATGATGCCTGTCCGTCCGCCCCCATCGCGCCTCCCGATTCACCATTCCAAAACCCTTAGCTTAACGCAAATTTATGGGCTGGGCCTTACTTCCAATTGAGGTCTCGGACCCGATCGCGATTACAGTTACGTTCAATTCAGCAGGGCATTTCCAGCCAGGAGCACTTCATGTCCGTCGTCATCGACACGCACACGCACGCAATTTCCCCGGATAATCAACGCTATCCGCTCGCGCCGGTCGGCGGCCACCAGTCCGAGTGGTCGGCGAAGCGCCCAGTCAGCTTTGAAGGTCTGCTCGCATCGATGGACGAAGCGGGCATCGGCCGCGCCGTGGTGGTGCAAGCGTCGACGGTCTACGGCAACGACAATAGTTATGTGGTCGAGGCGGTGCGCAGCCATCCGGACCGGTTCGCCGGCGTATTTTCGATCGACGTGCTGGCGAGCGACGCCGTCGCCCAGATGCAGCGCTGGCTCGACGCGGGTCTCTCCGGTCTGCGTCTTTTCACGACCGGCAGCACGATGCCGGGGCAGGCGGGGTGGCTGGACGACGAGCGCTCGTTCCCGGTTTGGGACTACGCGCAGCGTCACAATGTGTCGATTTGCCTGCAAATGACCGCGCAAGGCATTCCGGCGCTCCTGAACATGCTCGCGCGCTTTCCGGACATCCGCGTGCTGCTCGACCACCTCGCGCGTCCCGAACTCGCCGGGGGCCCGCCCTATGAAGCCGCCGCGCCGCTCTTCAGCCTCGCCTCGCATCACGGCGTGTACCTGAAGCTCACGAACCGCACGATCGCGGAAGCGGGCCGTGGCGCCTCCACGCCGGCCGCGTTTTTCCCGCGCGTGCTCGACGCATTCGGTGCGAACCGCATTGCGTGGGGTTCGAATTTTCCGGCTGCGGAAGGTGCACTGCCGGAGTTGCTCGCCCAAGCCCGCGAGAGCCTCTCCATGCTGCCCGCCGACGCGCAGGAGGCGATCTTCGGCGGCACGGCGCGAACCGTCTATCCGGCGCTCGCCGCTTGATTCGCCGATTTCGTTTGCAACAGGAATACCCGATCGTGAGCACTCCAACGCAACCGCTGGTCTTGAAGGCCGCGCTGAAAACCTATCCGCATACGCGAGCGCTGAAAGCGGGCGAATTGACCGATCCGGCCGTCGACCTTCGTTTCGAGGACGTCGAGCCCATTCATCGCGCGTTCGCACCGATGGCGCGCCGCCAGGTGTTCGATGTCAGCGAATTGGCCATCGTCACCTATCTTCAGGCGAAAGCGTACGGCAAACCGGTTGTGCTGCTGCCCGCCGTGGTAGCCGCGCGTTTCCAGCAAGGCTGCCTCATTTACGATGCGCAGCGGGCCAAACCGGACATCGCCCAACTCGCAGGGAAGCGCATCGGTGTGCGTACCTATGCGCAGACCACGGGCATGTGGGTGCGCGCCATTCTCGGCGAAATGTACGGCGTGCCGCTCGAGAAGATCGAATGGGTGACAATCGAGGGCGGGCATCTGGAAGAGTATGCTGATCCCGCCTTTGTGCGCCGCGCCGAAGCGGGCAAGCAGTTGTTGCCGATGCTTCGTGCGGGCGAGATCGACGCAGCGATCCTCGGCAACGATCTGCCGGAAGGACCGGAATTCAAGCCGCTGATCGACAACGCCGCCGCCGCCGACCTCGAGTGGTACGGGCTTCATCGCTATGTGCCGATCAATCACGTGGTCGTGGTGACGCGTGCGCTGGCGGAGTCGAACCCGCAAGCCGTTCGTGCGGTGTACGACCTGCTCAAGCGCGGCAAGGAATCGGTCGCCGCGGAAAACGCCGGGAAAGCCGACAAGCTGCTGTTCGGCTATGACGCACTGCGCGGGCCGCTCGAAGAAACCCTTGGGTTTTGCGAGCAGCAGGGGCTGCTGCCGCGCAAGCTGACCGTCGATGAAATATTTGCCGACAGTATGGCCATTCTGGGCGACGCCGCGTACTAATGCATTGTTCGTCCGCTTCACGAGTTTTGAGCGAATCTGAATTCGCCGCAGTCTGTCAAGGAGACACCATGAGCCTGCCGGGCAAATCCACCGCCGCGAAAACGGGGGAATCCAGGGAACGTCGTCCGTTCTATCTCGACCTGTCGTTCCAGGTGCTGGCCGGCATGGCGCTGGGTGTGGCCACGGGGTACTTCTTCCCGAAGTTCGGCATCAATCTGCAACCCGTAGGCGACGCCTTTATCCGCATCATCCAGATGCTGATCGGCCCGATCATTTTCTGTACCGTATGCAGCGGCATTGCGGGCGTGAATGACTTCAAGAAGGTCGGCCGTGTTGCGATCAAGGCGCTTTTCTACTTCGAAGTGGTGACCTCGCTCGCACTGGTGCTGGGCCTCGTGGTCGTCAATGTGCTCAAGCCCGGCGTGGGCATGAATGTGGATTTGCACGGCATCCACTCGGCCGCTGTCGATACCTACGTTGCCAAGGCGCATCACGTCGTCACGACCAGCGAGTTTTTGCTCAACGTGATTCCGCACACGGCGATCAGCGCTTTCGCCGGTGGCGACGTGCTGCAGGTGCTGTTCTTTTCGGTGCTGTTCGCGTTTGGACTGGCCGCAATCGGCGAACGTGCGCAGCCCGCGCTGAATCTGATCGAGTCGGTGTCGGGCGCGCTCTTCTGGATCATCGGGCTGACGATGAAGATCGCGCCGCTCGCGGCGTTCGGTGCGATCGCATTCACGGTCAGTAAATTCGGATTCGGCACGCTGATCTCGCTCGGCAAACTCGTGCTCGAGTTCTATCTGACCTGTGCGCTGTTCATTCTGCTCATTCTCTGGCCGATCGCGAAGGTCAATGGCTTCAGCCTGCTGCGGCTGATGCGCTATATCGGTGCGGAGTTGCTGCTCGTGATCGGTACGAGTTCGTCGGAAACCGTGTTCCCGCAACTGATCGACAAGCTCGAACGCCTGGGCTGCGAGAAGTCGGTGGTCGGTCTGGTTCTGCCGACGGCATACACGTTCAATCACGACGGCACGTGCCTGTATTTCGCCGCAGCGGCGGTGTTCCTCGCGCAGGCTACCAATACGCCGATGAGCTGGCACGATCAGCTCGTGCTGCTCGCTGTGTTGCTGCTCACGTCGAAGGGGGCGGCAGGCGTGTCCGGTGCGGCCATTGCGGTGCTCGCAGCGACGCTTACCGCATCGAACACCATTCCGGTCGAGTCGATCGCATTGATTCTCGGCATCCATAAGGCGCTTTCCAGCGGGTTTGTGTTCACCAACATCGTCGGGAACACCGTGGCGACTATCGTTGTCGCGAACTGGGAAAAGGCGCTGGACCGCGTCGCACTGCGCCGGGAACTGAAAACAGGCTTCAAGCCCCTTGTCGCCTCGTCGGGACGCCTGAATCAGACCAGCAGCGGTCACGCAGGCAATTAGCCGCGTGTGAGCGCGTGCGCTGGTGGAGCCGGCGAGCCGGTGCCGCCAGCGCAAAGTCACCGTAACGAAGGGTAGAAGTCATGTTATGTAGTTAGTTATACGAATCGTATGGGAGATTTCGCGTATCTCATGCGATGCAAAAAAATCACAATCTTGGAGACATACGATGAAAATAGCCGCATGGAGAAGCGTTGGGGTTGGACTGTCACTGGCCGCGGGCGCGGTGCCTGCCTATGCACAGAGCAGTGTCCAGATTTATGGCACGGCAGACGGCGGCGTGCGTTACCAGACGAACGCGGTAAAGGGCGGTGGCACGGTGGTGACCATGAATTCGAACGGCTACTACAGTTCGAACAAACTGGGATTCCTGGGCACGGAAGACCTGGGTGACGGGTGGAATGCTCACTTCCGGCTGGAAAGCGGCTTCAACCTTGGCAATGGACAACTGGACAACACGACTAATACCTTGTTCAATCGCCAGTCCTATGTCGGCATCGGAAACAGAAAATACGGGTCGATCGACCTCGGGCGCCAGTACACGATTTCGCACGACATCATCAGCATTTACGACCCGTTCGGCTTTCACTACACGCCGATTCTGCCGCTGACCCAGGCGTCGGACGGCACGCGCAACAACAACGCCATCAAGTACAAGAACGACTTCGGGCCGCTGTTGTTCGAGGTAGACAATTCGTTTGGCGGCGTGGCGGGAAATTTCGCCAGCGGCGCAACGCGCTCGGTCGGCATGAGTTATAGCGCGGGCCCGGTTAGCGTGGGCGGCGTGTACGGACATCGCAGCATTCTGACCGGCACGGCTTATGTTCCGGACAGCTACTACATGGGCGGCGTGGCCTACAGCATCGGCCCGGTTCGGGTGTCGGGCGGCTTCATGTCCGAGGACCTGCAAAACCCCGCCGCACCGCATCAGGTGACAAACAACGCGTTCGGCGGTCTGTCCTGGACGATCTTGCCGAACCTGATTTTCGACGGCGGCTACTACCAGACCACCGTGTCGACCGACAAGGCGAGCCGCCGCGGCATTTCGATCATTTCGCTCGCCTATCTGCTCTCCAAGCGCACGACGCTTTACAGCGCAATCGACTACACGTCGTACAAGCACGCGGTGGTCAGCACGTTGAACCCGGCCGGCGCGTCGAGCCAGACCGCCGTGACCGTTGGCCTGGACGTGCTGTTCTAGCCGCGCAGTGACACAGCAGGGCGCGTGTGAGACACGCACGCGTCGAATTCCCCAGGAACCCATCATGATCATCGACATCCACGGCCACTACACGACCGCGCCCAAAGCGCTGGAAACCTGGCGCAACAGGCAGATCGCGGCAATCGGTCAATCGTCGCGCGGCCCGAGTCTCTCCGAGCTGCATATCAGCGACGACGAACTGCGCGACTCGATCGAAACCAACCAGTTGCGGCTGATGCGCGAACGCGGGCTCGATCTCACCGTGTTCAGCCCGCGCGCGAGCTTCATGGCGCATCACGTCGGCGACTTCGAGGTGTCGAGCACCTGGGCGGCGATCTGCAACGAGTTGTGCTATCGCGTGAGCGAGTTGTTTCCGCGGCATTTCATTCCCGCCGCGATGTTGCCGCAAAGTCCCGGTGTGGATACGGCGACATGCATTCCCGAACTCGTGAAATGCGTCGAGCAGTACGGCAACGTCGCGATCAACCTGAACCCCGATCCTTCCGGCGGGCACTGGACGAGCCCGCCGCTCTCCGACCGCTACTGGTACCCCATCTACGAGAAGATGGTCGAGTACGACATTCCGGCCATGATTCACGTGAGCACGAGCTGCAACGCGTGTTTTCACACCACCGGTGCGCACTATCTCAACGCGGATACGACGGCATTCATGCAATGCCTGACGTCGGACCTGTTTCACGATTTTCCCACGCTGCGTTTCATCATTCCGCATGGCGGCGGTGCGGTGCCTTATCACTGGGGCCGTTTTCGCGGCCTCGCGCAGGAAATGAAAAAGCCGCCGCTGGAAGCGCATCTGCTCAACAACGTGTTTTTCGACACCTGTGTCTATCACCAGCCCGGAATCAATTTGCTTACCGAAGTGATTCCCGTCGACAACATCCTCTTTGCGAGCGAAATGATCGGTGCGGTGCGCGGCGTCGATCCGTACACGCAGCACTATTTCGACGACACGAAACGCTATATCGAAGCCGCCGACATGACACCCGATCAGCGCTTCAAGATTTACGAAGGCAATGCACGCCGTGTCTATCCGCGGCTGGACGCCGCCCTCACTGCCCAAGGACGTTGAACATGTATGAACCCGGAGTGGTGTATCGCAACATCGCGCGTGCGGACAGCCGTGCCGTCGAGGCGCTTGGCGCGCTCGGCAGCGCCACGGTGCACGAAGCCATGGGCCGCAGCGGCCTGCTCAAGCCTTATATGCGGCCGATTTATCCCGGCGCGAGCGCGTCGGGCACCGCTGTCACCGTGCTGCTGCATCCCGGCGACAACTGGATGCTGCATGTGGCGGCCGAACAGATTCGGCCTGGCGACATCGTAGTGGCCGCGCTGAGTGCCGATTGCACGGACGGCTATTTTGGCGATCTGCTCGCCACCAGTTTCAAGGCGCGTGGCGCGCGCGGACTCGTCATCGATGCGGGCGTGCGCGACGTCAACGTGCTGACCGACATGCGCTTCCCGGTATGGAGCCGTGCGATCTCGTCGAAAGGCACGATCAAGGCCACGCTGGGCTCGGTCAATGTGCCGGTGGTTTGCGCGGGCGCGCTGGTCACGCCCGGCGATGTCGTCGTGGCGGATCATGACGGCGTGGTCGTGGTGCCGCAAGCCATGGCGGCGCAAACGCTCGAGAACGCAAGCAGGCGCGAGGCGAACGAAGGTCAGAAGCGCGCTCTGCTCGCCTCCGGTGTACTGGGACTCGACCTATACCAGATGCGCGAGCCGCTGGAAAAACTGGGGCTGCGCTACATCGACTGACCCGCACGGCCAGCAGGCGCAACAGATCCTCCCGCCGTGACGAACAAGAAAAAAGGAAGCAGGAACATGACTGGCCGACGCAAGTTTCTGAAAGAGGCAATCGTTACGGGCACGGCTGCCGTGCTGGCAAAGCCTGGCGCCAGCGCTGCGCAGACCGCGGCAGACAAGGCTCCGGCGGTGGAGCGCCCGCACGCTGCGCTGGCCGCGGCCGAGACACTGGCGCCTTCGCTCGATGAAGCGCCGGCCGCCGATTCCGCGCACATCGGCAATCCGGGCTCGGATTTCATGGTGGATTTGCTGCGCATCGCCGGTATCGACTATGTGGCGGCCATGCCGGGATCGACCTTTCGCGGCATCCACGAGTCGATCGTCAACTACGCGGGCGACACGCGTCCGCAATTGATCGTGTGTACGCACGAGGAGGCGTCCGCGGCGATCGCGCATGGTTACGCGAAAGTCGCGGGCAAGCCCATGGCGTGTCTCGTCCATAGCACGGTCGGGTTGCAGCACGCCTCGATGGCGATCTACAACGCGTGGTGCGACCGTGTGCCCATGATGGTGCTCGCGGGCAATATTGCCGACGCCACGAAGCGCCGCCCTGGCGTGGAGTGGTATCACACGGCGCAGGACCTTGGCGCGCTCGTGCGCGACTATACGAAGTGGGACGATTACCCCGTGTCGCTCCAGCACTACGCGGAGTCGTTCATGCGCGCGTACACGATGTCCGTCACGCCGCCGATGGAGCCCGTGTTGATCGTCGCCGATACCGAACTCCAGGAGCAGCCCATTGCCGATCCGCGCGATATGCGTGTACCGCCGCTGCGCGAAGCCACGCCACCCGTTGGCAGCCCGGATGCGCTCGCGGCGGCCGCGTCGCTCCTGTGCGGCGCGAAAGCGCCGGTCATCGTGGCCGATCGGGCGGTCAGAACGCAGGACGCGATGGACACGCTCGTCCAGATCGCCCAGGCGCTGAATGCACCCGTGATCGATCTGCTCGGGCGCATGAATTTCCCGACCAACCACTACCTCAATCATTCGTCGCATCAGGCGCGGCTGCTCGCTCAGGCGGACGTCATTCTCGCGCTGGAAGTCGCCGATGTCTGGGGATTGACGGCAACGGTGCCCGACACCATCAGCCGCCCCTCGAAGCCGCGCGCGAAGGGCGACACCCAGGTCATCAGCATTTCCACGGCCTACCTGTACGGCAAGTCGAACATGCAGGACGCGGAGCGCTATTTCGCGGCCACGCTACCCATAGCCGGCGACGCGCAAGCGTCGTTGCCCGGATTGTTGCGCGCCGTCCTCGCAGCGATGACACCGGCGCAACGCAGCGCCGCCGCCGCACGCGAACAGCCACTGAAACTGGCGTTCGAAAAGATGCGCAACGATGCACGCGAGGCCGCGACGCGCGCATGGGATGGCAGCCCCATCAGCACCGCACGGCTGTGTCAGGAGGTGTGGAATGTGATCCGGCATGATGACTGGGCAATGGTCTCGCCGCCCAACCCGATCAGCATGTGGCCGCAACGGCTATGGGATTTCACGAAGACCTGGCAGTTCATCGGTTCCGGGGGCGGCTACGGCGTTGGCTATGGCGCGCCCGCCGCCGTCGGCGCAGCGCTCGCGCATCGCGACGCTGGCCGTATAGCGGTCAATATCCAGACCGACGGCGATCTGATGGTGCTGCCGGGCGCCCTCTGGACGGCAGCGCATCATCGCCTTCCGTTGCTCACCGTGATGCACAACAATCGCGCCTGGCATCAGGAGACCATGCATATCCAGCGCATGGCGAGCCGCCGCGACAGGCATCCGGAAAGAGGGGTCATCGGCACCGTGCTTCACGATCCGCCAATCGACTACGCCGCAATGGCGCGAAGCATGGGCATGTGGGCCGAGGGGCCGATATCGGAGCCCGCCGATCTCGGACCGGCACTCGCGCGCGCGATGGAACAGGTCAAAAGCGGCAAGCCCGCACTCGTCGATGTGCTGACTCAACCCAGATAACCGAGGTGCCGATGAAAGTGCATGACCGTTCAACCGTGCGCGCGGCAATGACACTTGCAGCAGCGATTGGCTGCGCATGGCCGATTGCGTCGCGTGCCGATTCAAATGCCGAAATCGAGGCCGGGCGCGCGCTATACATGCAGAAGGGCTGCTACGAATGCCACGGCATGTTCGGGCAAGGCAGTATCACGACCGGACCTGCGCTGGCGCCGCATCCGATACCGCTGTCTGCCATGCAGGCTTATGTGCGCAATCCCAAAGGCCAGATGCCGGTCTTCAGCGCAAAGATTCTCTCCGATGACGATATTGCACGCATTCACGTATATCTCGCGTCGCTTCCGCAGAATCCGCCTGCCGACAGCATTGCGTTATTGAGCAACGGAGCGTCTATAGCAAGCCGCCCCGGCAGCGAAGCATCGGTTGCCAAGCCGTCTGAGCGAGGCCCATCGATCTATGCAGCGAATTGTGCCGCGTGCCATGGACAGAGCGGAGAGGGCGGAATCGGTCCTGCGCTGATCGGCATTTCGCGCCGTTTTCAAATATCGGATATCGAGGCGCGTATTCGGGAACCATCCGGCATCATGCCCAGATTGTTTCCCGCGCCTCTCAATGCTGGAGATGTTCGGGAGGTCGCACGTTATGTGGCGTCCTTGAAGGGCTCGCAATAAGGCACCCGGTACCGGGAATGTGCGCCAACGTCGCCGCGTCGTGATCTTGCCGGTGCTGCGTGCCGCACGGCAATTGAGTAAACTGGCTCCAGACTTAACCAGAACGTAAAAGCGGAGGTGAGCGACGTGTCGGAGCTTGACTGGTACCTGCAGGTCAACCTGAAGGCACGGCATTTACACCTTCTTGCGGCAATTGATACCTACCGCAATCTGACTCAGGTGGCAGAAGTTACCCATGTGACAGTGCCAGCCGTTTCGAAGGCGCTGACCGAACTCGAACGGGGGCTTGGACTCACGCTCTTTTCGCGCACTGCGCAGGGTCTTGTCCCCACGCCGTATGGCGAATGCCTCATTCGCCACGCGCGGGACATGCTGGCCATCCTCCATCAAGCTCGCGACGAGTTGAAGGCCCTGAGTTCCGGGACCGAGGGCAAGATCCACATCGGCATGCTGCCTGCCTCGGCTTCCGTATTGCTGCCACAGGCGCTCAGCCTGCTCAAGCAGCGCTCGCCCGGCACCAACGTGGTGGTGGTCGAAGGCACGACGGCTTCGCTCCTGCCCGAACTCTGGCAAGGCCATCTTGACCTGGTGGTGGGCCGCCTCCCCGCGCCGGATACGCTCGGCAGTTTCGAGGAGAAGGAATTGCTCGAGGACCCGGTCACGCTGGTGACAGGCCGTCATCACCCATTGGCACGCAGGAACGCCCTGAATTGGTCGGACCTGCATGCTTATCCGTGGATCTTGCCGCCGCCTGGCTCGATATTGCGAGACCCGCTGGAACGCGCGCTCGAAGCGCACGGCGTGCCGTTGACCACCAATTACATCGAAACGCTTTCGATTCACGTGGTGCGCGCGCATTTGCAGGTCTCGGATTTCATCGCCGTGATGGCCGACACGCCCGCCAACGATCCCGCGCAGCCGCTCCATACGCTGCCGCTGAGCTTGCCGCGGCTCCTGCGTCCGGCAGGCGTGCTTTGGAACCGCAATCGCGGCCTCACGCCAGGCGCGCAACTCATGGTGGCTTGCCTCGAAGAGGCCGCGCAACGTCTCGCCGCGAAGGGTTCCGCTACACAGTAGGCGTCTTTCCAAGGATCCCGCCTTGAGCCCGCATTGCCACGCGGGCAAGCCCGACTCCAGCGCTAACCCCCGCTGCGCCTTAACCAATTGCTCAAACTCAGCGCAGATTTTCTCAATTGACCCACATCGGTGGGCTGGCAGAATTTCACTGCGTTCACTCGATCATGCCGATCGTCTATGTCGGCGCTTTCCGGGGCCAGCGCAACTGGGGCGATCATTCGTTCTGCTGCATGACGCTGCACGCGCTCGAGCCAGGGACTCACGCGAAGGATCGGACGGGGCGCGCATCGCACAATGTGCCGCCGCCCGCGAACGTTGCTTCCATGAAATCGCGCAACCGCGGAGGTACACGACGTGTCAGCTCTCGACTGGTACCTGCAGATCAACCTGAAGGCGCGCCACTTGCGCCTGCTCGTGACGATCGACACCTACCGCAACCTGACCCAGGTCGCCGATGTCACGCATGTGAGCGTGCCGGCTGTCTCGAAGTCGCTGGCCGAACTCGAACGCGGCCTTGGCCTCACGCTGTTTTCGCGAACGGTGCAGGGGCTCGTGCCCACGCAGTATGGCGATTGCCTCATTCGTCATGCGCGGGAAATGCTGACCATCCTGAATCAGGCGCGCGACGAGTTGAAGGCGCTGAGTTCGGGATCCGAGGGCAAGATCCATATCGGCATGCTGCCCGCCTCGGGTTCAGTGTTGCTGCCGCAGGCGCTGAGCCTGCTCAAGCAGCGCTCGCCGGGCACCAACGTGATGGTGACGGAAGGAACGACCGCGCTGCTGCTGCCGGAACTCTGGCAAGGTCATCTCGACCTCGTGGTGGGGCGCCTGCCGCCGCCGGACACACTCGGCAGCTTCGAGGAGAAGGAACTGCTCGAGGAGCCGGTGACGTTGATGACGGGCCGGCACCACCCGCTCGCTCGCAGGAAGACGCTGACATGGGCGGATCTGCGGCCCTTTCCCTGGATATTGCCGCCGCTCGGTTCGATACTGCGCGACCCGCTCGAGCGCGCGCTCGTAGCGCATGATGTGCCGTTGACCAACAACTACATCGAAACGCTCTCGATTCACGTTGCGCGCGCGCATTTGCAGATTTCCGACTTTATCGCCGTGATGGCGGGTACGCCTGGCGGCGACAACGTTCATGCGCTGCACACGCTTCCGTTAAGTCTGCCCCGCCTGCTGCGGCCGGCCGGCGTGCTGTGGAATCGCATTCGCGGATTGACGCCTGGCGCGCAGCTCATGCTGTCGTGCCTCGAGGAGGCCGCCGAACGGCTTCAATCGGACCTTGGCACGGCTGCACGCGCGGTGACGGCGCCAACGGCCAGGCAGGGCAAACCCCATGCGCCTGCGCAGGCGCGCTGAGCGCGCCGTGTGGCTTAGCCGCTCAGTCAACCTAACCGAATCATCAAACAATGCGCAGGCGCGGCAGGCAAGGACGACGCACGCGCATCGTCAACCCGACGTACCTCACGCTCCACGCCAGTCAAGGCAACCCGCCGCCGTTTTACCGAATGGTTAATGCACCCGCAGGTTTATTCAATAGACGGAAAAGCGGCACGGAAAGATCATTCACTGAACGAGATCGCCTGAATCGCCATGTAACGGCCCCGCAGTGGGCATGACGCAGCGATAAGAGGCTGATTCGATTGCCCAGGTCCAAGGAGACTAAATTGACCAAGAAGGTCCACCTCAAGCTCGCTATCGCCGAGCATCCCCATACCGCTGCGGTCCGTGATGGTTCCATTCCTATCGAGGGCGTGGATCCCGAATTCATCACGGTGCACCCGCAAATCGGCGCGTTCCGCCGCATGGTCCGCGACGTCGAGTTCGATGTATGCGAGCTGGCGCCGACAACCTACATCATCGCGCGTGCCTATGGCGCTCCCTTTGTCGCGCTGCCGATTTTCGTGCTCCGCCGTTTCCATCATTCCGGGCTGCTGGTGCGTCCGGGCGCCGGCATCAAATCGCCCAAGGACCTCGAGGGTAAAAAGGTCGGCGTGCGCGCGTATTCGGTGACGACCGGTGCATGGACGCGCCAGATGCTGATCGACGACTTCGGTCTCGATTCGTCGAAGGTGACGTGGGTGGTGGACGACGAGGAGCACGTCACGCAACTCGAACTGCCGCCGAACGTGATCCACGCTCCAAAGGGCACTTCGCTTGCCGAAATGATGGCCAAGGGCGAACTCGTCGCGGGCTTTCACGGCAACGCGGGCATCGGCCGAACGGGTGACCCGAATGGCGGCTGGAAGGAAGTCGAGGCCGACTATCCCGACATGTTCCCGAACGCAGCCGAACTGGAAGCCGAATACTACGCGCGCACCGGCATCTACCCGATGCACGGCACCATCGTCGTAAAGGACTCGGTGCTGGCCGAGCATCCGTGGGTGGCCAGGTCGATCTACGACGCGTTCGACAGGGCCAAGAAGGACTGGCTCGCCAGGCTCAACGCGGGCGAGCTGACCGACAAGCAGAACATGAAGTACGTAGAACTGCAAAAGATTGTGGGCAACGATCCGCTTCCCTACGGCATCGAGGAAAACCGCAGGACCATCGAAGCGCTCGAAGCCACGGCGTTCAAGCAGGGCCTTACGCCGCGCCGCATGTCCCTGAGCGAGCTGTTCGTCGATCCCCGCGCTTGAACATCCGACGGAAGAAAAAATGATCGTCGATTGCCACGGTCACTTCACGACCGTTCCCGCGTCGTTTCGTAACTGGCGCGCCAAACAGATCGATTCCGCCAACGATCCGGCTAATGCGCCGCCGCTCTCGGGCGCGCACGTCAGCGACGACGAGATCCGCGAAGGCGTGGGCAACGGCCAGTTGCGCCTGCAGAAAGAGCGCGGCGGCGATCTCACGCTGTTCTCGCCAATCGCGGGCCTCATGAGCCACCACCTCGGCAACGAGCGCACGAGCCTCGAGTGGGCCGAGGTCTCGAACAACCTCGTGCGCCGCGTATGCGACATCTACCCGGACAACTTTGTGCCCGTATGCCAGCTGCCGCAGTCGCCTCTCGCGCCGCCGAAAAATTCCGTGGCCGAGCTGCGCCGCTGTGTCGAGGAGATGGGCTTCGTCGGCTGCAATCTGAATCCAGACCCGAGCGGCGGCTACTGGACCGGCAAGCCGATGACAGACCGCGAGTGGTACCCGCTTTACGAAGCGCTGTGCGATCTCGACGTGCCCGCCATGATCCACGTTGCCGCTTCGTGCAACCCGTGTCATCACGGCACCGGCGCGCACTACCTGAACGCCGACACCTCGGTTTTCATGCAGTTGCTGCAGGGTAATGTGTTCAAGGACTTCCCGACGCTGCGCTTCGTGATTCCGCACGGCGGCGGCGCGGTGCCTTATCACTGGGGCCGTTATCGCGGCATGTCGCTGGAAATGATGGATCGTCCTCTCGAAGGACTCTTGAACAACATCTTCTTCGACACCTGCGTGTATCACCATCCGGGCGTGGAGCTACTCACCAAGGTCGTGCCGACGGGCAATGTCCTGTTCGGCTCGGAAATGATCGGCGCCGTGCGCGGGCGCGATCCGGACACCGGCGAATACTTCGACGACACCCGGCGCTATATCGACGCCTGCTCCGCGTTGAGCGACGCCGACCGGCACGCCATCTTCGAGGGCAATGCGCGCCGCGTCTATCCGCGCCTCGACGCACTTCTCAAGTCAAAGACACTGTAATGGAGCCGATAGCCGGAAGGACGCAATGAACTTCATCGACATTCATCCTCACATCATCTCGGACGATGAGAAGCGCTACCCGCCCGCGCCGCTGTTCGGCAAGCGCTCGGACTGGTCGCAGGAGCGCCCCAATACCGTCGAAGCGCTGATCGAGGCGATGGACGAAGCGGGCGTGGCGAAAGCGGCTGTCGTGCACTCGTCGACGACCTACGGCTTCGACAACAGCTACGTGGTCGACGGCTGCAGCCAGTACAAGGACCGTCTCGTGGCCGTGGGCTCCGTGGACATGCTGGCCGACGACGTGCCCGCCGTGATCCGGGGCTGGACGCACAAGGGGCTTGCGGGCCTGCGTATCTTCACCGGCGGCTCGACCCGGGACTTCGATCCCGGCGAGCTCGACAACCCGAAGTCTTTCAAGGCGTGGGAGAGGCTCGCTGAACTGAAACTGCCGATGTGCATCCAGACGGGGCCCATCGGGCTGCCGCAGGTGCGCATGCTGGCCGAACGGTTTCCGGGCGTGAACATCATCCTCGATCACCTGGGCCGCCCCGACGTGCTCGACGGGGCCCCCTATGCGAATGCCGCAAGCCTCTTCGCACTGGCCGATCTGCCCAACATCTACCTGAAGCTCACGCCGCGCATTTTCGGCGACGTGAAGAAGGAAAAGGCCAGCGCGGAAACGTTTTTTCCGCGTCTCGTCGAAACCTTCGGCGCGCAGCGCATGGCGTGGGGCTCGAACTTCCCGACTTCGCCCGGCACGCTCAAGGAGATCCTCGCGACGGCACAAGCGGGCCTCGCATGCCTTCGCGAGGAAGACCGCGCCTGGATCTTCGGCAAGACAGCGCAGAAGCTGTACCCGGCCCTGAGCTAGCCGAACATTGCTAACCGCGCGAGCGGGCGCCAGACGCGCCGCCGCGCAGCGAGAAAGAGAGATTCACATGTCCACGAACCGCCTGAACAGCATCATCCGCGCGTTCGAGTCGGGAAAGGCCGCGCACGCGGCCTTCTCGAAGCTCGACAAGCAGACCGCCATCGAGATGAGCGACTCGCCCTATGACGGGATTGTCTTCGAGATGGAGCACAACCCGTACGACGTGGCCGCGCTCGGCGATGCGCTGCAATACATGCTCAACCGCAAGCAGATCGCGGAGTCGGGCTCGGTGGCGACACAGGTCACGCCGGTTGCGCGCATTCCGGCCAACGGCGTCGAGATGAACCAGAGCTTTGCCAAGCAGGTTCTGGATCGCGGCGCCTACGGCGTGATCTGGCCGCACGTAGCGACCGTCGAGCAAGCGTATAACGCGGTTGCGTCGTGCCGCTATGCCCGGCCCAAAAACGCGCCGCTTTACGAGCCGAAGGGGGTGCGTGGTGACGGCCCTGCCAACGCGGCGCGCTACTGGGGCCTCAGCATGGCCGACTACTACAGGAAGGCAGACGTGTGGCCGCTCGTTCCCGAGGGCGAGATACTCGTGGGCCTGATGTGCGAGAGCACGCAGGCAATCGAGAACCTCAACGACATTCTCGCCAACGTCCCCGGTATCGGTTTCATCCTGATCGGTGAAGGCGACCTCAGCCAGGAACTGGGCTTCCCGCGTCAGTACGAGCACCCTGAAGTCATCGACGCCATGCGCCGGATCATCGAGACTTGCAAGAAGCACAACGTGATCGTGGGCCATCCGCACGTCACGGCCAGGAACCATCGGCGCTTGAGCGAAGAGGGCTACCGCTTCCTGATATCGGCGCCGCAGCGCACTTATGGCGTGGTCGGCCTCGCTCGCGACATGGCAGGCTATTGATGAACGGCGCCGAAAGTCTCGTTGCGACGCTGGTCGATCAGGACGTCGACATCTGCTTTGCGAATCCCGGCACGTCGGAGATGCATTTCCTCGCCGCCCTGGGCAACAATCCGGGGATGCGCAGCGTGCTGTGCCTGTTCGAAGGTGTGGCGACCGGCGCCGCCGATGGCTGGTACCGGATGAAGGACAAGCCGGCCTCGACGCTGCTGCACCTGGGCCCGGGCCTTGCGAACGGCCTCGCGAACATCCACAACGCGAAGCGCGCGTCGTCGGGCATGGTCAATGTCGTCGGCGAGCATTCGGTGTCGCATCTCAAGTATGACCCGCCGCTGACCTCGGACATCGAGGGCCTTGCGCGGCCGCTGAGCCACTGGGTGCGCCGCGCCGAATCGGCGGACACCGTCGCGTGGGATACCGCGCAGGCGGTGGCGAAGGCCAGCGAGCATCCGGGGCAGATCGCCACCCTGATCCTGCCCGGCGACACTTCATGGCAGCGCTCGGCGGTGCAGCCCGTGTTGCCGCCAACGGGCGCGACGCGTCGCAGGACGCCGTGCGCTGCGCGCGTCGAACATGTCGCCCGCGTGCTGCGCTCCGGCGAGCCGACGCTGATCATCCTCGCCAACAAGGCAACGCGCGGCGTGGCACTCGAGAAAGCAGGCCGCGTGGCTGCGGCAACCGGCGCGCGGCTGGGCTCGCAGTTCTTCACCGCACGCATCGAGCGCGGTGCGGGTCGCGTGCCAATTGCGCGCATTCCTTATGCAGTGCCGCAGGCCACGGCGTTTCTCAAGGACTTCAAGCACATCGTGACGGTCGAGACGACCGAGCCCGTGGCCTTCTTCGCATATCCGGACAAGCCGAGCCTGCTCAAGGCCGAAGGCACGTTGGTGCACGCGCTCGTCGAAGCCGACGAGGACAGCGAACTCGCATTCGACATGCTGCTGCAGGCACTCGGCGCCGCCGGCGCCACGGCGCACGTGCAGGCGCACATCGAAACGCCGGTGCCGACGGGCGCGCTCAACCCCACGAGCATCGCCCACGCGCTGGCTGCCGCCTTGCCCGAGGACTGCATCGTCGTGGACGAATCGCTCACCACGGGCCGCGAGTCCATGAGCCTGACGATGGGCGCGCGGCCGCACGACCTCATCAACAACATGGGCGGCTCGATCGGCTACTCGACGCCGGTGGCGACGGGCGCCGCGCTCGCTTGCCCGGACCGGCGCGTGTTCTGCATGGTCGGTGACGGCAGCGCGATGTACACGATCCAGTCGCTGTGGACCCAGGCGCGCGAGGGCCTGAACGTTACGACGATCATCTTCGCCAACAACAGCTACGCCATTCTCAAGGCCGAGTACGCCAACATGGGCGCGGGCACGCCGGGCGCGCGCGCGCTGTCCATGATCGACATCGACAAGCCACGCATCGACTGGCTGGCGATGGCAAAGAGCATGGGCGTGCCGGGCATTGCCGTCGAGACGGCGGAAGACTTCCACAAGGCAATGGTCGATTCGACGCGCGAGCCGGGCCCGTGCCTCATCGAGGTTCGGCTGTAACGGGTTTCCACGCGCGATTCACACGATACAAGCATCAGGAGAGCCATTCATGACAACGACGCTGAGAGGCGTGCCGACCTTGCGCACCAATCTGGCCGAATACGCGGTAACGAAGGCGATGCGCGATGGGCGCGTAGCATCGGATCTCGTGACGCTGGACTTCTGCGGGCCGACGCCGGCGCACAATGGCTTCAAAGCGATGGTGCGCGAGGACAAGTTCGACGCCGGCGAACTCGCCATCGTCACGTTCCTGCAGGCCAAGGCCTACGGCAAGCCGTACGTGCTGCTGCCGGCGCCGATTTCCGGACGCTTCCAGCACCACTGCGCCGGCTACAACATCGACTTCGGCCACCTCGATCCCAAGGATATCGAAGGCAAGAAGGTGGGCGTTCGCACCTACACGCAAACGACCGCATTGTGGATTCGCGGTATTCTGCGTCACGAATGCGGCGTCGACCTCGACAAGGTGACGTGGATGACGCTGGGCGACGGGCATCTGGCCGAATACAGCGATCCGCAAAATTGCCAGCGCCTGCCGGCAGGTTCGTCGATTCCGGAAATGATGCTCAAGGGCGAGCTTGCCGCCGCGCTGCTTGGCGAAGACATGCCGAAGGACGACCGCGTGCGCACCCTGGTGCCGCACGCGCACGCGGCCGCCAAGGACTGGTTCTCGCGCACGGGTGTCGTGCCGATCAACCACATGTTCGCGGTGCACGAGGATCTGTCGGTAGCGCGGCCGGACATTGTCCGTGAGCTGTACCGCATGATCGTGGAAAGCCGCTCGCTTGCTGAAGGCGTGCCGGCGATCTTTCCGCCGATCGGGCTGGAGGCGAACCGCAAGGGTCTGCAACTGGCGATCGATTGGGCGCTCGATCAGAAGATCATTGCGCGCCGTCTGTCTGTCGACGAGTTGTTCGACGATGTGACGGGCAGCCTTGGCTAAAGCGTCGAACGTTTGGGTCGAGTGAAGCAGGGCAGTCAACGGAGACGATCAGGTGGACATCACAGTACACAAAGCAGCACGCCAGGAAAATCGCTGGGGCATTCTCTTGCTGCTCGCGCTTGGGTTGATGATTTCCTTCGTAGACCGAACCAGCATGTCGGCGGCGCTCGCCGACCGCCAATTCGTGCACGAGTTCGCGCTGACGCACGTTGAGCGCGGCTGGCTCGGCTCCGCCATGTTCTGGTCCTACGGGCTGCTGCAGATGCCCATGGGCTGGGTAGTGGACCGCTATGGCGTGAAATGGCCGTACACGGTCTGCTTCCTGCTGTGGTGCCTCGCCGCCGCGGCGACAGGCATCGTGACCACGCTGTCCGCGCTGATCCTCGTGCGTCTGCTGATCGGCGTGGCCGAGGCCGTGGTGGTGCCCGCCACCTACCGCTATCTTGCCAATAACTTCGACGAGGCGCACAAGGGCACGGCGCTCGGCATTTACTCGATTGGCGGCAAGATGGGCCCCGCGCTCGGCGCGCCGATTGCGGCGTGGCTGATCGCCATCAGTTCGTGGAAGACCATGTTCGTCGTGACCGGGCTTGCCGGCCTGGTGTGGCTGCTGCCGTGGCAGGTGATGCTCAACAATGATTTTCCGTCCAGGGCCGAGCTTGCAGTGGCCAAGCGCCGGGCGGCCTCGGTTCCGCTTGGCAATCTGTTGTCGAGTCCGGTGGTGTGGGGCGGCTTGATCACCAACTTCTGCTACAGCTATTTCGTGTTTTATTGCATGACGTGGATGCCGGCGTATCTGGTCGAACAACGCGGGCTCTCACTGCAGCAGTCGGGACTTTACACCTTCTTTAGTTTTGCTGGCATCGCCATTGTGGCCGCGCTGGCGGGCTGGGCGGCGGACCGGTTGATCGCGCGCGGTCATGATGCGGTCGTGGTGCGTAAGTCGTTTATCGTGGCTGGCTTTATCAGCGGCACGACCGTTTTATTGGGCGCTTATGCGCCCTCGCCGCAAATGGCATTGTTCTGGAACATCGTCTCCCTTTCGCTTCTGGGCCTCGTTACCGCGAACAATCTTGCGCTCGTCAAGCTCACCTTGATCCCCAGGCAGGCGGTGGGTTTGAACACGGGCTTGCAGCAGGTGGCCACCAGTCTTGCAGGTGGCGTTTCGGCCAGTCTCTCGGGCTGGTTGCTGCATGTCGGGCGCAGTTACACGCTGCCCATGTTGGCCATTTTCGTATTCCTCCTTCTAGGGGCCACGAGCACCGTGGTGTTGCTCCAGCGGAAATGGGCGCCGAAAGTCAACGAGGGTGTGCGCGAAGCGTAGCAGGCGGATGCGGCGCACTATCAGAGCGATTCGTGAGGCCCGGAATTGCGCAGCATCTGCATTTCATTTGACTTGCTTGCGTCATGTTTTGCGTCATGTTTGGCGGCGCCGTCGCACTCTTTGCGCGGCCAGCCACCGACGATGAGTACCGTACTGACTTCCCCAGTTGAAGAGAATATGAGCGGTGTTATGGATTGAACCGGTTGTTCGCCAAGGCGGCGCGCTATGTGACGCCGTTCAAGCTTTCCGTGCGGTTTCACGCCAACGCGAACGGCGCCAACCGCGCAGGCGCGCGTGCCAGTTCCGTGCACGCTTCATCGGCCTCCTGGTCTGTCGTGAAGCCGTTCACGATTTCGCGCAACTTGCTCGCCTGGTCTTCCAGCGACATGGCGGCAGCCGCGGCTTGCTCGACTAGCGCGGCGTTCTGTTGAGTGACGCTGTCCATCTGCGCAATCGCTTGATTCACCTGCTCGATGCCGCGACTTTGCTCCTGCGAAGCCGCGGCAATTTCGCCGACGACGTCATAAACGCGCTGGATGGTTAGACTTATCTGCTCCATCGTATTGCCGTTACGAACGACCAGTTCGCTACCCATTTGCACACGCTCGACCGACGTGCCAATCAGGTCCTTGATTTCCTTTGCCGCCGTGCTCGAACGTTGCGCCAGCGAGCGGACCTCCGACGCCACGACAGCGAATCCGCGGCCGTTTTCGCCGGCGCGCGCGGCTTCCACCGCGGCATTCAAGGCAAGGATATTGGTCTGAAATGCAATGCTCTCGATCATGCTGGTGATATCGTTAATCTTGACCGCGCTATCGCTAATGCCGCTCATGGTCTCGATCACTTGTGCCACTAACCGGCTGCCGGCCAACGTCACGTCACGCGCGGTGGACGCCATCTGTCGCGCCTCGTGCGCGCTGTCACCATTGTGCTTGACGGTAGCGGTCAATTCTTCCATGCTCGCCGCGGTTTCCTCCAGCGAAGCGGCTTGTTCTTCAGTGCGTGCTGACAGGTCCTGGTTGCCCGCCGCGAGTTCGCCGCTGGCCAATGCGATGGCCTCGCTGCCCAGGCGCAGGCCGCGAACGGTCTGGCGCAAGCGCTCTCGCATGTCCGCGATGCCGCGTAGCAATTGGCCCATCTCGTCGTGCGATTTGACCTCGACGGCGCGCGTCAGATTGCCCTGTGCAATGTGCTCGAAGTGAGCGAGCGCCTCCGCGAGCGGCTGAGAGATGGCGCGACGCAAACTCAAAAAACTGCCGACGGCAGTTGCCAACCCTAACGCCAGCGAAGCCATGGCAACGACACGCAACACGGCATACCAGTGCTGCTGGGTTTCGAATGCTTCCTGGGCTTCCTTCACCTGCAACTCGCGCAAACTGGCGCTGCTGCTGTGATATTTGCCGTATAGGGTGTTGTTTTCCAGCGCAGCTCTCATAATGCGAGCGCTATCCTTGGCCATCAGAGCTTGCGCAAACTCGTCGAGGCCCTGGTCCATTGCCGTGCGCTGAACCATCAACTCGCGCGCGAGTTCGGATTCGCGTGCGGAGTGCGGCAACTTCATGTACCCATTGAGGGCCTTGCGAGCCATGGCGCGAAAGTTTTTCTCGTGCTCGACAGTCTGCCGGATGTTGTCATCCGAAGAGACGTCGCTGGCGCCTCGCAGCAGTGCCGTGCGCTCACGCTGCAGGCTGAGTTCGGCGTCGCCAATGAAATTGGCACTCGGTAGTTTGTTGGTGTAAGTATCGAGATTGCCGTCGTTACTGTAGGTCATGCCGGCAATGCCAATGATCCCGACAGTGAGCAGCAACGCGGATAACAAACCCATGGTCGCTGCCAATCGCGATTTTATGGAAAGACCCATCACGGTGTTCCTTTAAGGCTGGTTCTGAAAACCCAACTGTTTCGAACGGGCCAGGCGTGGCCGACCGTTCAAAACGTGCCTCGAATGGATATTCGTCGTCGTTTCCCGGTGGGTGAAGCGTATCGACGATAGCGGACTTGCCGTGTCTCCAGACGTCAAGCTTTTTGCAGGTTGTGCGCTAGCTTACGTGCGCCGCAAGCTAGCGCCCTAATATGAATTGCACCACCGGACATAAATTTTGACTAAGTTAAGGGTTTTCACATGATGGTTTTCGAGGCGAACGCTGAATGGCGTGCGCCAGTCGATCCGTTCACGTGGCAGCCAGCGTCTTTAGCACGCAACGCGAAGTTCACGGCGTTTCCCGATCAGTACTTTACCTGGCGCGCCGCCGTTTCCCTCAGTGCGCCGGATGCCTGATGCGCGCCTGCACAAATTCCGCAAGCGCTTGCTGGACGGCGCAAAGGGGCTGAATGCATTGCACGCGTAACGACATCAGAGTTTACCGAACGGTTAACTCGGCGCGGTTTTTATTCAATGGACGCTGCAGAGTCCCGATGAGAGGATGTTTCCACGGAAAGCAGTCCTGCAACGGGATAGCGCCGCGAAACTTCATCGGCAATATGAGGTTATCCGTGCGCAATCCCCTTCCGGCGACGTTTAATACGTTGCGTAAAAGGAAGCGGGATCGTGCTGCCGTGCCGGTACTTCAGGTGAAAAACAAAAGTGCGGGTCCGAGACGGCCGCACCCACAGATCAGGAGACGACATGCCTCGCGAGATAGCGCGCTATCTGCGGCTGTGTACTGCCGTGCTGTGCATTTCTTCATCACTCAACGCGTTTGCCGACGACTACCCAAGCCGCACGGTCACGATTGTCGTGCCCTACGGACCCGGCGGCGCGGGCGATCTCACCGCCCGCGTCTTCGCGCAGAAAATGACGCAGCTCACGAAAGCGAACGTCATCATCCTCAATCGCCCCGGCGCGGGCTTCGTCAACTCGGCAACACTGGTCGCGCATGGCAAGCCCGACGGCTACACAGCGTTTCTGCTCGGCAACGGAACCGCAGTCGCCACGCAGCTATTCAAAAGCCTGCCGTACAAGATGAGCGATTTCAAGCACGTGTCGACGATCTCTACCTTCGATCTCGTGCTGCTCGTCAACGCAAATTCGCCCTACAAGTCGGTTGCAGAGTTGATTGCCTACGCAAAAGCGCACCCCGGCAAGATGAATATCGGCACGATCGCCACCGGCAGCACGCAGAATCTTGCTGCGGACTTATTCAAGTCGATGGCGGGCATCGACGCCCAGGTCGTTCCCTACGACTCGACGAGTCAGGTTGTCACGGCCCTGCGTGGGGGTGAAGTCGAGGCTGCATTCGAAATCATGCCATCGGTGATTGGACAGATTACCGCGAAGGCGCTGGTTCCGCTCGCCGTGACGAGCAGCAAACGCTTCTCTGGCCTGCCGGATGTGCCGACGCTCAATGAAGCGGGCTTGAAGGGTTACGAAGCGACCTCATGGAATGGCCTGAGCCTGCCCGGCAATACGCCAGACGCTGTTGTCAATGCGCTGGCCAAGGACGTGGCCACCGCGGTTTCGTCGCCCGACGTGAGGAAGAAACTGCTCGATCTCGGCGCAGAAGCGCAGGCGAGCACGCCTGCGGAAATGACCGCCCGCGTCCAGTCCGACGAGGCGAAGTGGAAGGGCGTCATCGAGAAGGCAGGCATTCCCCGTCAATGAACGCCTGAAAGATGCTGGTCCGCCGAAAACGAACCGGCCAAAAATGATAGTACTCCGTATTACTTCGAGCGAAATCGACGCAGTGTGCCGCGAATCGGCATACCGCATTACTCATTCCTGATAGAGGAACAAACATGCCCAACGGAACGACCGAAAAATTACCGCTAAAGATAGCGATCGCCACATATGGACACACGGCAGCGCTGAAAGACGGTCGCGCGCCGATCGAAGGTGTCGCGCCCGAATTCGTCGAAATCAATCCGATCATCGCTGCGTTTCGCCGCATGGTGCGGGACGTCGAATTCGACGTGTGCGAAATGGCGCCCGCAACCTACATGATCGCGCGTGCAGCGGGTGCGCCGTTCAAGGCGTTGCCGGTGTTCGTATTTCGTCGCTTTCATCATGGCGGCTTCGTGTATCGGAGCGATGCGGGCATTGGCAACCCCAAGGATATCGAAGGCAAAAAGGCAGGCGTGCGCGCGTACTCGGTCTCGACCGGTATCTGGACACGCGGCATCTTGCAGAACGACTGCGATGTCGATATTTCGAAAGTGACGTGGGTGGTGGACGACGAGGAGCACGTGACGTCGCTGCGTTTGCCGTCGAACGTCGTGCATGCGCCGCCCGGACAGTCGCTCGTCGGCATGATGGCCGAGGGTGCCTTGCAGGCCGCCTTCACGGGACCCGCGGGCATCGGCCGTTCAGGTGCGCCCAAAGCAGGCTGGGACGCGGCGGAGCCGGCACCGGACTATCGCGAGATGTTCCCGGACACTGTGGCCACGGAAAAGGACTGGTACCGGCGCACCGGCATTTATCCGACGCACGGTTTGATCGTCGTGAAGGATGCGTTGCTCGCAGCGCACCCGTGGCTAGCCAAGTCGCTCTTCGACGGGTTCGTCAAAGCCAAGGCGCTGTACCTCGACCAGCTCGATCAGGGCATCGTCGAAACGGATATCGACCACCACTACCAGGCGATGGCGGAAATAGTGGGGGACCCGTTGCCGCTTGGTATCGCGCCGAACCGGCCGGCGATCGAGGCGCTGATCAAGTACTCATATCAGCAGGGTCTATTGCCCAGGCATTACAGCGTCGACGAGTTGTTCGTCGATCCGCAAGCCTGATCCAGGCACCTGCATTCAGCGGCTCCAACCAGAAGGACAGACTGGCATGATCATCGATTGTCACGGGCACTACACGACGGCGCCCCATCAACTGGACGACTTTCGCAAGCACCAGATTGGCTGTTTGTGCGGCCAGCACCCTGAGCCCGCGAAAGGCGACCTCAAGATCAGCGACGACGAGATTCGCGAGAGCCTCGAAAACGCGCAACTGAAAATCCAACGCGAGCGCGGCACGGATCGTACGATCTTTTCGCCGCGCGCCGTCGGCATGGGCCATCACATCGGCAATGAAACGACGAGCCGCCATTGGACAGAGCATTGCAACGAGCTGATTCATCGCGTGTGTGAGTTGTATCCGGAGAACTTTGTCGGCGTATGCCAGTTGCCTCAAAGTCCCGGCGTGAAGCCCGACACCTGTATTGCGGAACTCGTGCGCTGTGTCGAGGAGTTCGGATTCATCGGCTGCAATCTCAATCCCGACCCCTCGGGTGGCCACTGGTCAGATCCGCCTCTTTTCGACCGCTGGTGGTATCCGTTGTTCGAAAAGATGGTGGAACTCGATGTGCCTGCCATGATTCACGTGAGCGGCTCGTGCAATCCGCATTTCCACGCAACAGCTACGCACTATATCAACGGCGATACGACAGCATTCGTCCAGTTCCTCACGTCGAACATCTTCAAGGACTTTCCAACGCTGCGCTTCGTGATCCCCCATGGCGGCGGCGCGGTGCCCTATCACTGGGGCCGCTATCGCGGCATTGCGCAGGACATGGGACTTCCCCCCTTGAAAGAGTTGCTGCTCGAGAACGTCTACTTCGATACCTGCGTGTATCACCAGCCAGGCATCGACCTCCTCACGAAGGTCATTCCGGCGGACAACATCCTCTTTGCATCCGAGATGGTGGGTGCGGTACGCGGCATCGATCCGGAGACCGGCCATTACTTCGACGACACGCGCCGCTATATCGACCAGGTTCCGTGGCTCTCAGGCGAGGACAAGGAAAAGATTTTTAGCGGCAATGCGCACAAGGTGTACAGCAGGATGAAGGTGTAGCGAAACCGTCATGGCTGGCAGCCATGCATGGCGCGCAGCGGATGCACGATGGGTGGTCTTTCGCCCGCAAGCTCGCGCTTACAACGAAAAGAACGATCTCGGAGACAAACGATGCAGAGCGCGACGACGAGTACGGAGCAAGCCGATATACCGGCCGGGAGGCCAAAAATGCGCAGGATTGCGCTCCTTGCGGCCCTCGCGCCGCTTGCGGGTGCAGCCCACGCGCAAACGAGCGTCACGCTCGCGGGTGCGATCGATGGTGGCATTCGCTATACGAATTCGAAAGCCGGCTCCGCATTCTCGATGAATTCCAATGGCCTCTTCACGTCAAACCGCCTCGACTTCGTCGGCAGGGAAGACCTGGGCGGCGGCTATGACGTGCACTTCCAGCTGGAAAGCGGCTTCAACCTTGGCAACGGCGCGCTGGACAATACCTCGGGAGTGCTGTTCAACCGGGGCGCGTATTTCGGCATGAGCGGTTGGTTCGGTACGGTGAATCTCGGGCGTCAGTACACCGTCGCGCACGACATCATCTACGACTACGATCCGTTTAACTTCTCGTATCCGTCGATCACGCCGGTCACGCCCGCCACGGACGGCTTCCGTTTCAATAACGATGTGAAATACATCGGCAGTTACGGACCGGTGAACTTCCGTGCGGAAAACTCGTTTGGCGGTGTAGCGGGTGACTTCAACGCGGGGTCGGCACGCGGGGTGGGCATGCAGTACAAATCGGGCTGGCTGAATGTCGGCGGAGTGTACGAATATCGCACCGTCCAGGTGAACAACGTCTATCAACCCGACAACTTTGTCGCATTCGGTGCGGAGTTGGTGTTCGGCTCGCTACGTTTTGCAGGCGGCTATATGAACGAAAACCAGAACTCGGCTGAACCGGCTGCCGATGTCCGCACACTGAACTATTGGGGTGGCGTGACGTACGACGTGAATCCGTTCATGCGCCTGGGCGGCGCTTATTACATTACCGATCTGCCGAATTCCGGCGGCAAACGCAGTCAAGGCATTGTGAGCGTGACGTATTCGCTGTCGAAGCGAACGCGGCTGTACGCCGAAGCGGACTACACGAAATTTTCGGGCAGCTACATCACGAACAAGACGCTCAATCCGAACAACATCCCCCATCAATCGGCATTTTCAGTGGGTATCAATCACTTGTTCTGACCTTCTATTGCGGTACCGATCAGGAGCGTGAACGTATGAAGTACGTCAATTTCGGCAACAGCGGTTTGCAGGTGTCGCGTTTGTGTCTTGGGTGCATGAGCTTCGGCGATCCGCAGTCCGGCACGCATGAGTGGACGCTCGATGAGTCACGAGCGCGGCCCATCTTTCAGGCCGCCCTGGAAGCGGGCGTCAACTTCTTCGATACGGCCAACAGCTATTCGGCGGGTACCAGCGAAGCGATGCTCGGCAGGATGCTGCGCGACTACGCCCGACGCGATGAAGTGGTGATCGCGACAAAAGTATATTGGCCGATGCGAAAGGACGCGAACGGACGCGGTCTTTCGCGCAAGGCGATCATGACCGAAGTCGACGCGAGCCTGCGTCGTCTCGGTACCGATTACATCGACCTCTACCAGATGCACCGCTGGGACAATGCGACACCGATCGAGGAAACGCTCGAAGTGCTCCATGACGTCGTAAAGGCGGGCAAGGTTCGCTACCTTGGGGCGTCGTCGATGCATGCGTGGCAGTTCAGCAAAATACTTTACCTGGCGCGCTTGAATGGCTGGTCGCGTTTCGTTTCGATGCAGAACCACCTGAATTTGCTGTATCGCGAGGAAGAGCGCGAAATGCTTGGCCTCTGCAGGGACCAGGGCATTGCGGTCATGCCGTGGAGCCCGCTTGCGCGCGGCAAGCTCACGCGGCCGTGGCACTCGGAGGCCACGATACGGGAGCGCACGGACGCGTTCTCGAAGAAGATCTATTCCGCCACCGAGGAGCAGGATCGCAAGGTAGTCGAGGCGCTCGGCGCGGTGGCGGACGCACGCGGCTTGCCCTATGCGCAAATCGCGCTCGCGTGGCTGCTGCACAAACAGGGCGTGACGTCGCCCATCATCGGCGCGACAAAACTTCAGCATTTACAGGACGCGATCGCCGCGCTCGACATCGAACTGTCGGGTGACGAAATCGCGGCATTGCAGGCGCCGTACGTACCCCACGAGGTAAGCGGATTCGGATCGTGAAAGCGGCAGATTCGGTATCCAACGTCAATGTGCTTCGGCGAGAACACATGGCGCAGGAAAAGCGCTCGCGGGAAGGAGACATCGAGATGAGCACGACGAGTGAGCGTCGTTGGTTTGGCGTCCGCGCACGCGAGTATTACGGCGGTGCGCTGATGATGCTGATAGGCCTTGGCGCGGTCGTTCAAGGGACGAGCTATCAAATCGGCTCGCTTACCGCGATGGGCTCGGGCTTTTTCCCGGTCGCGCTTGGTGTGATTCTCGTGCTGCTCGGCGTCTGGATCGCGGGCACGGCGCACCGGGTATCAGCCGAAGAGGAAGCGAAGGAGAGGCGTTCGCCGCTGGAATGGCGCGGTTGGGTCTGCATACTGGGGAGCGTGGTCGCATTTGTCGTGCTCGGCAAATATGGAGGACTGCTGCCCGCTACGTTCGCCGTTGTGTTCATCTCGGCGCTTGGCGACCGGCAAAACTCGTGGATCAGTGCGCTGCTGCTCGCCGTTGCGATGACTTGCGTGTGCGTGGTGGTGTTCTGGTGGGCATTGCAGGTGCAGTTTCCATTATTCACGTGGGGGTGAGCCATGATTGGGCAGTCGCTTGCTGCTTTGTGGCAAGGTTTTGGCGTGGCCTTCGAGCCGCACAATTTCATCTGGTCGTTCGTGGGCGTGCTGATCGGCAACCTGATCGGCGTGTTGCCGGGCATGGGCCCGCTTTCGGCTATTTCCATCCTGCTGCCGCTCACGTATTCGATGCATGCGGTGCCGGCCATCCTGATGCTCGCGGGCATCTTCTACGGTTCGCAGTACGGTGGCGCAATCGGCGCGATTTTGCTCAATCTGCCGTGCCATCCGCCGCACGCTGTGACTTGCGTGGATGGCTATCCGCTCACCCGCATGGGAAAAGGCGGCACCGCGCTCGGTATCACGATGGTGGCCTCGTTCGCGGCGGCATCGTTCGGCATTGTCGTGATGGTGTTTGCGTCGCCCCTGCTCGTGAGCGTCGCGTTCAAGTTCGGGCCGCCCGAGCTTTTTTCGATCATGCTGCTAGGGCTGATCGCGGGTGGCACGATGTCGAGCGGGTCGCGCGTGAAAGGCATTGCGATGACGGTGGTCGGCCTGCTGCTCGGCGTGGTCGGCGCGGATTCGACTTCGGGTACGGTGCGCTTCACGTTCGGATTCACCGAACTGGCCGACGGAATCCAGCTGGTCGCGCTGGCACTGGGCTTGTTCGGCGTGGCGGAGTTCCTGCGCAACGTGAACCGCATGCAGGTGGTGGGCACCGGCATGAAGCTGCGCCTGCGCGACATGCGGCCAAGTAAGGCCGAACTGCGCCAGGCGTTTTGGCCCATCGTGCGCGGCACCGGCGTCGGCACGCTATTCGGCGCCATGCCGGGCACCGGGCCGACCATCACCACGTTCATCGCCTATGCGCTCGAAAAGAGGATCTCGAAGCAGCCTGAGCGTTTCGGTCATGGCGCCATAGAAGGCGTGGCGAGTCCGGAGGCGTCGTCGCATGCGAAGACGCAGATCGATTTCATCCCGACGATGAGCCTCGGCATTCCTGGCGATCCTGTGATGGCGCTGTTGCTCGGTGCACTGCTGATTCAGGGCATTCAGCCTGGCCCGCAACTGCTGGGCGACCACCCGGATATCTTCTGGGGCTTGATTGCGAGTTTCTGGATCGGCAACGTGCTGCTGGTGCTGCTCAACGTTCCGCTGATCCATGTCTGGGTGCGCGTGCTTCGCGTGCCGTATCGCTTTCTTTTTCCCGCCGCACTGTTCTTCATCGCGGTCGGTGTGTACAGCACCAACAACATGTTGTTCGAAGTCGGCGAGGTGCTCGTGTTCGGGCTGATGGGCGCCGTGTTCGTCGCGCTGAAGTTTCCCATCGCGCCGATCATGCTCGGCTACGTGCTGGGGCCCATGGTCGAGCAAAACTTCCGCCGCGCGCTGCTGCTTTCGCACGGCAGTCTCGGCATCTTCGTCGAGCAACCGATTAGTGCGGCTTTCTTGCTCGTTTCGTTCCTGTTGCTGTGTTTGCAGGCGTGGTTCGCGCTGCGAGGCCGCTCGGCTGGCAGGCCTCGCACCGTTGCATTGCCGCGCCCGCCAAAGATGGCGGAATCGCAGGGTGGTGAGCGGGACGCCTATTGCGCGGCGCCGGCCGGACGCCACGAAAAATAGCGAGCACGCGGTTCGGCCCGAATCGGCCCCGGAGGGACAATGAGCCAACTGGACTGGTATTTGACGGTCAACCTGAAGGCGCGGCATTTGCGTCTTCTGGTCGCCGTCGACGATTTTCGTAATTTGCGGCAGGTCGCGTCCAACTCGTATATCACCGTCCCCGCGGTGTCGAAGGCGCTGGGCGAAATTGAAAGTGCGCTCGGTGTGAAGTTGTTCGAGCGCACCGTCAACGGGCTCAGGGCGACTGCGTATGGCGAATGCGTCGTGCGCCAGGCGCGCACCGTGCTGAGTCATCTCAGTCAGACCGCCGAGGAAATCAAGGCGCTGCAAACCGGCAGCGCGGGCAAGGTCCATGTCGGCGCGCTGCCCACGCTGATCTCGACGATCATGCCCAAAGCGCTCGCGTTACTCAAACGCGATTCACCGCACACCAATGTTTCCATTTCCGAGGGGCGCATGGTCTCGCTCCTGCAGGACTTGCGCCGCGGTGACCTCGACATGATCGTCGGCCGCCTGCCGAACCGCGCCGACACGGTTGGCTTGCAGGAGAAGGCGCTGCTCGACGCGCCGCTGAAGCTCGTGACCGGCCCGCACCACCCGCTCGTGAAGAGAAAGAAGGTCGAATGGCGCGATCTCGACGGCTTTCCGTGGATCCTGCCGCCGCCCGGTTCACTGCTGCGCGAGCCGATCGAGAATACGCTCGCGCGTCACGGACTATCGATACCGCGCAATTACATCGAAACACTTTCGACGCACCTGATACGCGCTTATATCCAGATCAACGACGCAATTGCGTTGCACACGGCGGACATGCTGTATTCGTACGAGGACGTGAGCCCGATCCACGTGTTGCCCCTCGACCTGAGGGTTGTTACGCGGCCGCTTGGCGTCGTGTGGCGTGCCGACAAGTCACTTGCGCCAGGCGCGAGCCTGCTGCTGCGCTGCCTCGAGGAGGTCTGCCCGGCCTTGCCTTCCAGCGGCGACCTCGACGCTGAGCTGCTAACGGGAAAAGACGAATGATTCATGTATTCGCCGTTAAAAATAATTTGGAATGCGAAGTCATGATTTGCCACGTTATCCGGAATCGTCTTCGAATCGGGCGGATCATTAACTCGCTGGTTAACGCGTCAGAGCGTTATTTCAATAGACGAGCGTGCTTATCGGCAGGATGATGAAGATACGCAAATCCTCCGAGTCGTACAGGATCGGGATCGTTGATATTAGCCTGTCGCGCGCGATGCGCGACAGGTGAGGCCGGCAGGAACAAGAACAGGAGACACAGCATGCAGACCAGGATCAGGAAGCTGCTGCATTGGGCGGCGGCCCATTGCCGAACGGTAATTGAAGCAGGCTTGACTTGCTTGGAACATATCCCGGAACACATCGTTGTATTGAACGATATCTATGGCGTCGTAGACCTGGGACAGGTCCGGCGCTAAGGCTTCGCCTCGCGCGCGGCGCACGCTTCTTTCATCCGATAGCCGTCTCTCCAATTCCTCGAGAACGAACTCGCTGTGTTCATGCGGGAATGGTGCGCGCTGTCATTTCGAAACTGTCCAGGAGACACACTATGCCGACCAGAATCATCGATATTCATCCACACGTCATCTCGACCGACGAAAAGCGATACCCGCGTAATCCACTGGGCGGGAAACAATCGGTCTGGTCCAGAGAGCGCCCGGTGTCGTACGGGCAACTGCTCGCGGCGATGGACGACGCGGGCGTCGCGAAAGCCGCCATCGTGCATTCGTCGACCTGCTATGGCTTCGACAATTCATATTGCGCCGACGCAGTCGCCGCCCATCCGGACCGCTTCACAGGTGTGTGCTCGGTCGACATGCTAGCGCCGGATGCGGCCGAGAAAATTCGCTACTGGGTCGGGCGCGGAATGACGGGGCTGCGCCTTTTCACGGCGGGCAGCACGATGGAAGGACAGGGCGACTGGCTTGCCGATCCGAGTTCGTTTGCGGGTTGGGAGTGCGCAGCAGAACTGAATATGCCGGTATGCGTGCAAGCGCGCATTGCGGGAATTCCGCAGCTGAACGTGCTAATTGAGCGCTTCCCCACGGTTCGTATCATCGTCGACCACCTGATGAGCCCGAATCTCGAAGGAGGCGTGCCGTATCCGGATGCCGAACCGCTCTTCGATCTTGCGAAGCACAAGAACGTCTATCTGAAACTGAGCAGCGTGATCATTCGTCTTGCGCGCGCCGGCAAGGCCACGCCCGAATCGTTCTTCCCGCGCGTCGTGGAGGCGTTCGGTGCGAACCGCATTGCGTGGGGATCGAATTTTCCGGCATCGCCCGGTTCGCTGAAAGAGATTGTGACCGACAACCTGCAGGCAGTGGAATGGCTGCCGGAGGAAGACAAGGAATGGATCTTCAACCGCACTGCAGCGGAACTCTACCCGGTCCTCGCATAAAGGAGCCCCCAGTGAACGCCAGGCAACCGATTCCCCTGCACATGCTGCTCGGCACGTATCCGGGCACCGAGGCGCTGATCACAGGCGCGGTCAAGTCGGAACTCGTCACGTTGGACTTCGCGAAGGTGGCGCGCGCGAACAACGGCTTCAAGCGTGTCGTGCGCGACATGGAATTCGACGTGGCCGAGCTCGCAATCGTCACGTTCCTGATGGCGAAAGCGCGCGGCAAGCCGCTCGTGCTGCTGCCGGCCGTCATGATCGGCCGCTTCCAGCATCCGTACATCGTCTACAACGCCGCGCGCGGCGAGCTTTCCCCCCATGAGCTCAATGGCAAGCGCATCGGCCTGCGCTCGTATTCGGTGACAACCGCCACGTGGGTGCGCGGCATTTTGCAGAACGACTTCGGCCTCGATCTGGCGAGCGTGCAGTGGACTACGTTCGAAGAGCCGCACGTGAAGGAGTTCGTCGATCCGCCGAATGTCAGCCGCGCCGCCGAGGGCAAGGACCTGATTCAAATGCTGCTCGACGGCGAGATCGACGCGGCGATCGTCGGCGACGGCGCCAAGGCCGATCCGCGCATCAAGACGCTGTTCCCCGATCCCGCCGCGCAAGCACACGCCTGGCAGGCGCGCAACAACGCTATCCAGATCAACCACATGATCGTGGCGAAGCAGTCGCTGGTCGATACGCATCCCGATGCCGTGCGCGAGGTGTTCCGTCTGCTGGAGGAAAGCCGCCGCGCGGCCGCGGCGAAGGGCGGCAAGGCCGAACCCGCGTTCGGGCTCGAGGCGAACCGACGCAACATCGAGGTGGCAATCGACTACTGCGTGGATCAGAAACTGATCGACCGGCGTTTGACCGTTGACGAACTGTTCGACGATACGACGCGTGTTTTGGGAGCGTGAGCCAGTGAGATCCGTTCCAGTCAAACGAAGACGGCGTGCGCTGGCTTCGCTCGCCGTTTTCGCGCTGTGCTTCGCGCTGTGCTTCGCGTTTGGGCAGCAGGCGATTGCGGCCGATGCCGATAGCGACTATCCGTCGCGCACGATCACGATCGTCGTGCCGTTCGCGGCGGGTGGTGCGGGGGACCTGACGACGCGCGTGTTCGCGCAGAAGCTTGCACAGGTCGTCAGTCATCCTGTGATCGTGCTGAACCGGCCCGGCGCGGGCTTCGTCAACTCGGCGACGATGGTGGCGCACGCGCGACCCGACGGTTATACGGTGTTTTTAAGCGGCAATGGCGCGGATATTTCATCGGTGCTCTTTCGCAATCTGCCGTACAAGCTGAGCGACTTCAGACACGTGTCGTCGGTGGCGTTTTTCGACCTGGCGGTTTTGGTGGACAGCCATGCGAAGTACAGGTCGATGGCGGAATTCATCGACGACGCGAAGGCGCATCCCGGCAAGCTGAACATCGCAACCGTATCGACCGGCAGCACGCAGAATCTTGCGGCGTCGTTGCTGAACATGAAGGCGGGGATCGACGTACAGATCGTGCCGTTCGAAACGACCAGCGAAGTGCTGTCGGCGCTGCGTGGCGGTTCGGTGCAGGCCGTGGTCGAGGTGATACCGTCGGCGCTCGGCCAGGTGTCGTCCGGTGCGCTGCGCGCCCTTGCGGTGACGTCGCCCGTGCGATTCGCGGGCTTGCCGCAAGTGCCGACGCTCGCCGAAAGCGGCTTTCCCGGCTTCGACGCGACATCCTGGAGCGGCCTGAGCGTGCCAGCGAAAACGAGCGACACGGTGGTGAGCCGCCTTGCCGCCGCAACGGCGACCGCGCTCAACGATCCCACAGTCAAGCAGAAGATGCTGATGCTCGGCGCGGACGCGCGCGCGGACACGCCGGAGCAGATGACGCGACTCGTGCAGAGCGACACAGCGAAATGGCAGCAAGTGATTCAGCAGGCGGGCATACCGCAACGTTGAGTCCGCAACGAACCGGGTGCACGAATCGAGCACCACGGTCATGTGTACAAACCTGACTACTCGAAAGATTGGATTCGCGATGAAACTGACCAGTTTTCGCCACGCCGGGCGCGCCACGTACGGCGTCGTAACCGATGATGGGATCGTCGACGCTGCGCCCTTCGCGGCGGAATGCGGCGCTACACTCAAGGAAGCGCTCGAGCGCGATTCGCTGGAGGCCGTCGCCAGGCACGCTGCGCGCGCGGGCCGCACGCTCGCGTGGCGCGATGTCGAACCACTGCCGGTGATTCCTGACCCCTCGAAGATTCTGTGTGTCGGCATCAATTACCTCTCGCATGTGAAGGAAACGGGACGCGAGGTGCCGGACAAGCCAATGCTCTTTACGCGGTTCGCGCAATCGCAAACGGCGCACGAAGGGCCGATCACGCGGCCGCGCGCGTCGGAGCGCCTGGACTTCGAAGGCGAGCTTGCCGTGGTGATAGGCAAGCCCGCGCGTCATGTGCGTGCCGCCGATGCGTTCGGCGTCGTCGCCGGCTACGCGTGCTACAACGACGGCAGCGTGCGCGACTGGCAGCGCCACACGTCGCAATTCACGCCCGGCAAGAACTTCCCGCAGACCGGTGCGTTCGGGCCCTGGCTCGTCACCGCGGACGAAGCAGGCGATCCGTCGAAACTCGCGCTCACTACTCGGCTCAATGGCGAGATCGTGCAGCAGGCCACGATCGACGATCTCATTTTCCCCGTGCCGCAGCTCATCGAATACTGCTCGACGTTTTGCGAGCTTTCGCCGGGCGACGTGATCATCACCGGCACCACGGGCGGCGTGGGCGCATTTCGCAGTCCGCCGCTGTGGATGAGAGCAGGCGACGTCGTGGAAGTCGAAATCTCGCGCATCGGCATACTGCGCAATATGGTCGTCGACGAGGTATGAACGCACTGTTGCGCCACGCGTCGTTCACGCGCTTCTGGGCGGCTCGTGTCAGCTCCATCGCCGCGCAGCAGATGCTGATGCTCGCAGTGAGCTGGCATATGTATGACCTGACGGGCAGCGCATGGGATCTCGGTCTCGTTGGGCTATTCCAGTTCGTGCCCGCGTTCGCCACGACTTTTGTCGCCGGACATTGTGCGGACCGCATGCATCGCGGGCGGCTCGTTGCGCTGTGTCTTGGCGCTCAGGCGGCGGTGGCGACGCTGCTCGCTGTTTCGACAGCAATGCACACCGTGTCGCGCGATGTGCTGCTGGGGCTTTCGCTGCTGCTCGGGGCGATACGGCCATTCCAGATGTCGGGGCAGCAGGCGCTGCTGCCCATGCTCGTGCCGTCGTCGCTGCTTGCCAAGGCGACGGCGTTGAGCACAGTGGGCCAGCAGGTTTCGGTGATTGCGGGGCCGGCGCTGGGCGGACTGCTGTTCGCGGTTGGCGTGAATGCCGTGTACGGAACGTGTGCGGCGCTCTTTTGCGTGAGCGCGGCCATGTGTGCGTTCGTGCACTACGAGTACGTGCCGCCGCCGCGCGAGCCCGTCACCGCGGAAACGATACTCGCGGGCCTGCACTTCGTATGGCGTAATCCGTTGTTGCTCGGCGGCGTGTCGCTCGATCTTTTCGCGGTGCTGTTCGGCGGCGCGACGGCGCTGCTGCCGATCTACGCGAGAGAGATCCTGCAAGTCGGCCCACAGGGCCTAGGCCTGCTGCGCGCCGCGCCCGCGGTTGGCGCATTGGGTGTTGGGCTCTACCTGTCTCGCCATTCGATTGGCGACGGCGTGGGCAAGAAGCTGCTAGCGGCGGTGGCCTTATATGGTGTGTGCATCGTCGCGTTCGGACTGTCGCGTGTGTTTCCGGTTTCACTGCTGCTGCTTGCCATTGCAGGCGGCGCCGACACGGTCAGCGTCGTCGTGCGGCAGACACTCGTACAACTCGAAACACCGGATCGCATGCGCGGGCGCGTCGCTGCCGTGAATGGCCTCTTTATCGGCGCGAGCAACCAGCTTGGTGAATTCGAATCGGGCGTTGCGGCAACGGCGCTTGGGGTGGTTGGCGCGGTGGTGTTCGGTGGATGTGCGACGATTCTCGTCAGCATTGCGTGGAGCCAGCTTTTCAAGCCGCTTGCGCAGCGTGAGACGTTGTAGCGAACGTCGCGCTCCGCGCCCAGGCTACGGCGAGACAATGTTTTAGCGAGGAATGCTAGTTCTCTTCGCAGAGTGAGTTATGACGACCCGGCGCGAAACGTCGGCATTCTACGAATTTCGTTCAGCACCCAGATCGCGCGTGACGAGAGCGGCCACTCGGCACGATGGATCAGCCACAAGGTATCGACGACTGGCGCGCCACATTCGATCACGCGAATGGCGCCTGCCTGTGCGAACGCTTCACGCGCGTGCCGGGGAATCACCGTAAATCCCAGTCCGCGCGCGACAGGTTCGAGGATCAACGAGATCTGGTTGCTGAACCCATGCTGCGGCAGGCTCAGCACACCCGGATTGGCGGGAAAGTGGCGGGCCAGGAGTCTGGTGGCCATGGCTTGTCCGTCCGGATGATCGATAAAGCCCAGCCGCTCGAGATCCGCCCAGCCTTTCACGTCCTCACCGGCGGGAACCACGAGTTCGAGCGGCTCCTCGGCGAAGGGTTCGGCGGCAAGGCGTGCGTCGTCGGGCCGGAGCGTCACCAGGCCGAGTTCGTATCGCTTGTCGAGCACCGCTTCGCGCGTTTCGGGATCGGGTGCGAAACGATGGCGGATCACGAGGCCCGGATGGGCCCGTTGCAAATCGAGCAGCAACGGATAAAGCGCCAGTCCCACGCTGCCCGGCGTGATGAGGCTGACTTCACCGCTGTCGACCGTGGCGTCGGACAGCCGCGCCTGCAGACGCTTATGTGACGCCTCGACCTCGTTACAGTAGTCGAGCAGCGCGGCCCCGGCCGGCATCAGTTCGAACTGGCGACCGCGCCGGATCAGCAGCGGCCCCAATTGTGCCTCGAGGTGCTGCACGTGCTGGCTGACGGCTGCCTGCGTCAGTCCCAGCTGGTTGGCGGCGCGCGTGAAGCCGCCCAGTTCCGCCACGCAAGCGAACGAGCGCAGCCATTGGGGGTTGAGCATAACGAATTCTTATCCAATCGATAAGAATGCATTAGAGCAGATTTTGGCGGGCAGGGGCTACGCTTGTTGAATCGACGTTTCAGGAGCTTTGATCATGTCTCGACCCTATCCGCGCAGTTTTTCCCACATTGGTCTTTCCGTGACCGACCTCGACGCCGCCGTCCGCTTCTATACCGATGTCATGGGGTGGTATCTGATCATGCCGCCGACCACGATCACGGAGGACGACAGTGCGATCGGCGTGATGTGCACCGACGTGTTCGGTGCGGGCTGGGGTTCGTTCCGCATTGCGCACCTTTCGACGGGGGACCGTATCGGCGTGGAAATCTTCGAGTTCCGCAACGCGCAGAAGCCTGAGAACAACTTTGAGTACTGGAAGACGGGCGTCTTTCACTTCTGCGTTCAGGACCCGGATGTGGAGGGGCTGGCCGCAAAGATCGTCGCCGCCGGCGGCAAGCAGCGCATGCCGGTGCGCGAATATTTCCCGGGCGAGAAGCCCTACCGGATGGTCTACATGGAAGACCCGTTCGGCAACATCCTGGAAATCTACAGCCATAGCTACGAGTTGACCTACTCGGCCGGCGCCTACCAGCAATGACAGCGCCGGGCATGCATGGCGCGATTGAACGCGCGGAGCACCGCGCGTGGACCTGGCACACCAGTCCGGAGCCGCTGAGCCTGAAACTGGAACGGGTTCCTGTGCCGGTGCCTGCGGCGGGCCAGGTGCTCGTGCGTAATGCGGCGATCGGGCTGAATCCGGTGGACTGGAAAGTGCTGGGCGGCGCGCTCGTGAACTGGCGGGCAGGCCACGTGCCGGGCGTCGATGGCTCGGGCGAAGTGGTGGCGCTCGGCGAGGGCGTCAGCGCCGAGCGGCTCGGCCAACGCGTGGCCTATCACACGAGTCTGCATCGCGACGGCAGCTTTGCGGAGCACACGCTCGTGGACGCGCGAGCGCTACTGTGTCTCCCCCATGCGCTCGACTTCGAAACGGCAGCGGGCTTTCCCTGTCCGGCGCTGACCGCCTGGCTCGCGATCGACAAGGTGCCGGTGAAGCCCGGGCAGCCGCTGCTCGTGAGCGGTGCAGGCGGCGCGGTCGGACAGTACCTGATTCAACTCGCCGCCGCGCGTGGCTTTGCCGTGACCGCCATGGCCAATGCGCGGCATCGGGACCGTCTGCTTGCGCTCGGGGCGAAAGATTGCGTCGACGGGCCGCTACCCGATGGTGAAGCATGGACGGGTGGCCGGCGTTATTTCGCAGTCCTCGACACGGTCAGCGGCGATCACGCCACGCGTATGGCGGCCGCGCTGCGGGCCAACGGTCATCTGGTCTGCATCCAGGACCGCGTGCCGCAATGGCCGTGCGAGCCATTCGGTTTGACGTTGTCGATGCACGAAGTGGCATTGGGTGCGCTGCACGTGCATGGCGACGACGGTGCATGGTTGCAGTTACGGCGCGCGGGCGAACGGATGCTGGGTGAAGTGTCCGAGGGACGCATGCAGCCACAGGGGCGCGTCGTGCACACGTTCGACGAGCTGGCCCAACTGCTCGATACGCTGAGGAACCGGAATTTCTCCGGCAAACCGGTGATCCGCGTGTCGTAGTCGCCATCACTCGACCGCAAGGAGAATTCGATGGATGTTCGAGTCACAGAAGTTCTGGCGCTGTACCACGCCCGTATGCAGCAAGAGCGCAGCCAGCCGAGAGCCGAAGCGCCTGGCGGGCGCGACGGTGGTCACGACCAGCGCATGCGGGCCGTTTCGCCGGAAGCCGGGCAACTGCTCAACACTCTCGCGAAGAGTCTTGCTGAACCCGTCATCCTCGAACTCGGCACCTCGTTCGGTTATTCCGGCATCTGGCTGGCCGAAGCAGCGCGCGCCAGCGGTGGCCGGCTCATCACGATGGAGCTGCACGACTACAAGTCGCACTACGCCCAGGACATGGCGGCGAGAGCGGGCCTCGCGGACTGGATCGACTTCCGGATCGGCGACGCCGTGCAGTTGATTGGCGAGCTTGCGGGTAAGGTCGACTTCGTGTTCGTGGACCTGTGGAAGGATCTCTACGTGCCTTGCCTCGAAGCGTTCTATCCGAAGCTCAATCCCGGCGCGATCGTCGTCGCGGACAACATGCTGCGCCCCGGGTCCGAGGACGTGCGCGCCTACGGGCAGGCAGTTCGCGCGAAGCCCGGCATGCGCAGCGTGCTGCTGCCTGTGGGCACTGGCATGGAGGTCAGCCGCTACGAAGCCGGCTTCTGACGATAGCCGGCATGCCTCGATGTAGCGATCGGACCCGTTCTCCGCCGTTCCTAATTTCTTGCGAATTTGATTTGCATAATGCCGCAATCGGGCGTGGACCGCGCTCTCGGTATTAAGGCCTTTCCTATGCAAATCCTGCTTTCCGTGCCTCGTTGGACCAGCGTTCTGTTTCTGGCTTGTGCGTTGGCGGCGTGTTCGCACGAGCAAAAGAGCGCTCAGAAAAAAGTTCAGACGGTGTCCGTGGAAACGGTCAAAACCGTGCCTTTTGCGCAGTCGGCGTCGCTGCCGGGGCGTGCGACGTCGTTCCTGACCTCGCCGGTCACGCCTCAAGTGACCGGCGTGATCCAGAAGCGTCTGTTCACCGAAGGCAGCGTGGTGCACGAAGGCCAGGTGCTCTATCAGATCGATCCCGCGCCGTATCAGGCGACCTACGACGCCGACAAGGCCAACCTCGAAAAAGCGCAGGCGGCATTGCTGTCGGCCCGGCCGATCGCCGAGCGCGACCGCTCTCTGGCCGCCATCGACGCGATCAGCAAGGAAACGCTCGAAGACGCGGAAGCGACGCTCAAGCAGGACGAGGCGACGATCGACGAGGACAAGGCCGCGCTGGAAAGCGCGCGCATCAATCTCAACTACACGCGCGTGACGGCGCCCGTGACGGGCACGATCAGCGCGTCGACCTATACGCCCGGCGCACTGGTGACGGCGGACCAGACCACGGCGCTCGCGACGATCTACGCCTACGACCCGATGTATCTCGACGTCACCGAATCTAGTACGGACGTGCTCGCGCTGCGCAAAAAGCTCGCGAGCGGCACCTACAAGACCGACGCGAACGGCAACGCCAAAGTCCGGATCACGCTGGAGGACGGCACCGCCTACGCACACGAAGGCACGCTGCAATTCGCGGGCGTGGGCGTCGATGAAACCACGGGCACCGTGACGTTGCGCGTGATCGTGCCGAATCCGGAAAAGCTGCTGTTGCCGGGCGAGTATCTGCACGCCGTCATCGATCAGGGCATCAACGAAAACGCAATCCTCGTGCCGCAACAGGCGGTGGCCCACGATCAGCGCGGCAACGCGACGGCGCTGATCGTCGACGGCGAGAACAGGATCGAGCAGCGTACGCTGATGCTCGCGGGCACGGCGAACAACAACGAGTGGGTCGTGACGGGCGGCCTCGCGGCGGGCGAGCGCATCGTCGTCGCCGGGTCGCAGTTCGTGAGCGTCGGCGATACGGTGAAGGCGGTTGAGGCATCCGAATCCAGCCAGGAAGCCGCGGCCGACGCTGCGTCCACGCCCGTGGCGAACTGAGGAGCGAAAGCATGCGTATCGCTCATTTCTTTATCGATCGGCCGGTTTTTGCGTGGGTGCTCGCGATTCTGGTGTCGTTGGCCGGCGCGTTTGCGATCACGCAATTGCCGCTCGACCAGTATCCGGACATCGCCCCGCCGACCATCCAGATCACCGCGACCTATAACGGCGCGTCTGCGCAGACCAATCAGGATGCGGTCGTGCAGGTCATCGAACAGCAGATGGTCGGGCTCGACAATCTGATGTACATGTCCTCGTCAGCGAATTCCGAGGGCAATATCTCGATCAAGCTGACGTTCTCGGCGGGCACGAATCCGGACACCGCGCAGGTGCAGGTGCAGGACCAGCTCCAGTCGGCCAATGCGCTGCTGCCGGAAGAGGTGCAGGAAAGCGGCGTGACCGTGCGCAAGGCGTCGCCCGATACCTTCCTCGTCTTCAACCTCGTGTCCGAGGACGGCAAGATGAGCAAGGCGGCCATTGCCGACTACCTGTACAGCAACCTCGAAGAGCAGATCGAGCGCCTGCCGGGCGTCGGCCAGGCGCAGCAGTTCGGTTACGAATACGCGATGCGGATCTGGCTCGATCCGAACAAGCTGCAAAAGTACGCGCTGATGCCCTCCGACGTCGTCACCGCGATCGACGCGCAGAACACCGACGTGGCGGCGGGCGAGGTCGGCAATACGCCGGCGGTCAAGGGCCAGGAACTCGACGCGACGATCACGGCGCGCAGCCGCCTGACGACCGCACAGCAGTTCCGGGACATCGTGCTCAAGACCGAGACCAATGGCTCGCAGGTGCTGCTTGGCGACGTCGCGCGCGTCTCGCTCGGCCCGCAGGCCTACACGGTGGAAACCAACTTCAACAACAAGCCTGCTTCGGGTCTGGGTCTGCAACTCGCGCCGGGTGCGAACGAAGTGCAGGTCGACAAGGAAGTGCACGCCTTCCTGAACAAGCGCGCGGCAAGCTTTCCGGCGGGCCTGAAGGTCGAATATCCTTACGAGATGGTGCCGTTCATCAAGACCTCGATCGAGGAAGTGGTGAAGACGCTCGCCGAGGCCATCGTGCTCGTGGTCGCGATCATGTTCCTGTTCCTCCAGAACCTGCGCACCACGCTGATTCCGGCCATTGCGGTGCCGGTCGTGCTGCTCGGCACCTTCGGCATCCTGGACGTGCTGGGTTATTCGATCAACATGCTGACGATGTTCGGCGTGGTGCTCGCAATCGGTCTGCTGGTGGACGACGCGATCGTCGTGGTCGAGAACGTCGAGCGCCTCATGACCGAAGAGCACCTCTCGCCGCGCGACGCGACGAAGAAGTCGATGACGGAAATCAGCAGCGCGCTGGTCGCCATTGCGATGGTGCTGTCCGCCGTGCTGTTGCCGATGGCGTTCTTCGGCGGCTCGACCGGCATCATTTATCGTCAGTTTTCGGTGTCCGTGGTTTCGGCGATGGCGCTTTCCGTGGTGGTGGCGTTGACGTTCACGCCCGCGCTGTGCGCAACGATTTTGAAAGACGGGCACGAGAAGCCCAAGGGCCGGTTCTTCAGCGGCTTCAATCGCGGCTTCGACGCCTCGACCGGCAAGTACCGCCGCGCCGTCGACAAGATGCTCCACCATCGCAAGCCCGCGATTATCGTCTACGCGTTGCTCGTTGTGGGCGCGGGGCTGCTGTTCGTGCGGTTGCCGACGTCGTTTCTGCCGACCGAGGATCAAGGCGTGCTGATGGTGACGGTGACCGCGCCCGTTGGCGCAACGCGCGAGCGCACTGAAGCGACGATGGCGAAAGTCGAAGACTATCTGCTCAAACAGCCGGCCGTGTCCGAAGTGTTCAACGTCGCCGGTTACGCGGTCGGCAGTAACGGCCAGAACGTCGGCATGATGTGGGTGAAGCTCAAGGACTGGAGCCAGCGCACAGCGGTCAACGACACGGCGCAGGGCTTCGTCTCCAAGGCTTCGCGCGATCTGTCACAGCAGATTCGCGACGCCAAGGTGTTCGTGCTGCAACCGCCGACGGTGCGCGGGCTGGGTATCAGTTCGGGCTTCGATATGCAGCTCGTCGATGAAGGCGGTCTTGGTCACACGGCGCTGGCCGCCGCGCGCGACAAGCTCATCAGGATGGCGAATCAAAGCGGCGTTGTGCGCCAGGTGCGCTTCAACGGTCTGGCCGACACGCCGCAACTGTCGCTCGACATCGACGACCACAAGGCGAGCGCAATGGGACTCACGCTCAGCGACGTCAACACGACGATCGAAGACGCGCTGGGTGGCGAATATGTCGACGAATTCCTCGATAACCAGCGCATCAAGAAGGTCTATGTGCAGGGCGACGCGCCGTTTCGCATGACGCCGGAGTCGCTGGAACAATGGTACGTGCGCAATGCGTCGGGCACGATGGTGCCGTTCTCCGCGTTCGCGACTTCGCACTGGACCTTCGGGCCGCCCGAACTCGACCGCTACAACGCCGAATCGTCGTTCGAGATCGTCGGCGATCCGGCGCCCGGCGTGAGTTCCGGTCAGGCAATGAAAACCATGGCGGATCTCGTGGCCAAACTGCCCAAGGGTATCTCGTACGCGTGGACGGGGCTGTCGTATCAGGAGCAGTTGTCGGGCGGCCAGGCGCCGTATCTTTACGCGGTTTCCGTGCTGTTCGTGTTCCTGTGTCTCGCAGCGCTCTATGAAAGCTGGTCGGTGCCGCTGGCCGTGCTGCTGATCGTGCCGCTCGGGGTGTTTGGCGCGGCGCTCGGCACGACGCTGCGCGGTCTGTCCAACGATGTTTACTTCCAGGTGGGGCTGCTCGTGACGGTGGGCCTGTCGTCGAAGAACGCGATTCTGATCGTTGAATTCGCCACGATGCTCGAAAAGCAGGGCGCCAGCACGCTCAAGGCGGTCGAGCAGGCGGTCGCATTGCGGATTCGGCCGATCATCATGACCTCGCTGGCATTTCTGCTTGGTGTCGCGCCGCTGGTCGTGGCGACCGGTGCGGGCGCGGCCGCGCGCCAGTCGATCGGCACGGGTGTGTTCGGCGGGACACTGGTTGGCACGGTACTCGCCATTTTCTTCACGCCGCTGTCGTATTTCATGGTGCGCAAGCTGAGCGGCAAGGGCGGCTCGCCAGGCGGCCGCGGTGGTCCGGGTAGTCGCGGCGGGGCCGGTGCGCCCGAAGGCGATTCGGGTTCGACGGGCGCGCAAGCTCAGGCGGGCGTCCCCGAGCACGCCGCGCAGGAAACCGAAGACGGCGAGGCATACGCGTTGTCGGTGAACGGAGGTGAGGCATGAAGCGCGCAGTCCACTGGATGCTGGCAGGCGCGGCCGCCGCGGCGCTGAGCGCGTGTATCGACCTGTCGCCCTCGTATCAGCGGCCCGCCGCGCCGGTCGCGGCGGCGTGGCCGGATGCCGCGTCTGCGGCAGCGTCCGGTACGCCCGCCGCCGATATCGGCTGGCGTACGTTCTTCGTCGATCCGCGCCTGCAACGCACGATCGCGCTCGCGCTGACGAACAACCGCGACCTGCGTATCGCGATTCTCGACATCGAAAAGGAGCGCGCGGAGTACCGGATCGAGCGGGCTGCGCTGTTTCCGGAAATCGACCTAGGCGGCTCCGAGGACGCTGGCCGCACGCCCACCTCCGTGAGCCGGGCGCAATCCGGCGAGTCGGCCACGACGAGCGGCGCGACGGGCAAGACCTCGCACATCTACAGCGCGAATCTGGGCTTCACCTCGTACGAACTCGATCTGTTCGGACGCGTGCGCAATCTGAGCCAGGCTGCGATGGAGACTTACCTCTCGTCGATCGAAACACGCCGCAGCACGCAGATCAGCCTGGTTTCGGATGTGGCGAGCGACTGGCTGACGCTCGCCTCGGACAAACGCCTGCTGGTGATCGCACAGGAAACCCTGACGAGCCAGCAGCGCACGTTCGATCTCGTGGATCGCGAGCATGCACTCGGTGCGGCGAGCGCGCTCGATGTCGAGCAGGCGCAGGCGAGTCTGCAAGCCGCGCGCAACTCAGTCGCGCAGGCGCAGACTACGGCGGCGCAGGCGCGCAACGCGCTCGAACTCGTCGTCGGCGCACGCGTGCCGGACGCCGATCTGCCGGATGCGCAGGTCGATCCGGTCTCCAGCATCACGACCATTCCCGCGGGCATTCCATCGTCCGTGCTGCAACGTCGCCCCGACGTGCTGGCCGCCGAACACACGTTGAAGGCCGATAACGCCGACATTGGCGCCGCGCGCGCGAACTTTTTCCCGACCATCAGCCTGACTGCCGCGCTGGGTTTCGAAAGTCCCGCGCTGGCGCAGCTTTTCACGGGCGGCAATCGCAGCTGGTCGTTCGAGCCTTCGGCGGTCATTCCGATCTTCAATGCCGGCGAGAATCGCGCCACGCTCGACGCCGCCAAGGTGACCGTGAAAATCGATATCGCGACCTACGAGAAGACGATTCAAACTGCCTTCGAGGAAGTGGCGAATGCGCTGGCCACGCGCGCGACCATCGACGAACAACTCGACGCCCAGACGCGCACAGTGAAGGCCGATCAGCACGCCTACGACCTGACGATGGCGCTATACCAGCAGGGCGGCGACAGCCTGATCGACGCGCTGACGCAACAGCGCTTGCTGTATTCTGCGCAGCAATCGCTGGTTGCCACGCAGCTTTCGGCGCAAACCAGTCTCATCACGCTTTACGCGGCGTTGGGCGGTGGTCTCGATCCCGCGGATTCCGGTGACGCGACGGCCGCTGCGGGCCAGCACTAAGGAGCATGAAGACGCACTGAGTGGCGTCTGCCGAGGTAGGTATGATGTCCGGACGTTTCCAGAAAGAACGGTGGGGTAGCAAGGTCATGTGCCAGGAGTCGATGTCATGCCGCAAGCACTGACACGCGTGATGCGCGCGATTCGCCGGGCGAGCCTCACCGGCAAGCTGTTTGCCGCCATGCTCGTCGTCAACGTGCTCGTGATCGGCGCGATGACGGTGGGCGCGCGGCTGAGCTTCGAGCGCGGCTTCCTCGGTTATCTCGAACAGCAGGAAATCAAGCGGCTCGAGTCGAGTGTCGGACCGCTGGCCACGGCGTATCGCGACCACGGCAGCTGGGATTTTCTGCTGCAGAATCGCAGCCTCTGGCACGAGATCATGCGGCCGTATGCGCCGGCATCGTATCCGGTTTCGAGTCGCGCGCCACTGCCGCGCCTTCCGGTGTCGTCGCTGATCGGCACCAACACGCGTTTTACCCTGCTCGATGCGAACGGCGCGTATGTGTTCGGCAATCCGGCCTTCGCGGCGGCTTCGCCGCGCCGTCCCATCGTCGTCAATGGCAAGACCGTTGGCTGGCTGCTGATGGTGCCGTTCGAGCGCGCCACGGAAGCGGGCGACCTGCGCTTCCAGAAGACGCAGCGCGAGTCGAGCTGGATCATCACGATTGTGGCGACGCTGCTGGCGGTGCTCACGACCTTGTGGATGGCGCGCGCACTCGCGTCGCCGCTGCGCCGCATCGCGAACGCGACGCACACGCTGGCGGGCGGCGATCTGAGCGCGCGCGTACCGACGGTCTCCAGTGGCGACATCGGCCAGCTCGAGCACGATTTCAATCATCTTGCGCAAACGCTGGAAAGCACCGAGCGCATGCGCTCCGCGCTGGTCGCCGATATCTCGCACGAACTGCGTACGCCGCTCGCGGTGATGAGCGGCGAGATCGAAGCGATCGAAGTGGGCGTGCGGCCCGTAAGCGTGGAGGCCGTGCGATCACTCGGCGGAGAGGTCAAGCGCCTGAGCCGCCTCGTGGACGACCTCTACGATCTTTCGCTCGCCGATGTCGGCGCGCTGCGCTATCACCACGAGCGGATCGACGTGTGCGAAACGCTCAGATCGGTGTTGCGCCGTAGCGCACGGCGGCTCGACGATGCGGGTCTCGTCCTGCGCACCGATCTGCCGGATGCGCCGTTGTGGGTGCGCGGCGACGAGCGGCGGCTGCAGCAGGTCTTCACCAATATTCTCGAAAACGCGGTGCGCTATGTCGATGCGGGCGCCTTCGTCTATGTGACAGCCCGCGAAGATGCACACACGGTGCGTATCGATTTCGACGACAGCGGCGCGGGCGTACCCGACGCGACGCTGCCGTCGCTCTTCGAGCGTTTCTATCGCGTCGAGGCGTCGCGTAGCCGCGCGACCGGCGGCGCGGGTCTCGGCCTGCCGATCTGCCGCGGCATCGTCGAGGCGCACAACGGCCGTATCGAAGCCGCGCACGCGCCGCTGGGCGGTTTGCGCATTGCCATCGAATTGCCGCGCCTGAAGGACAGCATCAGGAACCGACTTGATCATGAGTAACGAAACGCCAATCGACATTCTCATCGTCGAAGATGAGCCGAAGCTCGCGAGTGTGATGGCGGATTTTTTGCAGGCGGCCGGCTTCACGACGCGTTGCGTGAGCGACGGGCGCGAGGTGGCGAACGAAGTGGCGCGGCAGATGCCGGGTCTGATCGTGCTGGACCTGATGCTGCCCGGCCGCGACGGGCGCGATATCTGCCGTGATTTGCGGACCTATAGTGACGTGCCGATCATCATGGTGACGGCGCAGGTCGAAGAGGTCGATCGTTTGATCGGCCTCGAACTCGGCGCGGACGACTATATCTGCAAGCCCTTCAGCTTGCTCGAACTGGTCGCGCGCGTGAAGGCGATCCTGCGCCGCGCGCGCTTCGAGCGCTTTCCCGAGAGCGCGCCGCTCACGCTCGACGAAGAACGTTTTCAGGCGACGTTTCGCGGCGTGGCCATCGAATTCACGCCGATCGAATTCCGGCTGCTCAAGACGCTCGCGGGGCGGCCAGGCCGGGTGTTTTCGCGCGACGTGCTGATGGACCGGCTTTATCCGGACGGCCGCATCGTAGAGGATCGGACGATCGACAGCCACGTCAAGAAGATCCGCCGCAAGTTCGAGGCGGTTGCGCCTGGCGAGGACGTGATCCAGTCCGTGTACGGCGCGGGTTTTCGCCTGGCGTTATAGGGTGCTCGCGCACCGGTCGATCGTGCGGAAAGGAGCGCAGTCGAAGTTCGCCGGACTTTCTCCTGACCCGCGCGACTACCGCAGTGCGCACTACACCCAGGTTGCGTACATGAAATTGTCGTGATAATTTTTCATGAAATTAAGCATGATAATTTTCACGTACGCGCTCCATGTTCGCCGAATCGACCCGTCATATCGAAAGCTATTACGCGCGTCACTACGCCGAAAGCGGCGCGCTGCCCGAGCGCCCCGCGCTGGCGGGCGACTACAGTGCGGACGTCCTGATCATCGGCGCGGGTTTCAGCGGGCTGCACACGGCGTTGCGGCTGGCGCTAGCCGGGCGGCGCGTGGCGCTCGTCGAGGCGAGCCGTGTGGCGTGGGCCGCCTCGGGGCGCAACGGCGGTCAGGCGCTGCTCGGCTGGTCGTGCGACATGCCTCCGTTCGAACAGGCGCTGGGCTTGGCGGGCGCGCGCGAGTTGTGGGACAGCATGCGCTGGGCCGCCGCCGAAGTGCGCGAGTTGCCCGCGCGGCACGGCTTTGACATCGACTACCGGCCAGGCAGCCTGTGGGCGGCGGTCCGGCGCTCGCGTGTCGCGATGCTGGAAGCCGCGCGCGACGAGGCTGCGCAAAAGTGGGGTTACGAGCGCCTGCGGTTCATACCCGAAGCGGAGATGCCGGAGTGGATCGGCAGCCGCCGTTATCGCGCGGCGCTCTACGATCCCGAGGCGGGGCATCTCGATCCGCTCAAGCTTGCGCTTGGCCTCGCGGACGCCATCGAGCGCGCGGGCGGCGCCATCTTCGAGCAAAGCCGTGTGCTCGCGTATCGCGAAACGCCGAGCGGTTATGTGGCGGCCACACGGGAAGGCACGGTGCGCGCCGGCACCCTGGTGCTCGCCTGCAACGCCTACATCGACCGGCTCGATAGCGATCTCGCGGGGCGCGTGCTGCCCGTGGGCACCTGGCAGGTCGCCACGCGCAGGCTCGATCCTGAGCTTGCTCGCTTGCTGCTGCCGCGCAACAGTTGCGTGATCGACAATCAGTTCGTGCCGGACTACTTTCGGCTGAGCCCGGACCATCGCCTGCTTTTTGGCGGTGCGTGCACCTACCTTGGCGGCATCCCGAAGGACATTGGCGCGGCGATCCGCCCGAGCCTCGAGCGGGCGTTCCCGCAGTTGCGCGGCGTCGAGTTCGACTATGCGTGGGGCGGTCATATCGACATCAGCATTCGCCGCACGCCCGACGTTGGTCACGCACGCAATCGCTACTGGCTGCAGGGCTTTTCCGGGCACGGCATCCTGCCGACGCTCGCGGCGGCGCGCGCCGTTGCCGACGCCATCCTCGGCGAGCCGCGCTTGCTTTCGCTCTATGAGCGCATTCATAATCCGCGTTTTCCGGGCGGCGAGCGCTTCGCCGCGCCGCTCGAAGCGCTCGGCAAGTTGTGGTACCGCCTGCGCGACGTCGTGTGACAGAGAGAAACGCATGGACCGGCAGGACGAAATAGAAGGCCTCGCGATCCTCATTCGCGATCTGCGCAAACACAAGAAGGTGACGCTCACCGATCTCGCACGAAAAATCGGCCGTTCGGTGGGCTTTCTTTCGCAGGTCGAACGCGGTCTCTCGCGGCCCACGGTGGCGGATCTCACCGCTATCGGCGAGGCGCTGCAAACGCCTACTACGTACTTCTACAACGTGAGCATGCCGCGCGAGTTGCCGTGGGTCACGAGGCCAGGCGAGCGGCGCACGCTCTACTATGGCGGCGGCATTACGGACGTGCTCGTGTCGCCCAGCATGTCGTCGGGGTTCTCGATGCTGGAGAGCCGGCTCGACCCCGGCGCGACAAGCGGCGAGCGCCCCGTGGACGACAGCGACGAGCAAGGCGGCTTCGTGCTCGAAGGCGAGCTGACGATCTGGCTGGAGGATAACGAAGAGCCCGTGACGCTGCGGGCCAACGACAGCTTCCAGCTGCCGTCGCGCTGCCGTTTCCGTTATGCCAATCTCGCCGATGCGCCCGCGCGCGTGCTATGGGTTTTCACCTGAGCGGCGACTCGATAGATAATCAGTATGACTGAGCAATATATCGATTGATTATGCCGTAAAGTTACGCGTTGACGACACGCTGGGCGAAAGGCGTTTATGCTGCCTTACGTTGCGCAATTGAAAGACAGGACGCGATTCGGCCGGGCGCCTGGAACCTTGCTGGCGGCGTTCCCGCAGGGGAAGTATGACCGGCGGTTGCTCCGGCGAGGCATTTTTTCTGGCCTGGTCCAAATCGGAAATATCGCTGATTTTCGTTATCCGCCAGCGGCCATCTGCACGAATCGTTCCTGTATAAACCCGCTTAAAACCGCCGTAATGTCGTTTTTGTGCAGTTTTGCCAATTTTTAACGTAATTTTGTCTACACAGTGACTCCGCGTTGTGCTATTGATTCGGCTTTCGCCCTCATGCGCGGCAACCGCAAAACACGTGCCGGGCGGGCGATCGAGGCGTTTCCATATGCAACGCGATTTGCCTGTTTTGCCCGCGTGAGGTAGGGTATGCAGGTTTTCTCAACTCAACACAGGTAGCAGATGAACAAACAGGAACTCATTGACGCAGTCGCCGCTAGCACGGGCGAGACCAAGGCAGCCACGGGCGCCGCCATCGACGCGATTCTCGACGTCGTCACGCGTGCGGTCACCTCGGGTGACTCCGTGCAACTCGTCGGCTTCGGCTCGTTCTCGACTGGCCAGCGTGCCGCCCGCGTGGGCCGCAACCCGGCCACGGGCGCGGAGATCCAGATTGCCGCTGCCAAGACGGTGAAGTTCACCGCCGGCAAGGCATTCAAGGACGCTGTCAACGCGTCGTGATGCCAGGTCCGCCGTCATGGCGGATACGCGCGCTGCTGGCTCCGCTGGCTCATTGGCTGGTGCGCGGCGCAGTATCACGCCAGGGCGGTGGCACGCGCTTGGGCACGTGGCGTCACGCCGCTCGCCCGAGTGTGTGAGACGAGGGCGCAAAGCCTTCGGCAAGCCGGCATGCTCACATGCCGGCCGCTTTTTCTTCCCCGATTCTCCTACGGTGTCCGAAGCGTTTCTCACGCCTCGTGTGTCGAAGCTCACGCATCGCGCGCTGCGTCGGCTTCCATCGACGTGCGGCTCATTTCGTTGCGGCGGCGCTTGGCCTCGTACATCGCCGTATCGGCTTCACGCAGCATCGCTTCCACGCTTTCGCCTTCCTCGCAGCTCGCAAAACCCATTGAAAAGCTCAGTTTCGGTCCGCCGTAAAACTGGTTGTTCAACTCCACGAGTTTAGTGATGCTGTCCGCCACGGTTTCCGCATCGCGTGCGTCGGCGCCGGGCATCAGCACGGCAAATTCGTCGCCGCCGATGCGCGCGGCCTGATACGGCTTCTGAATCGCTTTCGCGAGCACTTCGCCCGCGCGGCGCAGCAACGCGTCGCCGGCCGCGTGGCCAAGCTGGTCGTTCACCGTCTTCAGGTTGTCCATGTCGACGACGATCGCGCTCACCGGGAACGGCCCCTTGCGATGCAAACGATTGAGTTCGTCCACATAGAACGAGCGGTTCTTGAGCTTCGTGAGCACGTCGTGCTTGCCGAGGAATTCGAGGTAGGCCTCGGCTTTCTTGCGCGCCGTGATGTCGGTGAGCGCGAGCAGCACGAGGTCCCATTGCGCCTCGTGACCCGGAAACACCGAAAACTGCAAGTGCACGTTGACTTCACTGCCGTCGAGCGCATAGTTCACCACCTCGCGCTGCTGGAAAAGCCGGCCTTCCCATAGATCGAGCAATTGCTCGCGGAAATGCGGGCGCATTTCGTCGCGGAACACCTCGGGCAGGCGCGCGAGCAGCGTGGCTTTGTCCGGTGCGCGAAACATGCCCAGCGTGTAGTGATTCACATCGAGCACCTCGATCTCGCTCATGCAGCGCTCGACGAATTCGGGGTGGACGTCGGTGAAGGTGCGAAAGTCGATGATGCCCTGTTCGCGAACTTCATTGAGCAGTTCGCGAATGGCGGAGAAGTTTTCGACCCACAGCGAAACCGGCGCGTGCTCGAAAATGCCGAGCGCGTATTGCTCGCTCGCGGCCGCGCGATGACGCGCTTCTTCGAGCGCCGAGACGTCTTCGATGGCCACGAGCACGCGACTCCAGTCGGCTTCGTGGCCCGGCAGGATCACGCCGCGCAACAGGATGTCCATGCGCCGGCCGCGCAGCGTGTAGTTCACGCTCTTGCTCTCGAACGTGCTGTGGCCCTCCCACATCTGCTCGAGTTCGCCGACGTGCGCCTGGAACATGTCGTCGCGCAGCACCTGCGCCAGGTGCGCGGCGAGTTCTTCATAATCGCGCGCACCGTAAAGATCGAGCGTATGGCGGTTGACCTTGAGCACGCGGATGCAGGCCGAGCATTCGGCCACGCGGCGCGGATCGTCTTCGAGGAAACTGCGCAGGTTGGTCACGCCTTGCGCGCGCCAGCGATCGAAGAGCGCACGCAACTGGCTATAGTCTTCGAGCCACAAGGAGGTGGGCGTCACGTCGAAGAAGTCGAGCAGATCGACGCCCATGTTGGCAAAGCTGGCCGCGGTGGCCGGGGTGCCTTGTTGCATGTCGGTTGGATGTAAGGGAGCAGGGCGCGGCGGGCTGCGCCGCACGAATAACCGAATCCTGGCACACCTTGGGGCCCGGGTGGGCATCAGCGCTGCAGATGTTACGTCGCTGCGGCGTCGGTTGTGTCCGATTCGTTGTCCAGTATGCCAACATGCATAACGGCCGGTGCGGGCGAAAACTTGAGCGGATCGCTGCGCGCGCCAATGTGTTTCGCATCGCAAGGTCGGCGCGCTTAATCGGACGTTTCGATCGAATCGACGCGATCCGGGTAGAACGCAAGGTGATCCTTGATCGCTGACACCGCTTCATGCGGCGTTTCATAGGTCCATATCGCGTTCACGGCTCGCGCGCCGCCTGGCGTGATCGAGTAGTACGAAGCCTCGCCCTTGTATGGGCACCAGCTTTTATGTTCCGTGCGCGAGAGCAGCGACAGGTCGGCGTCCTCTCGCGGTATGTAAAACACCGCCGGATAGCTCGCCTCGCGCAGCGTGAGCGCGCGGCGCGTGTCGGCCACTACGCGCCCGCCTGCTTTCACCACCACGCGCGTGGGCGCCGGTTCGACCGTGATCGGATGATCGGGGCCGGGAATCTTGACGGTCCGTGTGTCCATGACTGTGTTCCTCGCGCAAGGTGTGGAACGGGGGGAAGGGTTGAAGAGGCCGGCGTTTAGCCGAATACATGATATGCAATTGCAGATTAACTGGTAGGGGAAAGCGCTGCAGGCTGTTTCAATGAGGGCGCGACTGAATTCGACGCACGGGCGGCGATAGTCACGCGATTGCGCCGCCAGCCTGCGCGCTTCAAGTCACCAGCCGCGCCTTTATTTACCCGCAGCAGGATCACTGATGAGCCTCGATATTTTCTGGTTCTTGCCGACTTCCGGCGACACCCGCTACCTCGGCAAATCCGATTTCGGCCGCGCGCCGACCAACGCCTATATGCGCCAGATTGCCGTTACCGCCGAAGAACTCGGCTACGACGGCCTCCTTATTCCCACCGGCAGCAGTTGCCTCGACCCATGGGTGACAGCAGCGAGCCTTGCGCCCGTCACGCAGCGCATCAAGCTGCTCGTCGCGCTGCGCACGTCGCTTGGCGGTCCCACCGCTTCGGCGCGCCAGGCGGCCACGCTCGATCAGGCGCTGAACGGCCGTTTGCTGCTCAACGTCGTGCCGGGCGGCGACGCCACCGAACTCGCGGCAGACGGCGTGTTCCTCGGGCACGACGAGCGCTACGAAGCCGCCGACGAATTCCTCACGATCTGGCGCGACCTGCTGCGCGGCGAGACGGTGAACTTCGAGGGCAAGCATTTGCGCGTGCAGGGCGCGCAGAACTTTCACGCGCCGGTCCAGACGCCGCATCCGCCGCTGTATTTCGGCGGCTCGTCGCCGGCGGCGCACGAACTGGCGGCAAAGCATGTGGATGCCTATCTCACGTGGGGCGAACCGCCCGAGGCCGTGGCGCAGAAGTTCGCCGATATCCGTGCGCGGGCGGCGCGCCACGGGCGCACGCTCAAGCTGGGCGTGCGCCTGCACGTGATCGTGCGCGAGACCAACGACGAGGCGTGGGCCGCCGCTGAGCGCCTCATCAGCAAGCTCGACGACGACGATATCCGCCGCGCCCAGGAAAACTACGCGCGCATGGATTCGGTGGGGCAGCGCCGCATGGCCGAGCTGCACGGCGGCAGCCGCGACAAGCTCGAGATCAGCCCGAACCTGTGGGCCGGCGTGGGCCTCGTGCGCGGCGGCGCGGGTACGGCGCTGGTGGGCGACCCGCAAACCGTGGCGGCGCGCCTTAAGGAATACGTGGACGCCGGCGCGGACAGCTTCGTGCTCTCCGGCTATCCGCACCTCGAGGAGTCGATCCGCTTTGCCGAACTGGTGTTCCCGCTGCTGCCGGGCAAGCAACCGGTGACGTTACGCGATCAGGCCTTGACGGGCGGCGCGTTCGACGTGCGCGCGCGCTAGCGGGCGCAGGACGCCGCGCGCGTGAGGGCCGCCGTGCGCGGCGACCGGTTCGCATACCGGAGGCTCACCGGCCAATTATTCGTGTGAGCGATAATTCGGTTTTATTCGTGTGAGTGATATTGGCGAAATATTCCCCACAGGCATATAATCGGTTTATGCCTCACAGGAATATGCCATGAACATCATCGTCCAGACACCCGGCGGGCTTGGCGAAATTCTGCAATCGGCGCGCAAGGCGCGCGGCATGACCCAGGCGCAGGCCGCGGCGAATCTCGGCATCGGCCAGCCGCGCCTCTCCGCGCTCGAAACCACGGGTGCCGCCAGCCTCTCGCTCGAGCAGATGCTCGCGCTTTTCGCGCTCTACGGGCTGGAACTCTGCGTGCAGTCGCGCGACGCGGCAGCCGGCACGCCGGAGTGGTGACGATGGGCCGCAAATCGCATTCGCGCGCGCTATCGGTCTGGGCCAACGGCGAGCGTGTGGGCACGTGGGTCATGACGCCCTCCGGCGACACCGAACTGCGCTACGACGATGCCTGGAAGCGCTCGGCCCTGGGCCGCCCGCTTTCGCTCTCGCTGCCATTCGGCATTGGCGATGTGCCATTGCGCGGCGAGCGCGTGCAGTACTACTTCGACAATCTCCTGCCCGACAGCGAGCCTATCCGCCGCCGCATCGCCGCGCGTTTTCGCACGGATACGCTCGACGCCTTCGACCTGCTCAAGGCCATCGGGCGCGATTGCGTGGGCGCGGTGCAACTGCTGGGCGAGGACGAAATGCCGGGCCGCGTCGACCGCATCGAAGGCACGGCGTTAAGCGATGCCGTCATTGAACGCCTGCTGCTCGAAACGGCTGGTGCGCTGCCCGGTGGCGCGCTGGAGGCCGACGATCTGCGCATTTCGCTGGCGGGCGCGCAGGAGAAGACCGCGCTCTTGCGCCACCGCGGCAAGTGGCTGCTGCCGCGCGGCGCCACGCCCACTACCCACATTTTCAAGCTGCCGCTGGGGCTGATCGGCCATCGCAAGGTGGACTTCAATACCTCGGTCGAAAACGAATGGCTTTGCCTGGCACTGCTGAGGGCCTACGCTTTGCCCGCTTCGCAGGCGCAGATCCTCAGGTTCGGTGCGCAGAAGGTGCTGTGTGTCGAGCGCTTCGATCGTACGCGTTCGCGCACGGGCGGCTTGCTGCGCCTGCCGCAGGAGGACTTCTGCCAGGCGCTCGGCGTGCCGCCGCATCGCAAGTACGAAGCGCATGGCGGTCCCGGCGTGCGCGAGATTGCGGGTCTCTTGCGCCAGTCGCAGCAGGCGCGGGAGGACCTCGACACGTTTCTCACGGCGCAAATCGTCTTCTGGATGCTCGCGGCACCAGACGGACACGCGAAGAATTTCAGCATCCGCCTGTTGCCGGCAGGGCGCTTTCAGCTCGCGCCGCTCTATGACGTCATGTCGATCTGGCCCGTGGAGGGCGACGGCGGCAATCAATGGTCGTGGCACAAGGCGTCGCTCGCGATGGCGGTGTGGGGCAAGGCGCGCCACTATCGCATGCGCGACGTGAAGCGTACGCATTTCGACGCTACCGCGCGCCTGTGCCACTACGGGCCGGACGCAGGGCCGCTGATCGAGCGTGTGCTGGCGCGTACGCCCGGCGCAATCGAAGAAGTCGCGGCCGCGTTGCCTGAAGGCTTTCCCGAGCGGGTAGCCGCGCGTCTGTTCGACGGCCTGCGTTTTTCCGCGGAGCGGCTCGCGGCGCAATAACGGCGCAAATAACGGCGCACCCAGTTCACGCGTTCTTTTTCTTCGCCGGCAGCCACGTTTGTGGCTCGGCATACATTTCCTTGACCAGTTGCTTCACGAGATCGACGTAGACCGAGTTGTCGTTCACACGATGATTCAGGATGATCGGCGAAGTCGCGTGGTCGCTGTCTATCAGCCGGTAGTGCACGTCCTGGCGCAATTGCCGCGCCGAAGCCGGGATCACGCATATGCCGAACTCGGCCGCGACGAGACCCAGCGCCGTCTGGATTTCCCGCACCTCCAGCACTTCGCCCGGTTGCACGCCGTCGCCGTGCAAGATGCTGAGCACCTGGTCGGCGAAACTGGGGCGGGGCTCCTTGGGATAAACAATCAGCTTTTGCCCGGCCAGTTGCTCGATGGGAATCGGCGTCGACTCCTGTGCCATCTCGCTGCCGGTCGGCACCACCACGGCCAGCGGCTCTTCGCGCAGGATGATGCCGGCCACATTGGGGTCGCTGTGGCGCACGCGTCCGAAGCCGATGTCGATGCGGCCTTCCTTCAAGGCCTCGACCTGCTGCACCGACATGAGTTCGACCATCTGGATGTCGAGTTCCGGCGCGTTCTGGCGCAGCTTGCGCATCAACGGCGGCAGCCCTGAGTAGAGGACGGAGGCGACGAAGCCGATCGACAGCACGGTGCGGTGATGCAGCCCCACGTGCTTGGCGGTCGCTTGCAGTTGCTCGACGCGCCCAAGGATCTGCATGGCCTGCTCGTAGACGAGACGCCCCGCATCGGTCGTGCGCACGGGCCTCGTATTGCGAATCAGCAGAGGCACGCCGATCTCCTGTTCGAGCAGTTGAATCTGCCGGCTCAGGGGCGGTTGAGCGATGCAAAGCTGTTCCGCCGCGCGCGTGAAATTGCGCTCGCGGACAACGGCAACGAAGTAACGAAGCTGGCGAAGATCCATGGTCTGTTCCCGGAAAAAGCATCCAATTTTCAATACTCTGAAAATATGATGCACCGCAATATTGGCCGATTTATCGGCGATTGCGGGTGCTTCATATTATAAAGGTATGGAATTGGACGCAAATAGTATTGGATCTTGCTCAGGCGCGGCGTGTATAAAACGACCATACCTTCTTCACTTACGCAGCATCCGACATGACTTCCGCGACGATCGAACGTATCGAAACCCGCCTGGTAGATCTGCCGACGATTCGCCCTCACAAGCTATCCGTCGCCACGATGTACGGGCAAACCCTGATGCTCGTAAAGGTGTACTGCAGCGATGGCGTGACCGGCATCGGCGAAGGCACCACCATTGCCGGCATGGCTTACGGCCCCGAAAGCCCGGAAGCGATGAAGCTGGCAATCGACGCTTACTTCGCCCCCGCGATGATCGGTCAGGACGCCACGCGAATTCAGGCGCTCATGGCGCACCTCGGCAAGCTCGTCAAGGTCAATCACTTCGCCAAGTGCGCGCTGGAAACGGCGCTGCTCGACGCGCAGGGCAAGCGCCTTGGCGTGCCGGTGAGCGAACTGCTGGGCGGCCGCCGCCGCGAGCGCCTGCCGGTGGCATGGACGCTGGCATCGGGTGACACCGCCAAGGACATCGCCGAAGCCGAGGCCATGCTCGAAGTGCGCCGCCACAAGATCTTCAAGCTGAAGATCGGCGCGAAGGACCTCAAAACCGACATCAAGCACGTCGCCGACATCAAGAAGGCGATGGGCGAGCGCGCCGCCGTGCGCGTGGACGTCAACATGGCCTGGAGCGAAACGCAGGCGGCGTGGGCGATTCCCGCGCTGGCCGAAGCCGGTTGCGAACTGGTCGAACAGCCGGTCGCTTCACCCGCGGCGCTCGCGCGCCTCATGCGCCGTTTCCCGGTGGCGTTGATGGCCGACGAAATCCTGCAGGGGCCGGAAAGCGCGTTCGAGATCGCGAAGAACGAGGGCGCCGACGTGTTCGCCATCAAGATCGAACAAAGCGGCGGGCTGTTCGCGGCACAACGCGTGGCCACGATCGCGGATGCCGCGGGTATCGAGCTGTACGGCGGCACGATGCTCGAAGGCGCGTTCAGCACGGTGGCATCGGCGCACCTGTTCGCCAGCTTCGCGAACCTGCAGTGGGGCACCGAGCTGTTCGGCCCCTTGCTGATCACCGAAGAGATTCTGACTACCCCGCTGGACTACAGCGACTTCGAGCTGACGGTGCCGAACGGCCCGGGTCTGGGCATCGAACTGGACGAAGCGAAGGTCAAGCGCTTCACCCGCGATGGCCTGCTGAAAGTGACGAAGTCATCCGGACACCTGACAAACGGAATTTGACGATGCTATTCCACGTACGAATGGATGTGAACATCCCGGCCGACATGCCCGCCAACGTCGCCAATGAAATCAAGGCGCGCGAAAAGGCGTACTCGCAGGAGCTGCAGCGCAGCGGCAAGTGGCGCCATATCTGGCGACTGGTGGGCGAGTATGCGAACTACAGCATCTTCGATGTAGAGAGCAATGCAGAGTTGCACGACATTCTCACCGCCTTGCCGCTTTTCCCGTACATGAAGATAACGGTCACGCCGTTGTGTCGCCACCCGTCCTCCATCAGGGACAACGACGCTTGAGCTGATTTCCCCCCAATACCAGGAAGCACCAGCCAGTATCAGGAGACAAATACCATGAGCGCAAAAGTATTCGAAACGAAGGAAGTGCAGGACCTGCTGAAGGCCGCTGCGAATCTCAATGGCGGCAGCGGCAACGCGCGTTTCCAGCAGGTCGTCTATCGACTGCTGGGGGATCTGTTCAAGGCCATCGACGATCTCGACATCACGCCCGATGAAGTGTGGGCCGGCGTGAACTATCTGAACAAGCTCGGCCAGGACGGCGAGGCTGCGCTGCTGGCGGCCGGCCTTGGTCTCGAAAAGTACCTCGACATCCGCATGGACGCCGCAGACAAGGCGGTGGGTCTCGAAGGCGGCACGCCGCGCACGATCGAAGGACCGTTGTATGTTGCGGGCGCACCGGTGCGCGAAGGCGTTTCGCGCATCGATCTCAACCCGGACGCCGACGCGGGTCCGCTCGTCATTCACGGCACCGTCACGGATCTCGACGGCAAGCCGCTCGCGGGCGCCCTGGTCGAATGCTGGCACGCCAATTCGAAGGGCTTTTATTCGCACTTCGACCCGACGGGTGCACAGGACGACTTCAACCTGCGCGGCGCGGTCAAGACCGGCGCAGACGGCAAGTACGAATTCCGCACGCTCATGCCGGTGGGCTACGGCTGCCCGCCCCAGGGCGCGACGCAGCAGCTCCTGGACGGCCTTGGCCGCCACGGCAACCGTCCGGCGCACGTGCACTTCTTCGTCTCGGCGGATAACAGCCGCAAGCTCACCACGCAATTCAATATTGAAGGCGACCCGCTCATTTGGGACGACTTCGCCTACGCGACCCGTGAAGAACTGATTCCGCACGTGACGGAAAAGTCCGGTGGCACGGCGCTCGGCCTGAAAGCCGACACGTACAAGGACATCGAGTTCAACGTCACGCTTACCCCGCTGGTCCAGGGTAAGGACAACCAGCTCGTTCACCGCCTGCGCGCCGAAGCTACGGCGTAACCGTCCTGCGAGGCGGCGGTGTGAAGACACAGCCGCCGCCAGTTTTACCGCGATCATCATTCGACACCGATGCAGGAACTCCGTACCGCGTGTGGAGTATGCATAGGAGAGCTAATATGTCAGCCATCATCGACAAAGCCAGTGACCTGGATCACCTGCTGTCCACCGCCGTGCAGGACGACAAGCAAAACGGCGTGTTCCGCTGCCGCCGGGACATTTTCACCAATGCCGACCTGTTCGAACTGGAGATGAAATACATCTTCGAGAAGAACTGGGTGTACCTCGCGCACGAAAGCCAGATTCCTGAAAACAACGACTACTACACTACGTGGCTGGGCCGCCAGCCGGTCGTCATCACGCGCGACAAGACCGGCGCGCTGAACGCCGTAATCAACGCCTGTGCACACAAGGGCGCCATGCTGTGCCGGCGCAAGCACGGCAACAAGGGCAGCTTCACGTGCCCGTTCCACGGCTGGACCTTCTCCAACACCGGCAAGCTCCTGAAGGTGAAGGACGAAAGAACGACCGAGTACCCCGTGCAATTCAACAAAGAGGGGTCTCACGACTTGAAGAAGGTCGCGCGCTTCGAGAACTATCGCGGCTTTCTGTTCGGCAGTCTGAATGCCGACGTGCAACCGCTCGAAGACTACCTCGGCGAAGCGAAGATCATCATCGACCAGATCGTCGACCAGTCGCCGAACGGCCTCGAAGTGCTGCGCGGTAACTCCTCGTACATGTACGACGGCAACTGGAAGATGCAGATGGAGAACGGCTGTGACGGCTACCACGTCAGCACCGTGCACTGGAACTACGCCGCGACCATGGGCCGGCGCAAGGAAGACGGCACCCAGGCGGTGGACGCCAATAGCTGGAGCAAGTCGGTGGCGGGCGTGTACGGCTTCGACCATGGCCACATCCTGCTGTGGACCAATACGATGAACCCGGAAGTGCGGCCGGTGTACAAGCATCGCGAGGAAATCAAGGCGCGCGTGGGCGAAGTGCAAGCGGATTTCATCGTCAATCAGACGAGAAATTTGTGTGTCTACCCGAACGTGTTCCTGATGGACCAGTTCAGCACGCAGATTCGCGTGGTGCGCCCGATCAGCGTGGACAAGACCGAGGTGAACATTTTCTGCTTCGCGCCGAAGGGCGAGAGCGCGGAAGATCGTGCAACGCGCATTCGCCAGTACGAGGACTTCTTCAACGTCACGGGCATGGGTACCGCCGACGACCTCGAAGAGTTCCGCGCATGCCAGACCGGTTATGCAGGCACCACGGCCATGTGGAACGATCTCTCGCGCGGCGCGCCGCTGTGGGTCGAAGGTGCGGATGAAAACGCGAAGAAGATGGGCCTCAAGCCGGTCATTTCCGGCGAGCGCAGTGAAGACGAAGGTCTGTTCGTGGTCCAGCACGAGTACTGGGTGCACGCCATGCGCGACGCCCTCAAGCAGGAGCTGCATCACGAACAGGCAGGAGTGCAGGCATGAGCAACGACTACCAGAAAATCTGCGCCGCGCTGTACCGCGAAGCGCGCCTGCTCGACGATCGCCAGTGGGAAGAATGGCTCGCCTGCTACGCCGAAGACGTCACATACTGGATGCCCGCGTGGGACGACGATGACCAGCTCACCGACGACCACCAGTCGCAGATCTCGCTGATGTACTACCCGGATCGCGGCGGCCTCGAAGACCGCGTGTTTCGCATCAAGACCGAGCGCAGCGGCGCCTCGATGCCGGAGCCGCGCACGAGCCACAACGTGACGAATGTGGAAGTGCTGGCGGATCGTGGCGACGAAGTGGAGGTGCGCTACAACTTCCACACGCTCAGTCATCGCTACAAAACCACGGACAGCTTCTTCGGCACGATGTTCGTCACCTTGCGCAAGCGCGGCGACGACTTCCTGATTGCCAGCAAAAAGATCGTGCTGAAGAACGATTACATCCGGCAAGTACTCGACGTTTATCACGTTTGAAGTCTCGTTTAAGTCTTATTTGACATCGAGACCCGGTTTCAACATGGGTATGAAGGAGACACCATGTCCAGCTACAAGATTGCACTGAATTTCGAAGACGGCGTGACCCGTTTCATCGAATGCAAGGCAGGCGAGAAGGTCCTTGACGCCGCGTTTCGCGCGCGGATCAACCTGCCGATGGATTGCTCAGATGGCGTGTGCGGCACCTGCAAGTGCCGCGCGGAAAGCGGCAACTACGACCTGGGCGAAGACTATATCGAAGACGCGCTGACCGAAGACGAAAAGGACAGCGGTCTCGTGCTCACCTGCCAGATGGTGCCACAGAGCGACTGCGTGATCGCGATTCCCGCGTCTTCAACGGTGTGCAAGACCGGGCAGAGCAAGTTCGCGGCCACGGTGACGAAGGTCGAGCAACACAACGACGCAGCGGTCGTGCTCGAACTGGACGTCGACGCAACGGGCCCCGTGTTCCTGCCGGGCCAGTACGTCAACATCGACGTGCCGGGCAGCGGCCAGCATCGTTCGTATTCCTTCTCTTCTGCGCCGGGCGAATCGAGAATCAGCTTCCTGATCAAAAAGATTCCAGGCGGCGTGATGAGCACCTGGCTCGAAGCCGCGCAACCGGGTACGAAGCTCGATTTGACGGGGCCGCTCGGCAGCTTTTATTTGCGCGACGTAGCGCGTCCGCTGCTGTTCCTCGCGGGCGGCACGGGTCTCGCGCCGTTCCTCTCGATGCTGGAAGTGCTCGCGCGCACCAACGCGCAGCAGAAGGTGCACCTCATTTACGGCGTGACGCGCGACCTCGACCTGGTGCTGGTGGAAGCCGTCGAAGCCTACGCGGCGAAGCTGCCGAACTTCAGCTTCGCGACCGTTATCGCCGACGCGGATTCGAATCATCCGCGCAAGGGCTGGGTCACGCAGCATATTCCCGCCGACGCCTTGAACGATGGCGACGTCGACGTGTATCTGTGCGGGCCGCCGCCGATGGTGGACGCCGTGCGCAAGTATTTCGATGACGAAGGCGTGAAGCCCAACAGCTTCCACTACGAGAAGTTCACCCCCAACGTCGTTCCGAAGGCGGCATGATCATGCAACGATTCGCAGGCAAGGTCGTCGTCGTCACTGGGGCGGCGCAGGGAATTGGCCGCGGCGTCGCGCTGCGCGCGGCGGCCGAGGGCGGCAAGGTCGTGTTCGTCGATCGCGCCGATTTCGTGGCCGAAGTCGCGGCAGAGGCGAAGGGCGCCGAAACGGCGGGCTTTGTCGCCGACCTCGAAACGTATGAAGGCGCGAAAGCGGCCATGGACTTCGCCGCGAAACACTTTGGCGGCATCGACATTCTCATCAACGGTGTGGGCGGTGCCATCCGCATGCGCCCGTTCGCGCAATTCGAGCCCGCGCAGATCGATGCGGAAATCCGCCGCTCGCTCATGCCTACGCTCTACACGTGTCACGCCGTGTTGCCGCATTTGCTCGCGCGCGGGCGCGGCACCATTGTCAATGTTTCCTCGAACGCCACGCGCGGCATTCGCCGCGTGCCGTATTCGGCGGCGAAGGGCGGCGTAAATGCGATCACGCAATCGCTGGCGATGGAATACGCGGAGCACCATATCCGCGTGGTCGCCACGGCGCCAGGCGGCACCGAAGCGCCGCCGCGCCGCATTCCGCGCAACGCCGCCGGTGACAGCGAACAGGAAAAGGCGTGGATGGGCGAGGCGGTGCGGCAGGTCACCGAGTCGACATTCTTCAAGCGCTACGGCACCCTCGACGAACAGATCGCGCCGATCCTGTTTCTCGCTTCGGACGAGGCAAGCTATATCACCGGGTCGGTGTTGCCGGTCGCCGGCGGCGATACGGGCTGAGCGAGGCGCGCACAAGCGGGGTGCGCGGCCGGGGTGATATGCTCGAAGGCTCCTGATTGTCGTGCCGCCATCGCCATGAATATCGATCCCGCTGTCGTCAAAGCCTTCGCGCCCACGGGCACGTTGCGCGCCTCCATCAACCTCGGCAATCCGATTCTCGCGAATCGCGATGCGGCGTCGGGCGAACCGTTCGGCGTTTCCGTCGATCTCGCGCGCGCGTTCGCGCAGCACCTGGGTGTGCCGCTCGAACTCGTCGTGTTCGACGCGGCGGGCAAGTCCGTCGAAGCCGTGAGCGACGAGCGCGCGGATTTCGGTTTCTTCGCCGTCGATCCCAAGCGAGGCGAGACGATCGCGTTCACCGCGCCTTATGTGTTGATCGAAGGCTTCTATCTGGTGCGCAACGATTCGCCCGTGCGCACCAATACCGAAGTCGATCAGCCGCATAACCGCGTGGCGGTGGGCAAGGGCAGTGCGTACGATCTCTTTCTCACGCGCGAATTGAAGCAAGCGGAGATCGTGCGCGCGCCGACTTCGCCAACCGTCGTGCAGACCTTCCTCGATCAAGGGCTTGAAGTGGCCGCGGGCGTGAAGCAGCAACTCGAAGCCGATGCCGCGAAAGTCGGCGGATTGCGCCTGCTCGACGAACGCTTCATGGTGATTCGCCAGGCGATGGGCGTCGCGAAGAGCCGCGGTCCGCAGGCGGCCGAAGTGCTCGGCGCGTTTGTGGAAAGCATGAAAGCGTCGGGATTTGTGGCAGAGGCATTGAAGCGTCACGCAATAGCGGGCGCATCGGTTGCACCGGCTGCCTGAATGAATGACGTCAAGTCAAAATGAGCGCGCATTAATACAAGAATCAACGCGCTCTGAGGGCCGATTTCGGCGACAGTTCTCAATGCGGTTAATCGGTCTTTCTCGCCGGCTTTAATGCTTCACATCGAAAGCATTATGTAATTTGTCCGGCAATATTCACGCCCCGCACATTCCTCGACGCGCGTCGAGCCTTGCCCGGCGCGGCTGTGCCATCGACGCCACGCCGCTCGAATTTCGACACCATTTTTATTTTCTACACCCTATGATGCGGGTGTTCGATTCGCGCCGTACTCGCCGCTCGATTCCCATTTCGTCATTGCATTATCAACATCGATGAATTGCTCAATTCGCAATAATCATCGACGGGTAGATTTTTTCTTTTGAATCTGCACCGAAATGGAATGCGCGCGTATGAGATTGCACGCCGATGGTGCCGGCTGCCTGAATTCGATGCATTAACCCACCGCCCAATCCGGAGCTTGAAAACATGAAAAAATCGCTACTCGCCGCGGCCCTGCTGAGCGCCTTTGCCATTTCGGCACACGCGCAAAGCAGCGTGACCCTGTACGGCCTGATCGATACCGGTCTCGTCTACACGAACAACCAGTTCGGCCACAGCAACTGGCAGCTCAACAGCAGCTCCACGCAGAACACGGTATTCGGCCTCAAGGGTTCGGAAGACCTGGGCGGCGGTCTGCATGCGATCTTCAAGCTCGAACAAGGCTTCCTGCTCAACAACGGCGCGCAGGCGTTCTCGGGTCTGGGCTTCGGCTCGCAAGCCTGGGTTGGCATGCAAAGCGATCCGTACGGCACGCTCACGTTCGGCCGCCAGTTCGACGTGATGAACGACCTCGTGGGCCCGCTCACGGCGGAATTCAACACGTGGGGCGGCAGCCTCGCGGCTCACCCGTTCGAGAACGACAACCTCGCGGCGAACTCGGTGGTCATCAACAACTCGGTCAAGTACGCGAGCCCGACCTGGTACGGTGTGACGTTCGAGACGATGTACTCGTTCAGCAACAAGGCCGGCGACTTCGCGAACAACCGTTCGTACGGCTTCGCCGTGTCGTATAGCCAGGGCCCGCTGAACCTCGCGGCCGGTTACCTGCAGTTCAACAACGCGGGCACCGGCAGCGGCGCGGTCACCACGAGCGACACGAGCGCGAACTTCCTGGCTGAACGTCAGCGTGTCTGGTCGCTCGGCGGCAACTACACCTATGGCCCGGCCACGGTGGGTCTTGTCTGGAGCCATTCGCAGATCGACAACGCCGCTGGCGTCTACTCGTTCGGCACGGGCACCTACCTCGGCTCGAACGACGACTCCGCAGGCTCGCTCGCCGGTTCGCTGCGCCTCGACAACTTCGAAGCGAACGTGAAATACGCGCTCACGCCGGCATGGAGCGTGTCGGGTGCGTACACGTACACGCACGGCGCGTACAACGGCTCGAGCCCGGGCTGGAACACGGCAATGCTGCAAACGGACTACGCTATCAGCAAGCGCACCGACTTCTACCTGGAAGGCGTGTACCAGAACGTGCATGGCGCACCGGAAGGCTCGGTGCTCTCGCATGCCATGATCAACACGCTCTCGCCTTCGTCGACCGATACGCAGGTCGCCGTCACGGTGGGCATGCGTCACGCGTTCTAAGTCGGTTCAGCGAGGCTGACCTCGGCGGGCATCTGTCCCCGCCGAACGTTTTCCCCTGCGCGGCGGTTCTCCTCTCAAAAGGAAGCCGCCGCGTTGTCACATCTGCGCCCGCTCAATCGTGCTTACCGGTTCTAGATAGTTGAAATTTTCAACTATTTGACTATACTGGCGTCCAGTTGGCGCACTGGACGGGAGCACGCATTTGTATTCAGATTTCCTCACATTCAGGCTCGATCAAACGAGTGCCCTGCTGATGGATCGCGCCAACGCGGTCTACCGTGAGCGTTGGGATCTCGACGTGCGTGCCATGCGCGTGCTGCGCATCATCCGGGCCGAACCGGGCATCACGCCCAAGGCCGTTTCTCAGCTCGCGCTCATCGAAAAAACGCTGCTTTCCAAAACGCTCGGCGAACTCGAGTCGCGCGGTCTGATAGGTCGTGGCGCGCACGCGACGGACCGGCGCAGCGTTACACTGCGCGTCACGCCAGAGGGCGCGAAGGTGGCGAGCGCCTCTGAAAAAGCAGGCTCGAAGCTCGAGTCCGAACTTGCTGCCGTGCTCACCGACCACGAGCGCAAGACGCTCGACCAGTTGCTCGCCAAGCTTGCGCAGAGCCTGATCGAGCGCGGTTGAGACCGCGCCTTGCCTACCTGACGAAGTGATTGAATCAAGCATGAAGGAGTCGTCCATGCCGAAGCTGGTCGAAACCGTGGCGCCCGCCATCGGCGCGCTGCTACCCGAACTCGAAGCGCTCTACAAGGATCTGCACCAGCATCCCGAACTCTCGATGCAGGAGTTCCGCACGGCGGCGCTCGTGGCGGAGCGCATGGAAAAGCTCGGCTACGAAGTCTCGCGCGAAGTCGGCGTGACGGGCGTGGTGGGCGTGTTGCGCAACGGCGAGGGGCCGGTCGTGATGCTGCGCGCCGACATGGACGCGCTGCCCATGGCCGAAGCCACCGGCCTGCCGTATGCGAGCACCGTGACGGCCAAAGACGAAGAGGGCGTGCAGGTGGGCGTGGCGCACTCGTGCGGGCACGATCTGCACGTGACCTGGCTGCTAGGCGTGGCGCAGTTGATGGCGGCGCATCGCGACGCATGGAGCGGCACGCTGCTTGCCGTGTTCCAGCCCGGCGAAGAAGTGGGGCGCGGCGCGCGCAGCATGATGGACGATGGCATGATCGAGCGCTTTCCGAAGCCCGACGTGATTCTCGGCCAGCACGTGATGGTGGGCCCGGCTGGCACCGTGGGCTATCGCAGCGGCGCGATCCTCTCGGCGGGCGACAGTCTCAAGGTGAAGCTGTTCGGCCGCGGCTCGCATGGCTCGCAGCCGCAAACGTCGATCGACCCGGTGATCATGGCGGCTTCCACCACGCTGCGTCTGCAGACGATTGTCTCGCGCGAAATCGCTCCGAGCGAGCGCGCGGTGCTCACAGTGGGCTCGCTCCAGGCAGGCACGAAGGAAAACATCATTCCCGACGACGCCACGCTCAAACTCAACATGCGCACGTTCGACGAAGACGTGCGCGAGTACATGCTGGGCGCGATCCGCCGTATCTGCTGCGCCGAATGCGCGGCTTCGAATGCGCCGCGCGATCCGGAGTTCACGACGCTGTCGAGCTACCCGCTCACGGTAAACGACGTCGCCACCACGGCGCGCCTGCGCAAGGCGTTCGAAGCGTGGTTCGGCGAGCGCGCTTACGAAACGCCGCCGGCCGCCGCCAGCGAGGACTTCAGCGTGTTCGGCCGCGAATGGGGCGTGCCGTACGCGTTCTGGTTCGTGGGCGGCACCGACCCCGAGGTCTACGCGCAAGCGAGGGCCGCGAAGAAGCTCAACGAGATCCCGAGCAACCACTCGCCGAAGTTCGCGCCGGTGCTCGATCCCACCTTGCGCGCCGGCCTCGAAGCGATGCTGTGCGCGGCCGGCGCGTGGCTCGGCCGCGAAAGCGAGGCGGCGTGAGCGTGGCAATCGGCGCGGAAGTGGGCGCGCATCTCAACGCTCACACGGCCTATACCGCACTCGACCTGATCGGCACGTTCGCCTTCGCGATCTCCGGCGCCGTGGCCGCGCGGCAGCGGCGGCTCGACCTGTTCGGCATCGTCGTCGTGAGCTTCATGGTGGCGTGCGGCGGCGGCATCATCCGCGATCTGTGTATTGGTGCGGTGCCGCCGGCAGGGCTCGCAAACTGGGCCTATCTCGCGGTGACGTTGCTGGCCACGGGGCTCACCATTGCCGCGTATCCGCAGGTGCGGCGGCTGCGTCACCCCGTGCTGCTGTTCGATGCGATCGGGCTAGGCCTCTTTGCGGTGGCGGGCGCGCAGAAGGCGCTTGCGTATAGCCAGAGCGCGGAGCCGGCCATCATCCTTGGCATCGTGAGCGCGGTGGGCGGCGGCGTGATGCGCGACATGCTGCTCTCGCGCGTGCCGGCCATTCTCGATCGCGAGATCTATGCGTCGGCGGCGCTGCTTGGCGCCGCCGTGCAGGTGGGGCTCACGTATGCGGGCTGGTCAACGTTCTGGACGCCCTGGGTGGCCGTGATTTCCTGCGTGGCGTTGCGGCTGGCTTCGCTCTATTTCGGCTGGCGTTTGCCGGTTTTCCACACTGGGCGGCCGGCTCAACCGCAGCCGACACAGGGCGGCGACGCCGCGAAGGCAGACTCGCGGCACGACGCGCGCTAACTTCAGCCGTCTTGTGCGGGCGTGCCGAATGCAATTTCGGCGGTGCGCACCGCGCTGATCTTCGGGCCGAAGCTGCGGATATTCGACAGCGTCGCGTTGTGGTGCGCGCGGATCGACGCCGCATTTGCGTGGGCCTTGTCGTGGGTGGTGTGGGCGTCGGCGGCGAGCGTGACCGCGAGGCCGTTTGCAGCGGCGCGCCGCACCGTCGTGTCCACGCAGAATTCGCTCGCATAGCCGCAGATCACAACGTGGTTCACCGCTTGCGCGGCGAGCAGGGCGCCCAGGCCGGTGCCGAGAAACGAATCGGGCGTGCGCTTGCCGATGAGGTGATCGGCCGGGTCCGTCACAAGCGTGGCCGACAGCGCCCACGCGTCGGACCCGCGAACGAGCGCCGCGTCGTCCTCATGCTGGATCAGCACGACCGGCGCACCCGCATGCCTTGCGCGCTGCAGCAGCACGTTGATGTTGGCGCTGACCATGGCGATGTCGCCGGGCAGCGGTTCGGTGTCGACAAGCGTCTTCTGAAAATCGATGACGAGCAGCGCAGTGGTCATGGGGAAACGTCCATGAAAAGCGCTGATTCTATCGCGTGGCCGGCCCCCCTTCGCGAGCCCTCGCAATGGCAGGCGCGCCGATACGTCGCCCTGAAATCCAACGGCAATCGTGCTGAACAGACCACGCATGCGTCGCGCATGGTGCCGCGCGGCACGCAATATGCTTTGCGCCCCGCGCCGTCGCGGGCGTGCAACTGTGCGTCATTCGCCGTCCAGCCAAAATACGGGATTTCTCACCACGCGCTATGCTTTTTAGTGCGCGATGTGTCCGGCATGCAACCGGGCGCGCCGGCTTGTCTGCACGTTAAACCACGTTATCCGCCCCGGCACGGACCGGACCAAGAAAGAGGACTCCACAAGGGAGCCAACGTGAAAACGACTCTGGGCGCAGTGGTGCTGCTCGCCGCCAGTTCGGCCGCGTGCGCACAATCAAGTGTCACGATGTACGGCCGCGTGGATGGCGGTATCGAGTACCTCAATCACATCGCGAACGGCAACGGCGGCAGTTCGAGCCGCTGGAGCGCCGAAGGCGGCGACTGGGGCACCAGCATGTTCGGCCTCAAGGGCACCGAGGACCTGGGCGGCGGCAGCGCCGCGATCTTCAACCTCGAAACCGCCGTGCAGATCATGAACGGCACCACGGGCGGCGGCCGGCTCTGGTCGCGCCGCGCGTACGTGGGGTTGAAGAACGATACGTGGGGTCAACTGCAAGCCGGCCGTAATCTCTTCATCGACAGCGACGGCGTGTGGGCATTCGATCCGTTCGTGCAGCAGGCGGTGTCGTCCGCCTCGCTCGTGCGCGGGCGCAACTGGCAGCAGACGAGCAACAACGTCGAATATCACAGCCCGGTGTGGAACGGCCTCGACGTGCAGGGGCAGTATTCATTCGGCAATCAGCCGGGCAACTTCAATGCCGGCGCCGAAGGCGAGTTTGGCCGCTCGGACGGCATCATGCTTTCGTACCACTCGACGCTTTTCGACCTGCGCGGCATCTACGACGAACTGCGCGATTCGAGCGGGCGCTTTTCAAACATCTTCACGGCCTCGAAAGAATACTTCGTGGGCGGCAACCTGCGCGTGCAGAAGTTCAAGATCCAGGCTGCGTACACGCATTATTCCGCGCCCGATACGCCGCCCGGCATTTCCGATACTGCCGACCACTACTGGCTGGGCGCGACCTACCAGGCCACACCGAAGTGGGCCGTGACGGCCGCGGGTTTCTATATTCACGTAGGCGAGGGCGGCGGCGACGCCTCGCACGACCCTGCGAGCCACGCCATGCTCTACGCGCTCGGCACCACGTACAACCTGAGTGCGCGCACGTTCCTGTACGGCACGCTCGCGTATGTGAGCAACAGCAAGAACGGCACGTTCTCCGTGTTCGCCACGCCGCGCGACTCGAGCACGCCGACCAGCCCCTTGGCGGGCCAATCGCAAACGGGCGCCTACGTCGGGATGATGCACGTGTTCTGACGCCACGTTTTTCCGCCATCGCAGACGACATTCTTCGAGGAAGGTTGAGATCATGGCCAGACTATCGAAACCGCTGGGCTTCATCGGAGTCATCTCCGTGCTGTTCACCTTGCTCACGGCGGTCTATCTGCTGGCTGGCGGCGCGTGGCTCATTTCGCTCGGCGGCTCGCCGTATTACGTCGTGACGGGCGTGTTGCTGCTCGTGTTCGCGTGGCTGTTGTGGCGCGCGAGTCCCTCTGCGTTCGTGCTCTACGCGATCGTGCTGATCGGCACGGCGATATGGGGGCTCTGGGAGTCGGGGCCGGACTTCTGGGCGCTCGTGCCGCGCTCGGGCGTGCTGGTGGTGTTCGGCATCTGGCTGCTCGTGCTCATGAGCTGGCACCTGGAGCGTCCGCGCCAGTTCGGCGTGCTTTCACTCGTGGTCGGGCTGCTCGTGTGGGGCGGCGTGCTGGTGTACGCGCACTTCAACGACCCGCAGCAGATCAACGGCTCGCTCGCGGCGGTGAGGACCACGCCCGCGCCGAACGTCGATGGCATCGAGCCATCTGAATGGCCCGCTTACGGACGCGACCAGCAAGGCACGCGCTATTCGCCGCTGCAGCAGATCACGCCCGACAATGTGCACAATCTGCAGGTGGCCTGGACCTTCCGCACCGGCGACACGAAAGGACCCAACGATCCGGTCGAGATCACCAACGAAGTCACGCCGATCAAGATCGGCGACCTGCTTTACCTGTGCTCGCCGCACCAGATCCTGTTCGCGCTCGACGCGCAAACCGGCGAACTCAAATGGAAGTTCGATCCGAAGCTGCAGGCCGATCCCTCGTTCCAGCACGTGACCTGCCGGGGCGTGTCGTTCGTGGATCTTTCGGCGAGCGCGAATGCGAGTGCGGGTGATGCCGCAGCGGCGTCGACGCCCGCGGCCGCATCGGACCCCGCGGCGGCTTCCGCAACCGAGGCGGCCGCGCCCGCGAGCGACGCGGCCTCGGCGACAGAAGCCGCCGCGCCGGCGAGCGAAACCACGGCCGTCGCGATGCCTGCCGCCGTGAACGGCGCCTGCACGAAGCGCATTCTGCTGCCCGTGAACGACGGCCACCTCTACGCACTCGACGCGCTCACGGGCGAGCGCTGCGCGGGCTTCGCCAAAAACGGCGATCTCGACCTGCAGCACGCCATGCCGGTAACGACGCCGGGCATGTATGAGCCCACCTCGCCGCCCATCGTCACGAGCAAGGTGATCGTCGTGGCGGGCGCCGTGGAAGACAACTTCTCGACGCGCGAACCTTCGGGCGTGATTCGCGGCTTCGACGTGCGCACGGGCGAGCTGCTGTGGGCGTTCGATCCGGGCGCGGCGGACCCGAACAAGATTCCGGGCCCAGGGGAGCACTACTCGTGGAATTCGCCGAACTCGTGGGCGCCGGCGGCTTACGATGCGAAGCTCGACATCGTTTATCTGCCGATGGGCGTGAAGACGCCGGACATCTGGGGCGGCGACCGCACGCCCGACATGGAGCGCTACGCAACGGGCCTGCTTGCGCTGCACGCGTCGACGGGCAAGCTCGCCTGGTTCTACCAGACCGTGCACCACGACCTGTGGGACATGGATCAGCCCTCGCAGCCCACACTCGCCGACATCACCGACAAGGACGGCAAGACCGTGCCGGTGGTGTATGCGCCCGCGAAGACGGGCAACCTGTTCGTGCTCGACCGCCGCACGGGCGAACTCGTCGTGCCCGCGCCCGAAATGCCGGTGCCGCAGGGCGCGGCGCCGGGCGACCACGTTTCGCCCACGCAGCCGTTCTCGCAACTCACGTTCCGGCCGTCGAAGGACCTCACCGACGCCGACATGTGGGGCGCCACGATGTACGACCAGCTCATCTGCCGCGTGATGTTCCACCAGCTGCGCTATGAAGGCACGTTCACGCCGCCTTCACTGCAAGGCTCGCTCGTCTTCCCGGGCAACCTCGGCATGTTCGAGTGGGGCGGCCTCGCCATCGACACCGACCGGCAGATCGCCGTGGCGAACCCCATCGCGCTGCCGTTCGTCTCGCGGCTCATTCCGCGCGGGCCGGGCAACCCGATGGAGCCGCAGCCGGGCGCGAAGGGCAGCGGCACGGAGGCGGGCATTCAGCCGCAATACGGCGTGCCTTACGGCGTGACACTCAATCCGTTCATGTCGCCGCTCGGACTGCCGTGCAAGCAGCCGGCGTGGGGTTACATCTCCGCTGTCGACCTCAAGACCAACCAGATCATCTGGAAAAAGCGCATCGGCACGACGCGTGACAGCTCGCCGATTCCGGTGGCCTTCCGCACGGGCATGCCGATGCTCGGCGGCCCGATGGTGACGGCGGGCGGCGTGATCTTCATCGGCGCGACGGCGGACAACTACATCCGCGCCTTCGACGTGAACAATGGCGCCCGGCTCTGGCAAGCGCGGCTGCCCGCGGGTGGTCAGGCCACGCCGATGACCTATGCGGTGGGCGACCGTCAGTTCGTCGTGATCGCGGCGGGCGGGCACGGCTCGTTCGGCACGAAGCTCGGCGACTACGTGATTGCCTACGCGCTGCCGAAGCAGTGAAGCGCGCGGGAGCCGCCCGGCAGCACAGGGCGGCCGCGGCTAGCGGGTTTTTCAGGCGGCGGCAGGGACTCGCACAGCACCTGCCGCCTCTCATGCAGCATGCGACGCACCGCTCGTGCGCCTCACCCGTTTTTCCTCCATGAATCGAACATTGCGCGCCGCGCGCGCCTGGGCGGTGGTGTGTGCGGCAACCTTCGCCACGTTGCATACGACAAGCGCACGCGCGCAAAGCTCGGTCACGCTGTACGGGACGCTCGACACGAGCATCGAAGTGACGAACCCGGGCGCGGGCTGGGTCGCGCGCATGGACTCGGGCGCGTATCGCGGGTCTCGCTTCGGACTGCGCGGCGTGGAGGATATCGGCGACGGCATCAAGATCCTGTTCGAGCTGGAAAACGGCTTCGGGTCCAACGACGGCACCTTTGCCGTGGCCAACACGATCTTCAATCGCCAGGCGTGGATTGGCCTCGGCACACAGTGGGGCACGGTGCGGGCGGGGCGGCAATACTCGCCAATCTATATTCCGTTCAAGGGGCAACTCGACGCGTTCGGCGCGGGCACCATCGCTTCGGGCCTGAACAATCTATCGAAGATCACGCCTTACGAATCGAACGCGATCACGTATCTGTCGCCCGATATCTACGGTTTCTCGACCACGCTGATGGCCTCGCTGCGCGACCCCGCTACGGGCAGCAACGGACTTGCCGGCAACATTGAAACCGTCGAATGGCGGCACGGACCGTTTCGCATTTCGTACGCGCATCAACAGCAAAACGGCGCAGGGGCACTACGCGCGAATCTCGGAGGCATGTCATATGTATTAGGGCCTGTGACAGGCTTTTTCGCGTATTTCAACGGCGACGGCGGCACGCCGCGCAACCACAACAACGGCTTTTCAGTCTCCGCGCGCTACGCGATCACCTCGCAATTTCGCGCATCGCTCGGCTATGCGTGGGTGCACGACCTCTCGGGCGCCGACAACGACGCCGACCAGTTCAGCGCCGCGTGCGAGTACGACCTCTCGAAGCGCGTGCTGCTCTACGCGAGCGCTGGGTGGCTGCGCAATCGTAACGATGCGACCTTCACGCTGCGCGGCGTGAACGTGACCGGGCTGCCGCCTTCCTGGCCAGGCGCGCCAGTGCGCGGCGTGCAGTTTGGCATGATCGACCGCTTTTAGAAGGCGTTTTCTGGTAGATCGATCCGCTGGCGGCGTGGTGCATGGCCAACAATTCGGCCGGCGTATGGCTTGTGCCTGGCATCTCTCGTTGTTATCATGCGCCTTCCAATCCTGCATACCGGACTCCAGCCAAAGTGGACAACTAAGCTTTCCCCAAAAAATGTTTTCGCGTCAGCGTCGAACACGTTGCGCGAGAGGTTTCATACATTCGGGAGAAGCTTATGGCTCGAGTCACGCCAGCCGCGGCGCTTGTCGCACTCCATCACGTCTCATTGCGTTTCGATAGCGGCATTACGCTATTCGATTCGCTAGAACTCATTGTCGATCGCGTGCCCACTGGTATTGTCGGCCGAAACGGCATTGGCAAAAGCATGCTCGCGCAACTGATCGCGGGAAAAATAGAGCCGACGTCCGGCACGATCGATCGGCACGTGCGTGTCGCGTACGCGGCGCAGCAACACCTTGACGCGTCCCACGATACGCGCACCGTTGCACAAGTCATGGGGATCGACGCGCCGCTCGCCGCGCTGGCGCGGCTGGGAAACGGTGCGGCCGACGCCGTCGATTTCGACGTGATCGGCGAGCGCTGGGATCTCGCTGCGCGCCTGCGTGCTGCGCTCGACGCGGCGGGTCTCGATCATCTGGAGTCCGACACATCAGCGCACGCACTCAGTGGCGGTGAACTCGCACGCGTGACCATGATAGGCGCGCTGCTGAGTGAAGCCGGTCTGCTCGTGCTCGACGAGCCGACCAATCACCTCGACGCGGCTGGCCGCGCATGGCTGCGCGGCGCGCTTTGCGCATGGCGAGGCGGCCTCGTCGTGGTGAGCCATGATCGTGCATTGCTTGGAGACATGCAGCGCATTGTCGAAGTCACGCCCACGGGGCTTCGAACTTATGGCGGCAACTATGCCAGCTACCGCACCCAGCGCGATGCGGAGCACGAAGCGGCGAAGAGCGCGCTCAGCCATGCGCGTACCGAACGCGAGCGCGCCACGCGCAAGCTCCAACGCGAACACGACACGATCCAGCGGCATGCCGCTGGCACCTTGCGTTACGCGAAGACGGCCAATTTATCGTCGATGGCGAAGGAGGGGATCAAGGGCGGTGCGCGCAATGTGATGGGGCAGGTCAGGGCCGAGCAGCGCGAGCACAAGGAGGCGCTCGACGAGCGCGTTACCGAGGCGGCGGCACGCGTCGAACCCGAGGCGCCCGTGCTCGTGGCGATGCCAGGCGCAGAAGTCAGCGCGCGCCGCCAGGTCTTCACGCTCGAAGAGGCCCGGCTGCCGTGGCTTGCCCACGACGATCCCGCCGCCACGCTCACCTGGTCGTGCAGCGGCCCTGTGCGCGTGGCGCTGAAGGGGCCAAACGGATGCGGAAAGTCGACGCTGTTGCGCCTCCTTGCTGGGCAACTCGCGCCCCATACGGGGCGCAGCGTGACGCATGTTCGCTGTGCCTACCTTGACCAGAAGCTCGTACAGCTCGATCCCGACTGCTCGATCGTCGAGCAGCTTGGGTTGCTCGAAACACCGCTCGCAGAAGGGGCGTTGCGCAGCCGGCTCGCGCTGCTGCAGCTCGACGCCAGGCGCGTGACGCAACCGGCGCGCTACCTGAGCGGCGGGGAGCGGTTGAAGGCCGCGCTCGCCTGTGCGCTCTGGCGCGGCACGCCGGCACAGTTACTATTGCTCGACGAACCGACCAACCATCTCGACCTCGAATCCGTGCGTGCGATCGAGGGGGCGCTAGCGGACTTCCCGGGCGCGCTGATCGTGGCTTCACATGACGCGGATTTCATCGCCGCGCTGGCGCCGACGCATACCATGCAATGGAGCCGCGAGGGATGGCGCTACGATCCTGTGATCTGATCCGACGATGCGACCGAACCTGTCGTCGTGCGGCATGCGGCGAGGCGGGCTGTGACCGTGACAACGGACAGCGAGACAAATGACTACGGCGAAGCGCTGGCGCGCAGCGATTGCATGGCGGATGTCGGCGTTACCTAGTCGAAGGCTGTGCAGAGGCGTTCGATCGGAACTGCAATCAATATGCAGATCGAAAAGGCGAGACCGAAGGTGAAGGCCACGGAAGCCGTCGCGCCGCACCACGCGATGAATCGCCGTGCATCGCGCTTTTCCTTCGCGACGTAGGCAGTCTTGCGCCAGGCGCGGCCTGCGGCGTAGGTCATGACGAGCGCAAGCACGAGCGCGCAGACCGAGGCGATGCCGAGGATCCATTGCGTGCCGTGCCAGCCCGGCATCGGGTCCTGCTTGACGGCGTCGGCGCAGGCCGTGGAAACGAGCGTAACGCCGAGTGCCAGATGCAGCAGCCAGATGAGCGGCACTGCGCACAGACCGAGCCAGCCGGCGACGCGCTGCGCGAGCGTGGGTTCTGGATTCGAACTGGCGCGGGTTGGTTGCCCGGATGACGGGGCGGACGTCATGGGTTCCTCCTGCAGGACGCCATCGGATTGGCGGCGCAGGAGGTGTGCCTGAGGTGGCTATCGAATTTGACATAATACTAATTGCCGAAATTTCATCTTGTTCAGGCTATTTTCAGATGTCCGCTTCGGACATCTGAAAATAGCTTTGACAAATTTCGTATTATTACGGGTGGTTCGAATATATTCGAGCTACTTATCTTCTTGCACATCAAGCCCATAGCACCTCCACCCACGATACCGAATGCGGAAAGATTGCGACGTCAGACGGCTGAGCGCCCCGAGGTCAGATCTCGTCCTCAGCGAACACGCTGTGCTCGGCAAGCACGGAGTCCTTGTCGACGCACTGCACGTGCCAGTGCCCAACAACGCTTGATCCGCTTTCGCGTTCAGTGCAGCACCAGAGTGCCTCGCCCGATTCCCCCTCGAACGGGCCAGTTTGGGCTTCCATGGCGAGGCCGTCGAGGATGAACAGGGGGCGCGCATCATGCTGATCGCACACCACCGTACCGCGCTCATCGACCCGCAGCTTGCCCCAGTCGGGAAATTGGAGGCCGGCATGACCTTCGCGCGACCACTTGTGGGTGTCGTTGTCGAGCCAAAGGATCGCATAGGCATTCGGGTCAAGACGGTCGAAAGTGCCGAGATGGAGCGTGATTCGCATGAATTTCTCCGGTCGTGTTCGCGGCTTCGTGATCTGCTGCAGCAGTCGGCGGACATATCGACTGTACGTGCAGCGGCAAGCTTGTACATGCGTCAGGGTGTCGCTTTTTGCCGCTTTATACTTACTAGGGCGCCGCGGCGGTTCCTCGTCTACCGATTTGAATTCGGCAGGGCTCACGATTTTGATGTACTCGATGTCTGGCTCGTGTTCGAAGAGGACGGCGCCTGATGCACGCAATCGCCCGCTTCGACGAGCGTTTCCTTGTCGCCGTACACGAAGCGCGCCCAGTCTTTGAGCATGCTGACGATATGAAAATCTGCCTCATGCCGGTGCCAGCCCGCGCCCAACTTCGGCGCAAGATTTGCCCTAAAAAGTTGCGTGACCACCTGTGACCCTCACGATTTCCAGATCACGATAGACAAAGAAATAGCGCAGCCCAGTGCGCGTGAATGACGTGTCCTGCGGCTTGACGTGCGAAAAACCCGTGGTAAGTCCGGTTTGCATGGCAGATCTCCCGAGTGCGATGGAAGAAGAGGCACCAGGTTTGGCAAGCACGACGCGTTCCAGCATCCTAATTTTGGCTTGGCACCGGGTGGTGGGTGCCCTGTTTCCCGATTTGTGACAGAACTAGATCGGCTTCGAGCTATCCGTGGGCTGGCTCGCATCGACGCCTCGCTTCTGGCTGACGTACACCGTTTCCGCGAGAGCCAGCCCTCGTGGCACTTCGCCTCATATGTGATACGTGATGAAAGTTCGCGAGAGCGCCCCGGTCAACGGCGGCAGAGTACGAGCGCAGCGTCCACCGTCCTTGCTGGCGCAGGGCGCTTCGGGCGGCATATCGACTGCACTCATTCAGGTGGGCCGTACTGCTTGCTTCGCGGTGTGGGTCACGACGCGCAATGGCGGGGGTGCCGCGATCGGCGAGCGCCTCGGCGCCAACCGTATATCCCACCACGGCGATCAGTTGCCGCGCCGCGCTGGGCAATCGTCGACAACATCGGGACCGTGACCTGGACGGACAGCCTGAGGGCGGTCACACGCGGCGGCGTCGTGGTGGTCAACGGGGTGACGACCGGCCGTGCAGCGGAAACCGATCTGCTTCGCATCTTTGTCGAGCAGATCGGCATGTGCGGCGCCATCATGAGCACGCTTGAAGAGATGAAAGCCATGACGCAGTTCATCATCTGTAAAGACATCTAACCGGAGGAAGGCGCTGTCGTGCCGATGACGGAGGCTCGTGCGGCGATCGCCGAGATGATCGACGGCCGCACGCGGGGAAAGGCCGTCTTCACACGATGAGCGCTCGGTCGGATGCCGCGTGATACTCTGCTTGACCGCGCGCGACAGCGAGTGCGGGGCGCCGCCGCTGACGTACTGAGACTTATTCATGTCCATCGTGAAGACACATTATCTGGACCTGCCTGTTGTACTGGAGCCAGCTCACCAACTCGAGATTTCACATCAGCGGTTCGATGTATGCGCGCTGCCCGCTCATCAGCAGCTCGGCGCATGGTGCGATCGAATGATCGGTGTCGTCGACCTGCTAACAACGCGCGATAGACGTGGACAGCCGTTTCGCGGCCGGATCGACCGCTATGCCGTGGGCGAATTCCTTTTCGCGGACTGCTACACTGATCGCATCACGCAGGACCGCACGATCGCGAGAATTTCCAGGGACGACGCTCGCAGCATCGTGTTCCACATATTCTTCGACCGCGCGCCCGACAACGAGCTTATCTACGCCGGCAAAAAGCGCACTGACCCGGCGCTCGAGGGCGGCATCTTCGCGATCGACCTCGACCAGCCAATGCAGTTCAGGCGAGCCGCCTGCCGGCACGTGACAATCTTCCTTCCAGGCCTGTTGCTGTGCGACGTTTTTCCGGACCCATCGGCGCTACATGGGCGCATGCTCTCGCCCCTCCTGCCGGTCGTGCGCTTTCTCACGGACAGCGTCATGTCACTTGCTGCGCAGATCCACCACATGGCTGCAGGTGATGCGCACCGCGTACTGCGGGAACTGGTGCTACTGATCGCGGATGCGTTCGCCGACCAGGCGGGGTTGAAAGGCAGCAAGTCGTCGCTTGGACGTGCGATCGCATTCGATCAGGCGCGGCGCTACGTACGCGAGAACCTGCATGATGACAGCCTCTCGCCTGACAACGTCGTGGAATCGCTTGGTCTTTCCAGACCAACGGTGTACCGACTTTTTCAGCATGACGGCGGCCTCGCCGCGTACATCAGACACGTCCGCTTGCGCGCTGCCGCCCGCGAACTGGTCGCGTGGCCGGGAGTGCCCGTCAAGGACGTCGCGTATGCCCACGGCTTTACGAGCGCGTCCGACTTCACACGTGCCTTTAGACGCGCCTATGGTATGGCACCTCAGGACGTGCGGGTGCATAACTCCCGAGCGAGCGAGGATGGATTGATCGATTGATCGATTGATCGCGCGGAGACCGTCATTAGCAGATTGACTCAGTGGTGCATTGGCGGCGCCGCGAGCTGGTGTGCGGAGAGCCAATAATGTTCACAAACATTCGTACGAATGCGATAAATAACCTTATGTTAAATGATAAAAATTGACGGTCGGCATCGTTCGCCAGATGTTCCCGCGCCTCGTCGTCCCGGTTCTGATAAGCGCTCAATCATCGCCGCTATAGAACGGCGCACCGCCGCCCTGAAGAGCACATACGCCTCTGCTACCGCTAAATCGCATTGTTTCTGCGTATTAGGCGCGGGACGCCCACCAGGCGTTCGCTTGTTCAGGGTGTGCGCCGCGTTTAGGGTCCACTGATGGCTTGCGCCAGCACTCCACTTCACGATTTCCTTCTGGCGTCGTCGTATGCCAACAGCGCTTCACCAAGGGCAGAGGTCTCAACTTCCTCAGTACCACGTGGCTCCATTAGGCCTAGACGTATTAGCTTTTTGGCCCTTGCCTCGGCACGCTCCTTCGATTCCTTCTCCCAAATCTCTCCGAACGGCGCTTTCTCTACCGTATCGTCACTTAAAACCCAGTCGTACGTGGCGCGTTTCTTCCCCACGCGAAGAAAGATGACGTCGCGCTCGGTCGTTTGTTGACGGAGCAAGTTGAGGGTTTGATCGTCGGCAACTTCTGCGGGGGGCGCGTCTATGCTGCAATCCCGAATGAAGTCAACGAGCGAAATGTGAATTTGTTCGCGGCGATTTTCCGGCTTGCAAATTGAAAGGTGATCTGCCTCAATTGGAATCGGTTTTTCCCCGGGCACGTGGGGATCAGCGCTCCCGGACTTGACTACCATGATTCCGTGGGTGGGTTTGGTTTCCACAAAGGTACGAACATGGAACCCGCGCCATTTAAACTCCCCAAGAAACATATAGTCGAGGATCGGCAAATACGGGTTGTCGGCGTTGAGATCACCTACCTGCGGATTGGTGCGTGCCGATTTAAGAAAGGAAATTGCATTCGCGATTTCTGATCCATTATGTGGTGTGGCGATAAACACAACACCTCGAACCCTGCCCGCAAGGTTGGCATATTGTTGAAGCTTCATTGTCGACGGCTGAATGATGGCGGCCTTGATGACAAGGCCGCCCAAGCTGTGTCCGACGAGAACCAGCGGGCGTCCCTTCAGTTCTGGCTCTGAATCCAGGCGGTCCAGCACACTCGTTCCTTGAGTCGGTAATGCCATCGCGGTATCACTCCAGCGGGAGATCTTGGCGCCGTAGCCCAACACCCAAGTGTCGCAATTGCAATCCTCACCCACCCACGTTGGCCAGAAGGTGGCTTCGTTCTTCGGATCGCACATCCACGTCAATCTGGGATCACCGCCCAATCCGTGGATAAAAACGATGGAAAAGCGCCCTCGCGTTTGGGGACGGTAGGTGCATTCGAGAGTCGCCATGGTTCATCTCCGATTGTGTGCCCAGCTACTACCAGCCTTCGGCGCAACCCGGTTGGTGCCGGGCTCCAAGTACCAGCGATCAAGCAAAGGGGGGCACGCGCAGGCGCTGCGCGTAAGGCTTCTGGCCAGTCGACGCACCCGCCGCCGTGCCACTTCACCCTCGGTAAGTTGACAATGCCCGACCGCCATATCCTGGGGTTCGTCGGCACAGTTTTCATCACGGAGACGCGACTCCTCGCTGAACTTGCGCACAGGCGGATCGCGCAACGGAACCATTAGCCAACTGCATCGGTTATCGCATCAATAAATCCGTTGGCGCGAGCGGCCGGTAGCCGAGGGCGCCGCCCAAGCCCCCCGCCCACCCGATCACGGCTTCTTCGCCATGCAGGAGTTCAGAGTGAGCCCGCCGTCCGCCGCTGTAATCAGCGCCAGCGGTGCATAGTGATGCCGAACCCCACGCGGTGGCATGGCGACTGGATTGGTCACGCGATTGCCCTGCGAGTCGACTGCGCCTTCCTGCGGCCACAGCACGTCGCCTGTCGCAACACGCGCGGGAATCAGCCAATAGTCGCCCGTTCGATACACAACGCCCGGCACTTTGTCGAACAGGATTTCAATGCCGTCTTCAAGCGTCAGCCACGCGGCGTCGCCGTCCGCGAGGGTGTCCGGCTTGACGATCGCCGCGCCGTCCTTGCCGATCGTCAGGCCGCCCTGCGCTGGGTCACCCGCGCGATGATCCCAGCGGCGCAGCAGCGGATGTAGCGCCGGATCGGTGCCGACGCCCTGCGTCAGGCCACCCGCGAGCACGACAACACACTGCTGACGGTCGATCGACTGCACCTGCAGCAACTGGCCCGGCGTCTGGCTCAGTGCCGAGTTGTCGTCCTGGATTTCGACGTAGTCGCCTTCGACAAGGCCGAAGCGCGCGTCGCGGCCGAGGTCGCCGAGCGTCACCGTCGTCGTCGCGGCTGCCAGCTGCACGCTCAGCACCGGAAAAATCGCAACGCCGTTGTCGCGCGACCACTTGAAGGTCGGCCCGTTGTCCGACGCGTCGTCGCTGCTCGTATTGATTTCCACCCGGTAGAGCTGATTTTCCGCACCACGGTAGCTTGCATCGGGCGACACGGTACAAGGATCGGTGATTGTCGCACCCTGCTTCGCCCGCGCACGCAGCAGCGGCGCGATGCCGCCTCGGATGGCATTGGCCAGTTGCTGTTGCGTCATGCACAAGGCCGCCGCATTCTCGGTAACCGACAGCGCCTTCACCTGCCAGACGACATGCGCGCGCGTCGCGGTGTCGGCACCCGCTAGCGCGACTTCGCGGATCGTGTCGTCTTCAAGGGGCGTGAGGAGCCTCTCCCAGACGTCGAGATACAGCTGGCAAGGCGGCTTGGGCAGCGTGGGCGGTTTCAGCAGGTCGCGCTGCGTCAGATACGTGACGAGCCGCCGTGCCCGCAAGGCGGCCGTATCCTTACTGAACTTTGAAATATCGGTATCGAGCGTCAGCGTGCGCGAGTCGTAGTCGGCGTTCGTGATGCGCGCGACGACCGGCGACGGCGACGGCGACGACGACGAAGCGGGCGCGTTATCGTCGATGAGCCGCAGATACTGGCCAATCTGGCAACTCGTTCCATCCACAGTCCACTGCGCGAGCGTGATGGTCCTGGTCGGGGCGTCCCATGAAACGACCGGCACCGGCGTCGCGTCGAGTTCGCACAGGATGCCATCGACGTAGCAGTTGCCTGGGGCGATCTCGAAGTCGTCGGTGTGGCCTGTCAGCGCGGCGATATCGAAGCCACCGGCCGGGCTTGCCACGGCACCGAAGCCGTCGGCCGCCATCGTACGCAAGACATGCAAGAGGATCTCAGCCTGTTCGTTCCAGTCCGCGTCGAGTTGCACGCGACCCTGTTGCATGACGACACGGCTGAAGTGCTTGAGCGGATCGAAACTCACGCGGGTCAGGTCGGCTTTCACGGCGATCTCCTCAGCTTGCGAAAATGAGGCCGGCATCGGTCTGCGCCGGCGTATATTCGGCCAGACGCTGGCGCAGATTCGCGGCGCGCTGTGGCTCGTACAGGTGGTGCAGGACGCCCATCTCCGATCCGTCGTCCGCGCCGGTGCGCAACTCGATCGCGCAGGTGTCGGCGAGGCGGCCGTAGCGCGGCGAACCATAGCGCACGTTCGCAAACTCGGGCGCGACGCGCAGCCGTTCGGCCTTCAGCAACGCATCGCGTTCGGCGAGTGTCAGGTCGCCCGCCAGATATTGATCGCCGACCGCGCGCGCCACGCCGTCCGGCTGGCACTCGTAGCGGCGCGGCGTGCGCGAGCCGGGCGGCACGTAGCAAAAGCGCAGACAACCGGTCTGGCGCCGGCAGGCGAGCACGACGCCGCCAAAGAGCGTGTTGAGCGCGAGATCGATGCGCTGGGCCTGGACCCTGCCGATCACGGTGCTGCAGCGAATCTCGAGCACCGCGTCGGCGCATGGCGCGTCGCTCGCACCCAGTGCGACACGTTCGGGGCCGAGGGCGTCGATAATGCTGTCGCCGACGACGATCCGCAACGGATCCTCGTGCACCGCGTCACGCTCGACGCGGATGGCTCCGACGATGCTGCGCTCGACGCGCAGGCAGCGCACCCCGCCCGCGACGACGATGCTCGGCTCGCTCGACCGCTTCGGTCCGCAATCGCACGCGATCCCCCAACCGGGGACGAGCGTGCTGTGCCGGATCGTCACGCCCGATACGCTACCGCCCGCCTGCAGCCCGCGGCCCGTGACGGTCACACCGTCGAGGGCGAACCAGCTCGGCCCGTCGCCGCTCACGTCAAAATAATCGGGCGCCGACGTCTGCCAGTCGAGCAGTCGCAGCACGGGCCGTCGACGGCTCGCAGCGCGCAACTGAAGGCTCTGCCCGGCGCGCAGCGTGATCGAGATCGGCTCGACGTAAACACCGCTGTCGACGATCTCGATGACCGCGTTGACGGGTGCATCCGTGCGCCACTTCGCGAGCGCCTCGCCGATGCTGCTGAATTCACCGCCGTCGCCGACGGAGTACGCCGACGCGTCTGGCGGATCGTCGAGCGTGCGCGCGTATTCGCCGCCGCCCAGGTCCGCGCTGAAGGCGTAGGTGTAAGACACGCGCACCACCTGCTTGCGCGCCTCGCCGGGCGGGAACACGATGCGCCCGAGCACCGGGTCGAGAGCGACGTAGCCAGGCTGCGGCCGGTAGCGCCAGTCGGTCAAATCCGCGGACACGATGCGGCTCGCGTCCACCAGCACGGCTGGCGTGCCGGTCCAGATCGAAAGGCTGGCGTCCGGCCCGTAGAGTGCGGGTGATGCACCGGCGGCAACCGTGTCAGCGGCAACGAGCGCGTCCCGGCCAATCGGCATCGGCAGACGTGTCGTGCTCGCCGGCGCGGCCGGATCGACGTGCAACGGTGTATCGTTGCCGAGCGCGCTGAACAGAAAGCAGTTCGGGGCTTCCTCTTCATAGCAGTACGCGCTCGACATCGTGACCGTGTACGCGCGCAGGCGCCAGACGAACACGCCGACTTCGGGGATGTTGTCCACGCCACGCGTGCGCGCCGAATCGACGCGCCTCACGTCGATCGTGCGCGCGCGCCGGTCGAACGCCGGCCCGCGCCAGTCCGGCCTCGCGCGCAGATCCACGACATGGCCGAGCTGCAGGTGCAGAAAGTCGATGTTCTGCGTGAGCGCGAGCCGGCGGTAGAACTCGACCGCCTGCGCGGGCCAGCCGCCGACGGCCACCGCGATCGCGTCGAGCACGCCGAGCGTACCCTTGCGGCGCCGGTAGCGAATCGTGTTAGCGACTTCGCGGCGCGCGGACGGCAGCGGCGACGCTGTCGGCGCCCCACTCTCCCCGCCGCAATCGCAGCCACAGCCGCAACCGTTGCCGGGCAGGTCGGCGGCATGCGCACCCGCGAGCGGCGCGTAGCCGATCAATGCGCCGAGGTACGGCACGACCCAGTCGTCGCAGGTCTCGATGAACCAGTTCTCGTACAGGCCGTCGATGTCGCGCTCGATCACCGCGGCCTGCTCGGCGACGATGCGCAGCAGCGCGCGCAGCGGATAGCCCTGGTCCGCGTCGCGAAGCCGGTACACGACCGGCACGCGCTCGTAGAGGAAATCCGGGTCGTCGTTCATGATCGCGTCCTCATGCGTCGAGTTGCGTGAGCAGCAGCGTGTCGGGGATGTCGGGTGTCAGGATCACGAGCTCCGCCGGCAGGATATCCGCACGTTGACCAGGTGCGGCGCCCGGCTCCGGCTGTGCGAGCGATGACGCGACATAGGGATGGAGTGCGAGCGTGTCACCGAGCGCCGCCAGCTCCGTGGCCGTGATGTCTTCCGCCACGCTGTCGAAACAGGTCACATTGAGCCAGGCTACACCGGGCACGCGCTGCGCAGCCGCGAACGCCTCCGAAAGGTACGCGCTCTGGCCGAGCGCACGTGCATCGAAGCTGAACAAGTCGAGCAGCGCGGTGCGCACCGCCGGCGCGACGTCTTCCCACGCGTAGTCGGTCAGCAGCCCGACGCCCGCGGCAATTACGAGCAGCCGCACGCGCCGCACCGCCAGCGCGAGCGCGAGATGCGGGTCGCCGTTGCGCTGCAGCGACGCGAGCAGGTTCGCGTACGCGTCGGACGTCGGGTCGATCGGCGTGTCGGCAGCGCCGGCGACCGTCACGTGGACGAGCTCGCGCGTGCCGTCCGACAGCTTTAGCGCGGACGCCTTGCCGACACCGGCGAAGGCCCGGGCGAAGTCCGCGTAGTCGCGCACGGACACGAGCCGGTCGAGCGCCATCACGGCCGCGGGTGCGTTCGTACGCGCGTCGCCGATGCTATCGGCGTCGGCGCCGCCCGTCGCCGGCAGCGGATTGATGACGCCTTGCGCGCCGAGCGGATGCGTTGCGAGCTGGCTGATCGACCAGGCGTCGACGTTGCCGGCCTGGCCCAGCCCATAACGGTAGGTCGCCTTAACGTTCGCGGTGCCGGTCGGCAAGCGCGCGCCGTGCGCGCCGTTGCCGAACGTCAGCGACGTGACGCCGTCGTCGCTCTCGTCCGTCACGTAGCTTCGCTGCTGCGCGGCGGCTTGCGACAGATTGTCGACCTCATGCCAGAGCAGATCGTTGACGCGCACGTTCAGCGTGCTGGTGACGCCCGACGCGCTCGGCGCGCTCACGTAGGTGAGCGGCGCCTGATGCAGCGCAAAGTCCGCAAAATCGACCGTCGCATCGCCATTGCCGAGCACTTCGCCAGTGCTCTGCCCGTGGGTCGCGTCGGCGACGTTGCCGTACACGGTTGCGGTGCCGCGATCATATGTATAGGCAAGCGGTATGGCCAGATCGAGCACGGTGTGTGGCGCCTGCGTCGCGATGCGCCACGCAAATACGCCGTCCTTCTGCCAGTTCAGCGTGCCGCCCGGATACGGGAGCTGCGTCGCCGGATCGACGAGCAGGCCGTCGAACGACGAGAAGCTGCCCGCGCGCTCGCCGGCCGTCGGCACGTAGGCGTTAACGTAGAAGCCGCGCGCCAGCTGCACCTGATCGCCGAACTGCTGATTGAGCGTCCTGGGAAGTTCAACGCCGCTGAAGAGCGGCGGTTCGGTCGCCTGCGTATTGAGCGCCTGCGCGACCATGGCGTCGGGCAGTTGTCCGACGACGAGCCGGTCGCCATACACGTCGGCGTCCGACGTGTACCAGATCTTCACGAATGGCGGCGACGCGAGCGGCCAGTCGGCGCTGCCGGGCGCTTCGATCCCCTGACGGATGCCGGCGATCATCGCGAGCTCGCTCGTCTTCACGCCCGTCGTATGCGGGATATCGGTGCGCTGCCCGGACACGATCACCCAGCGCCCTGCCTTGAGCCCGTCGTAGAGCCCGTTGAGATCGATCGAACGCGCGCCGACGTCCACGTCGAGCGGCTCGTCGGTGAGGGTCATCGCTTCGCTTTGCGCGTACACCACGGTCTCGCGCAGCAGCGGCGGCGTGGCGAGGCCCGAGCGGTCGGCGAGATCGCTGAGCCACGGCGGATCGAGCCGCAGCACTGTCACCTTCGCCGCGAAGCCGCTGCTGGGCTGCGTCGCACCCGTGCCGGTAGACAGCGCGCTCGTGCGCAAACCGGTGACGATGTGAAACGTCGTCACCGGCGCATCGCTCGCCGCTCCCGGCGCGGCGGGCCGGCGAATCGCGACCCAGCTACCCGGCTTGATCTGGTCGTACACGGCGTCGAGCGGCACTTCAGGGAGCGGCTGCTGGTGCAGATTCGGGAACGTCGCGCTCCACGCGTTCTCGATGGTCGGCTGCGTGTACGTCGTTTCGAAATCTTCGTGCGCCCCCCTCCTGGTGGCCGGCGTGCCCGCCCAGTTCGCGGCGAACAGCGAGGCCTTCACGCGCGCCGCGTATACGTCGACGCGCCCACCAGGCATCGCGGCCGCCGCCCAGCCCTTGTACACGCCGGCTGCGGCCGGCCGTAGCGTCGCGAGCAGGCGCGGCGCGAGATCTGATTGCGGCCCGAAGGTCGCGGACACCGTGCGCGGCAGCCGCAGTGCGTTCGCAAACTGCACCGAGACGGGCTTCGCGAGCGCGTCGGCAATATCGCCGAGCGTCTGCAGCGCCGAAGCCGGCGCGCCAGCGGGCAGCCCCTGCAGTTGCTTGATCTTGCGCACACCGCCAGCTGCGCCGAGCGCTGCTGGCGTGATCCCGATCGTCCCGATGCTGATCCACTGCATGCTCTGAATCAGCATGTTGAGCCACGCGGCGAGCCGCGTGAAGCCACGCTGCACGGCAATGTCGCGCTTGAGCGCGACCCGCGAGATGGCCGGTGCAACGAGCTGGCGTGGGCTCACGACGGCGCCGTTCAGGCCGACGGCGCCAGCGTCAAGCAGATTCCTCGCGACCCGCGTGACGATCTCGATCACATCCGCGCACAGCGCGCTGCCCGGAAACAGCAGACTGCCCTTGTCGATGTAGAGCAGCAGTTGCCGGACCGCGTCGCGCTGTGCGGGCACCTCGAGGCCCAGCGTGACTTCAGTGCGCGCGAACGGTTGCTGTTCGTCGACGTCGGCGGCAACTCGCAGATACTGCAGTGGCGGAGAGGTTGCGGACGTGTCGGGCGCGAACACGAAGAAGAGCGCGTCACCCGCCCTGATGTGCGTGGACACGCCATCCAGATAGACGGCGTCGATCACGTCGGCGCCCGTCACGAGAATGCCGCTTGAGTCAGGCAGCGGCGGCCCTTCTTTGAACGCGTCGGCCGTGGCTCCCGGCGTGATGACCTGCGCGCGCGTCAGGCGAGGCTGCAGCGTGTTCCACTCGGCGCGCGTGTCGAGATCCGCTGATGTTTCGTAGAACTGCGGCAGCTGCCCGGCCCCCGGCACGCTTTGCGCGCGCGTGCCGGCCGGAAGCGCGCCTTCGAACCCCGCCGCGACCGTGAACGCGAGCCGCACGCTCGCGGCTACGCCGGGCCGCGGCCGATAGCCGATCAGCCGCGCGAGCTCGAGCACCGAGCGCCGTTCGAGCGCGGTATCCAGATAACCTTCGTTGGCCGTGCGCTCCTGATAGAACGTCAGCACGTCCGCGACGACCGCCCAGGCGTCGAGGAGCGCAATGCTCGGGTCCGACGGATCGCGCGTGGTGAGGCCCGCCAGCGGCCGCAGCGTGTCGGTTCCCGTGCCGTTCGCCGACGGCACGTCGATCGTGATCTGGCCAAGGCGCGCGAGCATCGTTTCGTAGAACGTCGAGTAGCGGCCAACCCGGTACTGCAGCGACGTCATCCCCGGCGGATTCGACTCGGGCTCGGGCACCGCTGGCTCGATGCCGGTGCAGCAGTCGCAGCTTGCGCCATCGTGCGTCGGAGCATGCTTCATGGCTGGACTCATAGCCGATCTCATAACCCACCTCGCACCAGCACCGTCAGCCGGCCCTGGCCAGGCGCATCCGGATCGTTGTCGAGACGCGCGATCTGCGACGCGCCGAGCGCCAGCATGCCGCTCGCCGGCACGTCGTCGGGCGTCGCGCTCGGGGCGTTCGTGCCTGGCACGAACGCGCGCAGCCGCGTCACCTCCGCTTCGATCACGCCGGACACCGCCTGGGCCGCTGCGACGATCTGGCTCACGAACACGCGTTGCCCGAACGTCTGGTTGTCCGGGTTGAACATGGCGAGCCGGCCGCCGGGCAGCGTGCCCGTGCCGAACACAGCCAGCAGCGCCGCCTTCACGTGCGCACGCTGATAGCCGGGTTGCACGCACACCGATAGCCCCAGGTCGAGCGGTACATTGTCGGCACGGACAATTCGCAGGTCGTGGCCGATCCGCCGGTAGGGCGTCAGGTACGCCCCCATCTGCGCGGTCAGCGCGGCGTCGACGGTTTCGCTACCAAATGGATCGAGAGCCACGCGCGCTTCGTACCAACTGCCGTTCCAGCACAGCGTCGCCTGCGCGCCCTGCACGCTGGTGAATGGCGTGCCGCACAGCGCGGCGGCGCGTTCGGCGAGGCGGCGCGCGTTATCGTCGGCGAGCGTTGCGTAGTCGTCGGCGGTAATCGCGCGCTCCAGCTTCGAGCGGAACGCATGCGGCGCGAACATCCGGACCTCGGCCGCGGTCTCGGGTGCCGTGCCGCCCGTTGCGGGTAGCGGATTGCGCGGCGCGAGCCCGTCGTCGCCGGGCTTCTGTGTGTACACGAGATAACGGATCGACTCCGCGCCCACGTTGCCGGCCGGGCCGTTGCCGATCCGATAGCCTGCTTCGAATGTCGTGCCCGCGTCGGGCGCGCGTCCTTCGGTGCCGTCGCCGAAACGCAGATGTGCGGTGCCGATGTCGTCGATCTCGACGACGAATCGGCGATCGTCGGGTCCGCAGTCGAGCAGGTCGGCGGCGGACGTCCAGATCAGCGCGAGCGGTGCGGAGCCATCCCTGACGTCCGCCGCGCTCGCGAGCCACACATACGGTAGCGCCCCGCGCGGGTCCTGCGCGATCAGGTCGACCGCGCAGCACGCACCGTTCAGCGGCTCGGTGAACGTGAGCGGCGCGCCATCGAGCGACGGCGCGAAGCGCACCGGCACGCGCACCACGCGCGGCGGCCCGCATTCGCTTGCGCACGTCACGCTGCCGGGCGCTTGCGGCACGGGGCCGAGCGTCTGCCCGACGTGCGCGCCGTGATCGACGAGCAGGACGTTGCCGCGTGCGACGCTTAAGCCATCGCGGCACGTGCAATCGGGTGCTGGCATCACGGCCGAGAGGCACAGCGCAAAGCCCAACGCATCCTGCGTGCACCATTCGATCTCGACGACGGGCCGCCCGCCCGTCTCGGGTTCGTAGAGCGGATCGACCGCCGGCGTGACGCGCGTGAGCCGCACCGCCTGCCGGTGCGTGGGATCCGCGTCGGCTGCGTTGCCCGTACGCGGGCCGATCACCTCCTCGAAGATCAGCACGTCGCCGGCTTTCAGGTTCAACGCGCGAGCGCGTGCGCTGTCAGCCTGCACCCAATGGTCGAGCAGCGTCGCACGCGTCGCCCCGGCGGGCAGGCAGCACGCGCAGTCGCCCCACGTGTAGAACGCGATCTCGTTGCATGCCTCGCGCAGGCCGAGCGTCTGCGACCGGTCCGGCCAGAGTGGCTCGAACCACTCGAAGCTCTGCGCAGGGACGCTCGCCAGCTGCGCGAGTTGCAGCACGCGCGTTTGTGGCGCGCCCGGAAACCCGGTGCAGAACGCGACGCCCGACAAGTCGAGCGGCATGTCGTGCGTCACCGCAATGCTGACCCAGGCGCGCGCGTTGCAGCCTTCATGCATCGCATAGTCGACGAGCCGCGCATGGCGACGCAGCGAAATGCGTTGCCGCGCGGTGTTCAGGTACGCCTCGGTCGCAACGGCATCCTGGTAGTAGCTGAGCTGGTCGCCAGCATACGCGAGCAGTTCGACGAGCATCACGCCGATGTCCGGCACGTGCGTTTCCTGCCAGGCAGGCATCGTGAGCGCGAGCCGGTCGAGGATCAGCCGCCGGAAGCTGTCGTAGTCCTTCGCGAGATAGTCGATGTCGGGGGCCGGGCGTGCGGGAGGCGGACAAACTGGCGTCGCGCAGCAATCGAGATCGGACGGGCACGACGCCTTGAAGCTGAACGTCACGCAGGCGAAGCACGGATCGAATCCCGTCATGCGGCTGCCGTCTTCCGGATTCACGACTGCCAGCGTGTAGGTCGACCAGTCGCCCGGACGGCCGACGTCGATTTCGAGCCAGTCGTCGAACGCCGGATCTGGCTCACGGTTCAGCCGGATCGCGGAGATGCTCACCGGCGCGCCGCCCTCGATGCGCAGATTCGTCGCGTTAAGATCTGCAGGTGCCTTACCGAGAAAATGCACGTCGAGCGTGGTCTGGCTCGCGCCCACTTCGACGAAGTCGATTCCGTAGAGCGCGGAGCGTCGAACGTCTTCGCGACGGCGCTCGAGGTCGCAACCTGCTGCCGCCCCGTTCATCATGCACTCCTCACGAAGGTTTGCGTCGCCGGCTGCTGCGTCGCGTGAATCACATAGTTGACGACCACGGTGAGCGTCGCATCTTCGGCGCTTACCGTCAGCTGCTGCAGATCGATCAGTTCGCCGAGATAGCGCTGCAGCGCGGCTTGCGCGGTGAACTGTAGCGCGGCCGCCAGCTCGGCGCTGTTCGGCGCGAACACCATCTGCAGCAGACCGCTGCCGAAGTCAGGCCGGTTCACGCGCTCGCCCGGCGCGGTGAACAGCAGTTGCTCGATCATGTCGCGAATGTGGTCCGCATCGCCGGTCGCGGCGGTACGGCCACACGCATCGATGCGAAACGGAAAATCAATGTTCATTGTGTCTCTCCCGTGGCGTGGCAATCGGGCCTCTGGTGCTATTCAGGTATCCTATATTTTTACCTCACGTGACCTTCACGTGGCTGTCACACGGGTCTGCGTCGCAGCGACGACGAGCGGCGTGCCGGTCGGCGCGCAGATGGCCTGACTGTCGAGCAGCAGCAGAGGCTGGCCGGTCGACGTGACGCGCACCGCGCTCGTGACGAACTGCGCGCTCACGCACGGGCCGTTGCCCGAAGGCGGCGGCGGGAATGCGCAGCCCGCGACGACGTAGGGCGCGGCGATCGTCACGGTCGGCATACCCAGCACCGTGACGCGCGGATTCGGCGTAGTCGGCTGCGCCTGTCCGCCGTGGCTGCACGTGATCGTCGCGCCGACATGGAGCAGAAAGCCCGGCATCACGTCACCACCAGTGCGCCGGCATTGATCGTCACCGAAGGCCCGACGAGCGCAATGCTCGCGCCCTTGCCGTTCTGGATGTAGATGCCCGTATCGTTGACGATGATCGTCGCGCCGGTCGTGCTCTTGAGCATGATGCCGCCCGTCGGCCCCGGCACATCGCTAACGACGACCGCGTTCTGCAGCGTCGTTTGCATCACGATGTTCGGGTCGCCCGGCACGCCGGCGAGCGCGAGCGCCGGCACCTCGGCAGCGTTGCCCCACCAGCCGCCGATCCACACCGGGTAGTCCGGGTCGCCGCCTTCGAACTGCAGCCAGACGCCCGCGCCGACTTGCGGCACCATGAACGCGCCCATCTGCTTGCCCGCGAACGGCGCGCACGGCATCGCCCACGTCGAGGGCGTGACGCCCCCCACGTCCGGCACGATCACCATGATGCGGCCCATCTGCATCGGATCGACGTTGTTCATAACGGTGCCGCGATAGACGCCGTAATACCGGTTTTCCTTGCCGCTCATACGCTCACCCTGTTCACTGAGGATCCCGTGCCGCCACGCGCGAGCGTGAAGCTCTGCTTGTACTGGCCGCGCTTGATGTCGTGCGTGACGCTTTTCACGTAGTAGAGCCCGTCGTAGTACTGGCCGCCGCCGCGCACCGCGCACAGTTGGCGCGCCTTGAATACGCGACCGTAGCGCAGCACATCGAGTTGACCGCTCGCGGTCGCCACATCGGTGCTCTCGAACAGCTTGCCGAGTGCCGCGAGTGCCGCACCGATCGGATCCTGGTTCGCGATCGGCTTCAACTGCACGTACTTGAGCGGCGTCGGCGCATGCGCGGCCTGCGACGCCTTGATGAGATCGATGCTCGGCAGCGGGATCGGAATCGGCAGCTGCGAGTTCTGCTCGATGATCGTCACGAGATAGTTCGTCGCGAGCGTGCCGTCGTACGAGAAGTTCAGCGAATCGAGCGTCGTGCTCGAATCGAAGTCGATGCTGAGCGCGGGCTGCGTGCCGCCCAGCAGCTTCGTCAGGTCCGGGCCCCAGTACGCCAGGCTTTTGCCGGGTGTCGGGCCGGGGTCGAGATAGAACACGGCGCCCACCTTGCTCGCGAGCGTCGTCACGTAGCGGTAGTCGGTGCCGTCCTGCTTCATGAAGCGCTCGATCGGGTTCTGGATCAGCGCGAGCAGCGGCGGCAGCGCGAGCGGCACGACGCCGAGCACCGCATACTTCGCGAGGATCAGCTCGACGATCACGAACATCGGCAGCGCCGGATACGGGATGCCCGTCAGGTCGATGAAGTCCATCAGCGCGGTGAGGTCGAGGCCCGTGACGGTCAGCGTCGACTTGCCCGCCGCGTTGCCCGGCGTCAGGTCCTGCTTCGTGACGATGCCGTCCATCAACACTTCGGTCGCGCCGTTGACGGTGACCGCGATGATCACGCGCTGGCGCGGGTCGAAGAAACCACTCGCTTGCAGTTGCGCGAGCGGCCCCACCTGGCTCCACGTGAACTTGAGCTGAAAGCCGCCCTGGCTGCCAACCGTCGTGCTCACCTGCACTGAGACGAGCGCGTCGATTACCGCCTGCGGCACCGGACTGGCCGAGAAGCCGCCCATCATCAGCGTCAGGTAAAAGCCGCGATTCATAGCGCTGCCCCCGTGACGCCAGGCGGCAGCGTGATGCGCAGCACGGCGCCCGGCGTTTGGGTGAGCGTCCACGGCCGCATCGCGCGATTCGCGTCGCACAGGCGCCAGAAGAGTGTCGGGTCGCCGAGGAACTGCGCGGCGAGAACGTCGAGCCGGTCGCCCTGCCTGAGCGTGTACTGCTGCACGGTCTGCATGGGCTCGGGCGGCGGCACGAAGCGGCGCTTCACATATGCGAGCGGCAGGCCGTTCTGCTCGATTGTCGCGATGTCGATGCCGCAATAGCGGCTCGTAGGCGCGAACAGCGACGTCGCCAGCGCCGTCTGCGCGAGCATCGCCTGCACCGGGTCGAGACGCGGATCGCTTCCGTTCATGGCAGCCCCCTGATACCGAGATCGCCCAGCGTGCCGTAGCGGTACAACTGCGCGAGCGCTTCCTTCTGCCGCTGATAGGCCATGTACAGGCCGCCGCCGCGATCGGAGAAGAACAGGTCGTCGATGCTAAGCACGCGAAGCCCAAGGCTGACTTTCGCACGCAGCGGATTGAGCTGCGGATCGAAGGCTTCCTCAGTAATACTGAATTCTGTGAGCCTCACCGGCACGATGCGCGTCGCGCTCCAGACGAACAGGCTCATGGGTGCGAGCACCGGCATGATCTCGAGTGTGCCCTGCTGCGACAGCGCGAAGTTGTTCTGCAGCGCCGCGCTCGACGGATACACGAGCATCTCGAGGGCGGCGAGCTGCGGCGTGATGCCGTAGCGCGCGGTGGTCTGGTTCTCGTCCGGGTGTTCGAGCTGGTCGGCCGCGTCGATCTCGGCTTCGAGCTTGAAGGTCTCGACGGGCGGCCCCGTGAGACGCAGTGCCTCCGAGCGGTCGCCGCCCTCTTCCACGCCCTTGATTTTCAGCGTGCGCGTTAGCGTGTCCGGGTTGTACTGCATCACGATGATGCCGTTCGCAAGCACGGTGAAGCTGTCCGGGTCGAGCAGTACGATGCCGCCCTTGAGCACGCGCGGGGAACCGGGAAAGGCGCTCATGTCTGTTCTTTGCCGAGATAGCGTTTGATCACACCGGCGCCGATGCCAGCCGCCAGCCCCACGCCCGCGCCGATCAGCGCGCCGACGCCACCGCCCGCGAGCGCCCCGATGCCCGCTCCGAGCGCCGCGCCGGCGGCGCCAAACAGCAGCTCCGGCGGCACCTTCGCAAGCGCTTTGGCGAACGCGGAGGCGCCCCGTCCGATCACGGTGCCCGCGCGCACGATGCCCTTGCCGATCCACGTCGCCGCTTCCGCGAAAAAATGCCCGACCGCCGCCGCGAGCTCGCCGAGTGCCTCGAACGTGAACGTCGCGCTCACGGCGACCTTGCGCTCGGGCGTGCCGGGCGGCTCCGCCCGGTCGTGAACGAGATCGCGCAACAGCAACGGCAGCTCCGATCCTTTCGCTGACACATCGAACTTGAGCGTAATGCCGTGGCCGACCGGAATATCCGGCACGCTCGGCAGCTTCGGATCATTCGCGGCCAGAAACGTCGCGCCCACCGTCGTCACCCAGATCACGAGCGGAATCCCGTCCTTGCTGAACACGTACTCCTTGACCGCCTTTTCGAGTTCGCGGCCGAGGCGCGTCTTGCGGAACGTTTCGAACGCGGCGCCGAGCGCTTTCATCGCCGCCTCGTCATAGTTATCGCCATGCGGCGGTGGCTTGCGCGGATCCGGAATCGGCGCCGGTCCCGGCGCGGGCCCCGGAAAAATCGGCGCGGCCGGTGTGCCGGCCAGCGCCGTGCCGCCATGCGCAAGCGGCTTCTCGCCCGCAACCAGCTTGTCGAGCGCCGCGGGGGCGTTCAGGTCCGGCGCGCCCGACTTGAGCAGCGGGCGCAGACGCGCGATGAGTTCGCTGGCCGTCTCGAACGTGGCATACGGGCTCACAGGGGCATCCATCCCGAGAATCAGGTGCAGTCCGTCTAGCACATTCGCGCTCAGACGCAGCGGCTGCTCGCGGCTCGATTGCGCGTCCCACATCCGGTTCAGGAAGCTTTCGAGCACGAGCTCGGACGCGGACTGCTGCGAGGCGATCGCGGCAGACGGGAACAGCGAAGGGCGCACGGGCAGCAATGGTGTCGGCGCATCGCCCGCGCTCTGCCGCTGCACGCCTGCGTGCGCTGCGCCGAGCCTCGGTATACGGGCTTGGGCGACATCGTGAATGGCTTGCTGCGCGGCGCTTTCATCGCGATCGCCGGGCGCGCTGACCCGGTTCGGATCGCCGCGCCCGTGGCGCTGCTGCACGACGTGCGCGAGCTCGTGCGCAACGAGGCCGCGCCCAGCGGGCGTATCGGGCAGGTAGTGGCCGGGCGCGAAGGCGATGTGCTCGCCCGCCGTCAGCGCATGAGCGCCGCTTGCGCGCGCCGCTTGCGCGTCGGTGTGCACTCGCACGCCGCTGAAGTCGTGGCCGAAGCGCGGCTCCATGTACGCCCGCGTCGCGCTGTCGAGCGGCCGGCCGCCCGTCTTGAGCGACAGTGCCGGATTCGCATGGGGCGCCGTTCGCGATGCGCCGGTCCGCCAGGTTCGATTCCGCGCGCTCATCGCTTCGCCTCGCGGGATTGCGCGCGACGCCTGCCGTCGTGCTCGCGCTTCACGGCCGCGAAGTCCGCGTCGCCCCAGCGCAGCCGCAGCGCGAGCAGACATGGTTCGACCCAGCTGCGCGCGACGTCGGGGCCCAACAGATCCGACAGCGTCGCACAGGCGGTCGCGAGCGACGTGTAGGCGTCGACGCGCTGCCCGAGTGCGTCGAACACCTCGGCAAGCTCGACGCTCGACGCGAAATACGGCACGGGCGCCACCGCCTCGAGCGCCTTCGCACGCGCTTCGCCAGCGGCGAGCCGGGCCGCGTCCCAGTGGCCGGCCGCGCGTTCGAGCCGCGCGTGCTCGACAGCGACTTCGGCGGTCAATTGCGCATCGTTCGGATCGGGCAGCGGCAGCACGTTGCGCACGGCGTCGAACGCGCCGGCGTTCGACAGCAGGCGCGCGTGCTCGGTCTGCAGGAAAGCCGCGATGCGCGGCCCGGCGAGCGCGCACGCGGCATCGAAGTCGGCGGCGGCACCGGCGAACTCGCCCTCGGCGATCAGGCACGCAGCGCGCAATCGCAGCAGCGCAATCTGCGCGTCGGCGCCCAGTTGCGTTGGTCGTGCCTCGCGTATTTTGGCGAGCGCATCCCCGTAACGCTGCGCGGCGTCGCGCCAGCGCGCGGCAGCCTCGTCCTCTTCGGCTTGCCGCGCGAGTGCCGCGCCTTCGGACGGAACGTCGCCCGGCAACACTGCCGCCGCCTGCCCGGCCAGCGCGCTCGCGGCCTGCGCCTGCCCGAGCGCGCTGCGCAACGACGCCGCGAGCTGCAGGCTGCGCGCGCGGTCCAGCGGACTCGCGGCCTGCGCGCCGGCCGCCTGCTCGAGCGCGCGCGCGGCGCCTTCCAGATCGCCCTGGCGCAGTTGTGCGATCGCGGCGGCGAGCCACGCGTCGGCGCTGTCGGGCGTGCTCATCGCTCGCGCACCTCCGTGATCCGGTAGCCCATAGCCGCGAGGCGCTTGCGCGTCTGCTCGAGCGCATCCGCGCGGGCCCTGGCATGACCTTGCGCCCAGAACTGCATCGCCGCAGCGAGGCTCACCGCCTGCTGCTCTTTTTGCTTCGCCTGCGTCGAGAGGCTGTTCGACGTCTGCTGCGCGCCTTTCTGCTGGTTCGCCGCATCCTCCTTGCGCGCGAGGTTGTTCTTGTCGAAGTCCTCGGTCGTGTCCTTCGCGTCGTGCAGGTCCTTCGACGACCGTTCCGCCTGATCGCCCGTCTGCTTGATGGTCCCGGCGTCCGCCTGTATGCCATTATCCCGCTCGCCCTGTTGCGTCTTCTGGTCCTGCATGGTCTGGTCCATCTGGTCAAGCTGGCCCAGGAACTTCGTCGCGTCGCTGTTCACTTTCAATACACCGTTCTTGAAGCGCTGCACCGGGCCCGGCTCGTTCGGCAACGATTGCGCGAGGCCCGTGAAGCGCGCGAGCCCCTTGAGCGGCAGGGTCAGCGACGTCAGCTTGCCGGCGCGGCTCGCGTAGTCGTCGATCTTGCCGCGCGCGTCGCCTTCGCTCTTCTTCTTGCGCTCGTTCGCCTCATCCCGCTCGGCGATCGCCTTCTGATGGGCTTCGGTCGCGGTGATCGCGTCGCCCGTGCCCTGCTTCATATCCGCGAGCGGCTTCTCGTTCGCTTCGTGATGCGCCTTCTGCTTGCCCATCATCTGCGCGAACTGCTCGGTCTGTGCGCGTGCCGCGAGCGTGTCGATGATCTGGTTGCGCAGGCTGACGAGATCGTCGGGCGTCGCGGGCGGGGGCTGGTAGGCGGGATTGACATGCTCGACGATCGGCCCGCCGCTTTCGGCCGCAGGCTCGGGTGGATGCGGTTGCGCGGCGGATTCGGCGGCGGGTGGCGGTGTGCCGGGGGCGCCCTGGGCCGATGGGGCGGGTTCGTCGGCGGTGGTTGGGGTGGCAGGCTCCTTGCCCGCCTCGGCACTCGCCGATGACGGAGCGGGCGCCTTGCTCGTGGTCGATGCCGCGCCCTGGGGCGCGGCCCCGGATGGTTTTACGTCACCCGCCCGAGGCGCTTCGCCGGCAACGGCCGGCGTCGCCGCTCCACTCATGGCGGGCGGCCTGTCAGCTGAGGACCCGGAGACCGCGGCCGGTGTTTGCGTCATGGCCGCAGCCGAGCCAGGGGCGGGAGTTTGCGCTGCGGTAGCAGTTGGCGGCGCCGCGGGCTCCCCAGTTGCGGTGGCGGCTTGCGACACCTTTGGCGCCAATGGCGTGAGACTCGCCGGTTCGCCGGCGGGCTTGTCGGTCGCTACGGCCGGCGTGGCTTCGGCGGGCGGCACTGCGCTCGCTGCCGCGCCGCCGCCCGATACGCCCTTGGGTCCCGGCGCGGCAGGCGCCGAAGCGGGGCTCGCGGGCGGCCCGCCGCTTTTCTTTTGCGCGATCAATTGCTCCATCGTCGAAACCGCGTCTTCCCATTGACGCAGTTTTGCGATGTCCTTGGGTGTCGGGTTGGGTTTGCGCTTGAGCTCTTTGATCGTATACCGGTATTGCTTAAGCAGGTCGGCATCGACCCCGCCTCGCTTTTCCGGCGTCTGCCACGCACCTTCGGCGATGCCCTTTGCCGTGGCCCGCTCCCGGGTTCCCTTTTCGGCGCGCTTGTCGATCGTGAATCCGGGCCTGTCGTGCGCATCGTGATCGACATACGTGGCCGCTTCGACCGGGCGCGTAGTGTCGCCGCCGTGCCCTGCGCGAAGATGCACGTCCTTCGGCAAAGCGAGTCCGCTTTCGGCGAGATGCCCGAACTCGGGGTAATCGGCGATCGTCATCAGGTGATGGAACTCGAATCCTTTCGGCATCTTGCCGGTCCGGCGCACCTGTTTCTGCTGCGCCGGACTCAGGTGAGAAAGTGTCTCCTGGGTAAGCGGCGTGTGTTTGCCCTCGTCCTGCAACACCTCGCGCATCTGGCGGCCGAACGCCTTCGCGGCTCGCCGACGCAGCGACTTCTTCACCGGGTCAGCGACCTGCGAACGGTCGAGCAACTTGCTTTCGCCGGGTCGCAGCGCCTTTGGGCGCTGGGTTTCGATACCCGCCGCGACTTCCCGCTCGACCGGTGGACCGCCGATCATGGCGGTCTTCTCGGCGACCTCTTCTGCGAAGGCTTGCCGGGCCTCGCTGACTTCTGGCGCGCTCTCGGGAGCCGCGCTACCTGCCTTTGCTGGCGCTTGCGGGGTCTCGCTGGGTGGCTTGGCAGCGGCGGATTTTTCGGCAGCGCCGGTTTGCGGCTGTGCGACCTCGGGAGCCGCCGCGCCTGCGGGCGTGGATGCAACTGGATTCGGGGGCTCAGGTGTTGGCGTAACGGGCTCGAGTATTGGCGTAACAGGTTCGGGGGTCGGCGTAACGGGTTCAGGTGTTGCCGGCTCAGTCGCAGCCGGGGTTGTCGCTTTGGCCGGTTCAACGCTACTGTGCGCTGCGGGCATTTCCGCAGCAGGTGGCTGTGCAGGGGCCTTCAACTTCTTTGTAAACGGCGTAAGCTCTGTGGCCGATACACCGCCCGACTGCTTCTTGAATCCCGGTTTGTCGGGAATCCGGCCACCGCCCAGCTTCAGGTCGAGCGCCTGCTCGAAAACGTCAGACCCGCCCTTGCCCTTCAGTGATTCCCATTGCTTTGGCGAAAGCGGCTCTTTGGCAATAGTCACATCGGCGGTACGGGCTCCTTTCGGTTGCCCACCCGGCTCGACGCCCACCGTGATGACCTTGCCCTCGTGGAAGCCGACCTCCGGCACGAGGCGGCGACTCGCTTCGCCAAAATGCCCGCCCTTCGCGCCCGTGCTTGCCGCCTCGGACCGTGTCCTCACGTTTGCAAGCAACGCCTTGCCCGCTTCGCTGCCCTGCTTCGTTGCGTACTTGAGCCGCAGTTCCTTTGCTTCCTTCGAATTGCCGGTCAGCTTATCCAGAACCTCTCCGGTCGGCGGCGGCAATTCCTCACCGCCACGCGTCGCCTTCACTTTCCCGGTTTGCAGTTTCTTTCCTGCCTCGAACGCAGCTTCGCGCGCTTCGAACTCCGCGACGTCTCGCGGATCAGCGCCCGGTGCTGCCGGTCGCTCGCCCCGGACGGGCGGCTCTTGCTTACCTCCGCCACCCTTTTTTTCCGCCGACCGCTCTGCCGGCTCGGGTCCAGCCTTCGCTTCGGGCTCCGCCGCGGCCGGCTCAGGCGCAACCTTCGTTTCGGGCGCCATTGCCGCCAGTTGAGGCACGGCCTTGACCTCGAGTTCCGCCGGCGTGGCGGACGGCCCGCCATGCGCCGCGATTTCCGCAGGCGGTTTTGCCGCGCTCGCCGGCATCTCAACCGGCACTTCTGTCGGCTTTGCAGCCGGCGCTTCCACCGGCGCGGCGGCCGCTGGCTTTGCCGCCACCGGAGCCTCGGCGGCGGCCCCCGCACCCAGCGCCGGCTTCGCGGCGTCGGGCGCCCCCGGTGCCGCTTTCGGCGGCTCCGCGTTCACGACCGGCCCTTCCCCGCCCGCAGCCGGCGGATTCGGATGCCCGGGCAGTTTGGGCGGCGGCTTCGGCGTCGCGAGGTGCATGCCTTTCTCAGCCGCCTTCGCGCCAACGAGCCCGCCGACGAAGCCCACGGCCCCCCCTGCGGCACCCTTGATGGCCTCGCCCTGCTTGACGACGTCTTGCGGGTCCGCGTCGCTCGCGAACGCGTGCAGCGCCCGGAACGTCGTGATCAATTCCTTTAGCACAACAGAATTGATCGCATCGAGCACCATCGTGCCGCCGCCGATCGCGAGCGAGACCGTCGTGAGCGTCGCGGCCAGGGGTGAGATCACGCCCGCGGTCGCCACGGCCACGATCCACATGATCACGGTGATCAAACCGAGAATGCCGACGATCACGTTCGCGACCTGCGACGCCACCTCGAGTACCGTGCTGATCGCCTCGATCGAATTGGCCAGTTGCTCGTAGAGGTCCGCGCCTTTTCCGAAGCCCTCGATCGTCTTGCCGGTTGCCGACCAGTCGCGCTTCGCGAGATCGATGCCCGCCATCACGCCGCCGATCACCGCGCCGATGCCCGGCAGCGGTGTGAACTTCGCCGCCTGCGCGCCGAGCCGTGTCGCGATCGCGACCGCGGCCTTCTCGACCGCCTTCTCGGCGATCTTCATCGTGACCGCCATCTTCGCGCCCTGCACGACGCCTTCCTCGAAGCCGTGCGCCGCGCCTTCGCCCGCGCTCTGCGCGATGAATGCGGCGCGCTCTTTCGTGGCCGCCGTACCCACCTGCTTCGCCGCGGCGCCCCAGCGCTCGTGTTCGGCCAGCTCGTCGTCGATCAGCGCGAGATCGCCCGTCGGCAGCTCGCCGGGCGTCTTCGGCTGCGCCTTCTTTTCGGCTGCGGCGCCCGCCGCGGGTGCAGACTTGAGCGCCGTCGAGCCGGGCGCGGACGCGGCAGCCGCACCGGCGGTGGACGGCTGCTGAGCGTGAGTCGGGCTCGGCGCGGGCGGTGTGCCCTGACCCACCGAGGGTCCCGCTTCGGCAGCCGCGCCAGGCTGCGCGAGGTCGGTCGGCGCCGGCAGGTCCTTGTCGTCGAGCTCGCTGTCGGCCGCGGTCGGCGGCAAGTCCTGCGCCGCGAACGCCTTGCGGAACAGCAGGCCCTTCGCACGCTGCGCGACGTGCGCGATTTCGTGAGCGAGCAGCCACAGGCCGTCCTGCGTGCCCGGCCGGTAAGCGCCTTCGCCGAACACGACGTCGTCGCCCAGGGTGAACGCCCGGGCGCGCAACGCACGCGCCGCCGCGCTCGCCGCCGGGCCCGCGTGCACCCGCACGCGGCTGAAGTCGGCCGCGAACGCGGGCGCCGCGAACGCCGAGGGTGTCTGCAACGCGCGATCGGCAGCCTGGTCCGCCGCGCGCTCGTGCGGATCGTCCGTGCGCGCGATCGCGAATCGCGCCGGCGCGCGCAGCGCGTCGACGACGCCCGACGCCGAACCGGCCGCGCCGACGCGCCGTTCCAGAAAACGCCGCGTCGCCGGATCGAGCGGCCGCCCCGAGCCGCGCAGCGCGCGCGCGACAGCCTCGCCGAGCGGATGCTCGCGCAGCGGCGCGTCCGCGTGCCGGGCGTCCCGCAAGAGTGTGCGCCCGTCCTTCGCGAACGCCGCGTTGCGGGCGAGCGCCGGCGCGGCGGCGCGCTTGAGCGTGCTCATCGCCGCCCCAGGATGCCCGCGTACACGCCCTCGGCGATGCGCTGCCCGCTCGACTCGGGGGTGTCGCCGCGCGCGGTACGAACGTTCGGCGCGCGCACCACGGGCGTCGCGCGCGAGCGCCAGTCGGCCGCGCGCGAATCGCTGGCGAGCCGCGCGAGCTCGCTCTCGAGCGCGGCGCGCAGACGGGCCGGCTCGCCGGGTTGGTCCGCGAAAGTGTCTAGCACGAGACGCTCGATGCGCACGACGACTTTCATACGGCCGCCCCCGACCAACGGAAGTCGGTCTCGTTGACGGGACGATCGAGCTTGCGAAACTCGACGCGCGCCGCGTTGAAGACGATCGGCATCGTCACCGGCGTGCCGGCCCGGGCGGCCTGAAATGCGGCGTTCACCGCGATCACCGCGATGTGCCCGCCCGTCAGGTTGAGCCGCGCGAGCCGTGCGTAATCGAGATCGGCGATGGGCGTCTCGCCCGGAAATGCCTTGCGCCACATCTGCTCGCGCTCGGCCGTGCCCGGAAACGAAAAATCGACGACAAAGCGCAAGCGGCGCAGGAACGCCTGATCGAGCGCGGCTTTCATGTTGGTCGCGAGGATCGCGAGCCCGCTGTAGGACTCCATGCGCTGCAGCAGGTAGTTGATCTCGATGTTCGCGTAGCGGTCGTGGCTGTCCTTCACTTCAGTGCGCTTGCCGAAAAGCGCGTCGGCTTCGTCGAAGAACAGGATCGCGCCGCCGCCCTCGGCCGCGTCGAACAGGCGTCGCAGGTTCGCCTCCGTCTCGCCGATGTACTTGCTAACGACGGCCGACAGATCGATGCGGAACAGATCGAGCCGCAGGTGATTCGCGAGCACTTCGGCGGCCATCGTCTTGCCGGTGCCCGTCGCGCCCGCGAACAGCACGCTGATGCCGAGTCCGCGGCTCATCCGCTTGGCGAACCCCCAGTCGCGATAGACGGTGCCGCGATGACCGACCTGATCGGCGATCTGGTGCAGCAGCGCTGTCTCGGCCGATGGCAACACGATGTCGTCCCACGTCGATTGCGAGATGAGACGCCGCGCGAGCAAATCGAGGCCCGGCCGCGTCAGCGCGCGCGCCGCGTCCCACAGGCGCCGCTCGAGCGCCGGCGCCTCCGCCCCCTGCGTGGCGCTCTCGCGTTGCGCGAGTTCGCGGATCGCGTTCGGGTTCAGATCGAACTGGTCGGACAGCGCATGGGCGAGCGCCTCGCCGATCGCGGGCGACGCCGCGCGCCAGCACGCATTCTGCTCGGCGGTGCTCGGCCGCGCGACTTCGATCGCGAGCGGCGTCTGCGCGACGTTCGGCCAAAGATGCCGCGTCGCGAGAAACACGACGCCGTCGAGCCGGCTCAGCAACAGATCGACGACGGTCTGCACGCCGTCGGCATGCTCGGCCTCGATGTAGAGCGCCACGGGCAGCAGCAGGCTTTCGCGCCGCCACAGTCGCGCCAGCGCGTCGAGCTCGCCTAGTGCGGCGGGGAGCATCGCGCTGTCGAGCCGGTACGCGTGGCGCTCGAGCGCCTGGGCGGCCGTCGCGGCGACCTCGCGCTTGCTCGCCGTATCGCTGCCCAGCAGCCAGATCACGGGGGTCGCGCCGTCGTCGGCCTGGCCGATACCCGTGACGATCGCTTCGACCGCCGCGTGCTGCGACGCCGGCAGCGCGGCGCCATCGCCGGCAGAGGCGGCCGGTTCCAGCGCCGGCAGCGGCATCACGAGCGGCGCGAGACGGTCATCGAGGCACATGACGCCTTTGATGAAGTTGACGATCCGCTCGTCGGCCCGCAGCGGGCTCGAAATCAGCGTGCCGCCTGGCGCGCCGAGCTCGACGAGCCGCCAGTAGCGCAGCGGACGATCGGGGGCAAGCGCTTCCCATCTGCCGCCGTCGAACAGATCGAGCGCGAGCGCGAAAGTCGGCCAGGCGAGCGCGCGGTCGCCTTGCGCCTGCGCGCACAGGCCCGCGATCGACGTGTCGATCTCCATCGCCGCGCACAGCAGCATCACGTCGCGTTCGAAGTCGCTCAGGCCGAAGCGCTGCACGATCAAGCGCAACGCGGGCGGCGGCGTCATGTCCTTGCCGAGCTCGTCGAGCTCGTCGAGCGTGGACGGCGCTGACGCCGCCGGCGGCCGCGCGTCGCGCGACGCCGGATTATCGTCGGGCTTGCGCCGATGCCAGAAACCGAAGGCGGAGCCGCGTTCGTCCGCGCGTTCGCCGGCTTGTGCGCCGCCTTGCACACCGGCTTGCGCGCCCTGCTGTCCGGCCGCGTACTGCTGCAGCCGCGCGCGCACACACGCGAGCGCATCGCCCAGATAGCGCGCATTCGCATTGAGCCACTCGCTCTCGGTCATGTCACGCTCACCTTTTGCGTTTTGTCGAACACGGGCGGCGTCTTGTTGCGATCGACGAGGAAGCTGTCGACGCCATCGACACGCAGCCGCACCCAGTAGTCGCCCTTCACGAGGGCGCTCGCGTGAAACGTCAGCGTGCTGGTCTGGGCCAGATGCGCGTCGGCGACGACTTCGTTCATGCCGAGCAGCAGCGAGGCGCGCTGGCTGGGCCAGACCTGCGGCGACACCGTCACCGTATAAACGACGTCGCCCGCCGGGGCGCTCGCCGGCGTGATCGTGATCGATGGCGCGATCGCCAGCACGAGCTGATTGGTCTGCCGCCGGAATGTCTCGCCCGGGCGCTGCACGAACACACTGAGCGCATAGAAGCCCGCCGGCCAGACGGCGGGCTGCACGGGAAGCGTCACTTTCACGGACGTCGCCGTGCCACCGGCGGCGGGCGGCACTTCGACGGGCGCGCTCCATAGGGGATGCATGAATTGCACGCCGACGTTCGCGCCGTCCAGATGCACTCCGCTCAACGTGAGCACCGCGCCAGGCAGCGCGGAGGGCTGCAGGTCGGGCAACGCGAGCGCGTCGAGCGTCGGCACGGGCGGCATCAGGTCCGGCTGCGAAGCAACGCCGTCGTCCTTCGGGCCGCGCGTCAGCACCGGCAGCCCGGCGCGCGTCGCGCGCGTGCTCTCGATCAACGTCACGCCGACTTCATAGGCGGCCGACAGCCGGTACTGCATCGCGAACCCGGTCCACAGTTTCGAGAGCTCGTCGATCGTCAGCGGATGGAACGTCACGCGCACGTGCTCGATCTGCTTGTCGAGGTCGGAGCCTGGCAGCGACGCCGTCGCCGCCACGATATCAGCCGCGCTCAGCACCGCATGGTCATGCAGCACGCTCATCGCCTTGCCGAGCAGCACGTGGCCCGAGGGCGCCGTTGCGTCGTCGTTCGCGCCGAATGCGGTGATCAGGTAGTAGAGATTGAGCGGCAGCGGCGGCATCGCCATTTCGCCGGAGCGGACCTGGCGCGGCATGTCCGCGTTCACCCACGCGGCGTTGCGCACGACCATGTAGAGAAACAGGTTCAGCTGATTGTTCGTGTTGCTGCCGCGCGCCTTGTCGAGCGGCAGAATCGTCACCGTCGTGTCGTTGAGACCTTGCTCCTGCGTCGCGCCTTGCTGCAGTATCGACTGCAGCGTGGCGGTGACGGCGGCGATGGCGTTCGAGTTGCTCATGGCGGCGGGCGTCTGGGCGACGAAGCGTCAATAGGACGTTAGTGCTGCGCGTGATGCCGCAGGTACTCGTCGAGCGTCATCACGTGCGGCCCGCCGTCTTGCGCGCGAGGCCGCGCGTCGCGCGCGTCCGACATGGCGCGCACTTCGACGCGCCCGATGCTGACGACCACCGTGGTTTCGGTGCTCGCGGCACGGCGACGCTCGATCACGCCCTGCGACGCGCGCGCGAACAGCGTGGGGCTCGTGGGCGGCGTGCGCAATGCGGCGGGGTCGGGCAGGCGCGGACGCAATGCGGCGGGGGCCGGCTCGTTACGCGTGAAGCGCCGCAGCATGGAAGGCGGCGCAGAAAGTGACGGCGCCGCGGCGCGCGAATTGCTGCCCCTTGTCTCGCCGGCGGTTGCCCCATGCGGTCGCGCTGAATGGAGCGGCGCTCTCATCGCCGCGTGCTCGTCGTAATCGCCGGCGTGACGTGCTCGATGTTCGGCCACTTCCCTCGCGGGCGCCACCGGCGTCGCGGCCCGTGCAATCGCCGCGCGAAGCGCCGGCAGCGCCCCGGCGGCGTCCGGGATCGCGTCCGACTGTGCGACCGATGCTGTCGCCGCAAACGGATTCGCGGCATCTTGCGCATGCCGATCGCCATGCGGTGCGTGCGCGAACGATTCGAACGATGCGCTCGACAGGGGCGCCGCATCGCGGCCGGCCACGTCCGTCACCTGCTGCGACTCGAACTCATTCGCCGCGTCGTGCGCGCCCGGCACCAGCGCGTCAGGCCAGGCTTCGAACAGCGAAGGCAAACGCGGCCGGACCTCAGCCGGCGTGGCACGGCCGCGCGCGCGCGACACCAGTGTGGCGAAATAGCCGTTCATCCGAACACCATGCTCAAGTAGGTTGCGCGACGCATAGGGCCGAGCGCGAGCACGTCGCACTCGCGCCAGCCATATGCGGACGCGAGCGTGTGGATCTCCCAAAGCATCCGCCCGGCCCAGGCGTCGAGTTCCGCCCACAGGTACGCAACGATGTCGAGCGGTGCATGCCACTGTGTACCACACGCCGCGCAAGTCAGCGCGAGCTTCAGATCCGCGTGCGAATCCGCTTGCATAATGCGCCGCGCGGCTTCCTCGACCAAGTCGCCGGACAACGCGGGCACCTCGACCGGCTCGCCCGCCCGTGACGCCGAGACGACACAGCGCCGCATCAGCATCGGAACCGCTGCGTCTTCGTCGGCTTGCGCCGCCGCGCGCAGATCGCCACTGTCGGGCACGCGCATGCGCAGCTCGAGGCCGTCGTCGCACCGCCAAGTCAACGGATCGCCGCCGTTGCGCCGATCCGGCGCGACCAGCAGGTCGTCGATCGGCACGTCAAGTTCGAGCTGCTCGCCGCACGCGTCGCACGACACCAGCGCCGCGAGGCGCACGCCGAACATCGCGCCGCGCAGCGCGAGCAGCCACCGGTCGCGCTCGCCGATCGTGGCCGCGCTCAAGGCGTCGGCCGGCCAGTCGGGGCACGCGAGCGACAGCAGGATCAGCCCGCGTTCGACGGGATCCTGCGCGTGTCCGTGCTCCCACGCGGCGAGCATGGCGGCCGCGCCGGGGGGGCGCGTGGCAAGCGCCACGGTTGCGCCGTGCCGCTCGGCTGAGAACTGATCGAATTGCGCCGACTCCATCGGATACTCCGTCTTCGACGATCGGTTGCCGCGCGTTTCAGCCCGTGACCGGCGGCGTGAAGCTCGGTTCTGTCGGTTCGGATACCGAAATATCGCGCTCCCACCCTTCGTTTTCGAGTTTGACATGCTGGATCGCGACAGCATTCGCGTTCGCGTCGAGATCGGGCAGCGCCTGATATTCGGACACCCAGCAGCGATACACCTTGTACGCGATCGCGAGCTGGCCGGCCTCGTTGTAGACCTCGATCAAGATGTCCTTGCGGAAATCCTTCAGCGACACTTCCGTGCCGAGCCCATTGTTGACACTCCAGACCTTCGACGCCCACGCTTCGAATTCCGGATCGTGCGTGACGCCACGCTCGAGCGTGATCGCATCGAATTCGGTGCGCCCCGGCGACTTGCGGCTGCTCGACGGATCGCCGCCTTCGCGATGCTTGACGACCTCGGTCGTGCGCTTGAGCATGCCGACCTTGCTGATGCCCGCGACGTACTTGCCGTCCCACTTGACCCGGAACTTGAAGTTCTTGTACGGATCGAAGCGCTGCGCGTTGACAGTGAATTCGGCCACGATGGTTCCTCCTCAGGTCGCCAGTTGCCCAGCGAGCTGCTGGATGGTGATCACGACGAACTCGGCCGGTTTGAGCGGCGCGAATCCGACGACGATGTTGACGATGCCCTGATCGATCGTCGCCTGCGGATTCGTCGTGGCGTCGCATTGGACGAGGTAGGCCTGCTGCGGTGTGGAGCCCTGGAACGCGCCCTGCCTGAACAGCGTCTGCATGAACGCGCCGACGTTGAGACGGATCTGCGCCCAGAGCGGCGCGTCGTTCGGCTCGAAGACGACCCATTGCGTACTGCGGTACAGCGTCTCTTCGATGAAGAGCGCTAGGCGCCGGATCGGAATGTACTTGTATTCATCGGCGATCTGGTCCGCGCCCATCAACGTGCGTGCGCCCCAACAAACGGCTCCGTAGACCGGGAACGTGCGCAGGCAATTGATCGCGAGCGGATTGAGCACGCCGTTTTCCGGATCGGTCAGCGTGTATTCGAGTTTGCCCACACCCGCGAGCTGTGCTTCGGTGCCGGCCGGCGCCTTCCACACGCCGCGCGACCCGTCGGTGCGCGCCCATAGGCCCGCGACCGTGCCGCTCGGCGACACCTTCCGCGCGCGCAAGCCGTTGATCGGATCGGAAACGTCGATACGGGGAAAGTACAGTGCCGCATTGCGACTGCGCAGCCCCGCATTCATGTCGAGCCACTTCATGATCGCAGGCACCGTATCGCGATTGACGTCGGCCTGTGGCACGTCGAGCAGGTACATCGCGCGCCGCGTCGTGCACAGGCTGATTGCTGCGGTTGCGACCGCGAGCGCACTGTCGTCCGGCAGATTCATCGTCGCCGGCAAGCAAAGGATGTTGAACAAATCGACGTTGAGCAGCGCGTACATGCCACTCTTCGCGTTCGGATCGCCGATCAGACCACCGGCAAATCCGGCCGCATCATCTTTCATGTCGATCGTGCCGTCGCTGCCGGCTTGCTGCGCGCGCGCGGGCGGCTTGGCCGTCGATGTAGGATCGACGGGCAGGAACTGATCCTGGCTGGCGGCGCCCGCACCAAGCGCGTACTGCTGAACGTTCTGGCCCGCGGCCGCAAAGCCCAGTTTCTTCGCGATACCATCGGCCGTGTTCGACAGCCCGACCACGTCGCTTGCGGCCGACGTGCCGGACTTCACGACCAGATACTGCTCGGTCGCCGACACGCGCACCACGCCGACCGTCGCGCTCGCGAGCGGCGTCGCCTTGTTCTGCGTCACACCGCGCAGCAGGGTCTGCAGTGTTTGCGCGATGGCGTCGACGGTCGCGGGCGGCGGATCACCGAGTGCGGTGGTCGTGCCAACCAGGGCGCCGTTCAGGCTCACGTCGACCGTGTCGTCCTTCGTGAGCTTGAGCGCGCTTACGTCGCCGATCGGCGTGCTCACTGTGCCCGTGCATGCGGGACGCTTACCCTGCCCGCTCGCCGTCGCGGCGAGGCTCACGAGCTGCGATGTGGCGTTGACGGTCGCGACCGCGTCGTTCGGCTTGCCGGCCGCGACGATCAGATTGACGAACGCTTCCTTCGCCGCGACGCTACCATCGGGATTGAGTTGAGTGATCGTCAGATTGAACTGCGTAGCCGGATCGACCGTTGCGTAATCGACGGCGATGCGCAGTCCGTTGCCGCTGGCGCCCGCGTTCGCGGCGGTGGCGCTCAGCACCTCCTCCGGATCGCCGGGAAGCGCCGCCATCGCAATCGCCGCCTTCGTTGCCGCGTTGCCGGCAGTGCTCGACGAAACTCGCACGACATACGCCAGCGTGCCCCCGTTCAGGAAGAATTGCTGGATCGCGTAGCTCGCTTCGCTGCGCGTATCGAGTCCGCCGAACTGGCGCTCGAAATCGGCGAAGCTGAAAATCTGCACGGCCGTGTTCATGGGGCCCGTAGAAAAGAAGTCCACAAACGCAGCAATCGATGTCGCAACACCGACGATCGTGTGCACGCCGCTCGAGAGTTCCTGCACGTAGACGCCCGGATACGAAACTGCAACAGGCATGACGCACCTCCATTCAAAGCCGGCGTCCATCCACGTCGAAGCGCGGATGCCGTACGGCGACTGACGATTCAATCCGACTCGGCGCCGGCCGGCTTGCGCCGATCGATGCCAGATAGTGCGTACTTGCGAAGCGAAGAAACCGGCCGGCATGGTGGCACCGCACCCGCTCGCGCCCGGACGTTCTCCGTGCGGCGAAGCAGTGGCGCCGACGCGAATTGCCGAGACGGCATGCCAATACGACTGGCGTGGCAGGAAAGCATCACTCGGTGAGCAACACGATTGCCTGACGACGCTGCGACCGTCAAACGCGTGATGCACTCCTCACCAGCCCGCCAGATGTCGACCGATGAAGTCGATACTGACAATGAAGCTTTTGGTTTTGAGATTAAGCTAGGTGGCATGCTTTAAATAGTCAAGAACGAGCTGATAAAACAAGCAGCTATCGATCTGCTACGTCATGGATTCGATACGCATACAGGTGGAGTCATCCCATTGATGAACGTTGAATAAATGATCGGAAACGATCATGACGCAATGGAAGCGATTTCTCCGGTCGCGTCGTTTCTGGTTCTCATTTTTATTCATCCATCATCTAGCGTTTTGATTGGCATTTGATAACAAGTAGTTTGGGTGCCTTACAATGCGAATTCGGTTTTTTCAACCGATGCTCCCTTCACATCCGAGATGAGTGAACCTAGTCCAAATGCTGCTACTTGACGCCTTGCGCGAAATTCTGACTCTATCGAACCACGGGCACCTCGACCAAAACGCCGGCACAGAATGGGTAACGTTAGCAACGTTTCCACTCGCTGCTACGGCGCTCCGTCAGTGAATGTGCGCAAGCGCACGTAGACCGCTTTGAATCGGTGCATTTCGTTTATACGATTTTCGATATGCTGAACTGAAGCACACAAAGAACGACGATAGATTCCTTGATTTGACCTTCTCGCGCCTCCACGCAGAAGCGCCGATAGTCCATACCCGCCAACGTCGAACCTATGCTGCGTCGAGCATTCCGTGCATCCTCCTGCATCAAGTGCGATCCACGTACCACCTCGTCCGCTAAAAGGTTCCCCCGCACCAGGTGTCCCGCTTGTCTGTCGACATCGTTGAAGGAGATCCTGTCATGGCTCGCTATGTCCCACTGCCCGGAAGTCGGAAAAGCCTGTTGCCCGATTCGCGGCCGGCAGGTCCCGTCGATCCATCGGAGCTCGCTAGCGTGACCGTGCGTCTTCGTTCGGCGGGCGACCCCGCGGCACCGGTTCGAAAGGCGTATGAACTCGGCAATACCGCGCTCGCGAATCGCAGTTACCTAACGCACGACGAACTGGCAAACCAGTACGGCGCAACCAAAGAGGACTTGGACAAGATCGAGGATTTTGCACAACGGCATGACCTGACGGTGGTTCATCGCAACGCAGCCGAGCGGGCCATCGTGCTGCAAGGAAAACTGGGAGATCTGTTGGGCGCCTTTCACGCTGATGTGCAGATGTACCACCACGCCGCTGGCACGTATCGCGGAAGACGCGGCGAGATTACGTTGCCGCAGGAGCTCAGCGGCATCGTAACGGGCGTGTTCGGTTTCGACACACGCCCGAAGCACCCCGCACCGCATCGGCAAAAAAAAACGGCGCAAAACGGGCCGGGTGGCGGCAATGGCCTCGCGGCAACCGAATTCGCGAAGCGCTACAACTTCCCGCAACAACTCGACGGCAGCGGGCAAACCATTGCCATCATCGAACTCGGCGGCGGCTTTCGCAGAAGCGATCTCAATGCGTTTTTCGACGAGATCGGCATGCCAACGCCACAGCGGGGCGCGGCATGCCGGACACTGCGATGAGCACGACGAACTATTTTACGCGTGTCGATACTGCCGTGGGGCCGTCGGGCGGAACGAGCGCCGTCGCACCGTCGATGGCTGCTCTGGTCGCACAACTCAATCAGGGCAAAGGAAAGAACGTGAGCTTCCTGAACCCGTTCCTGTATGAGAACGCATCGAACGGTATCTTTAACGATGTCACCCAGGGCACCAATGCGCTCGCCAATACCATTAAGAGCTACGAAGCGGCGCCTGGCTGGGACGCCTGTACCGGGCTCGGCACGCCGCATGGCACAGCGATCCTGAATCAATTGCCGTAACGCCTGTATCACGATCAATGCGACGAGCGTTTCGAAGATGAACACTGATACCTCTGCACCAGGCACGACTGGCTCAGGCACCAACCATGCCCCAGGTGCATCTTGTGTCTATGGTCTGGCACGCGACGTCTCCGCCTGCCGGCGGCTGCTTTCGTTTGCTGCACAGCATGGCATCGAGATTCGGAAAGAGCATCTCGGTGCAGTGGGACGCGCAGTCGATGCACGTTCAAAAAATGCTTGGGATGGAGAAGATATCGCTTCTTTTTATGCTGCCTATGCGGCGATCGCGAAGGCAGTTTCTCCCGTGACGCGGGAGACACTCAACCGTCAAGCGCCAGTCATAGCGCAAAGATCGATGTATTGGTACGGCGGCGTTACCACCTTCATTGCCCTTCTGGTGATCGCTCTGTCGTGCCTTATGCTGATCTTCAACCAGTTTGCTGCTGATATCGACAAGCAGGTTGAATCGAACGACAAACTTGCCCTATCGATCCACGACGAAACACAAGCCTTCATTCTGCAGGTCTGGGACTCACGCGAGGACGTAAATGACAAGGAGCACGCGATCGATCACCTCGTCGACTCACAGAACGCGCGCGAACTTAAGGAAAATGTCCAGAAGTTCGCCATTAGCATGCGCCAACTCTATTCGGATATCGGCGGCCTGAATGCCGTGATGAATTTTCTAGGTTACTTGCGGTTCGACAAAAAGACGGAGATCTGGGAACGCGCCGCATACTTGGGCGATTGCAAAAACAGGGATGTCGGTGCAGTGAAACCCGTACCAAACCCGAATGCAAACTTCTGGATGTGCACCGCAGATGGCCGGCGAGCCGGGCTAGAGATCAAGTTACCGCTGCTGCATGTCGGGACCACTGAAGTGCCGGACAATCAAAAGAAGTCCGACGCGCGCCCTGCGCCGACACCGCCCGTGGATCAGGTGCAGGAAGGGTTCCAAAAAATAGCCGTGTATCAGGATATCCGACAGATTGCGTTGAAGCTCAAGTCGGAGGCGGATAACTTTGGCGGGGCGATCGTCGGTTTTGTTCTTCCGGTGCTATACGCGGCGCTCGGTGCTTGCGCAGCTGTCTTGCGGCGAATCTGGTCGGAAACCGCGACGAGCACGTATCACCTTCGCAAGTCGCCGGTTGCAAATCTAGCGCAAATCGCAACAGCCGTAATCATCGGCATCACGATCGGACTGTTCACCAGCTTTCTGGAGGGCAGCAAGACGCTTCCGCCCCTAGCATTGGCATTTGTCGCAGGCTATGGCGTCGACAAGTTCTTCGAATTCATCGAGCGCATTGTTGATGCGATCTTGCCTTCGGAGAAAACACGTTCTTCACCGGACGCAGAGTCGAACAAAGGGTGAGTGCGAGCGCCCAACAAAAAGGTCTCATGGATTCGGCGCGCGGCGTGACCCTCGTGCGAGAGCCGCCTCGCAGCAGGGCAGGCACCGGGCCGTCGTAGAGCTCGCGACAGCCGACTCGTCGAGCGTCGATATGTTCACCCGGCCGACCCGTAACGCAGCAACGGAGAGTCCCATCTCGGCCACGAGCGCACACCCTTCACACCGGCCGGCCCTACCGCATAGAGCAGGCGCTCGCCGCGCGTACTCGTGTGCGCGTCCATCGATCTCCAGTTTTCTGAAAAAAGGTGAATCAATATGTGACTATTTGGATAAGTATTCTTATCACAAGATATATTTTTTATCACTTAACTCCACTCGCACAACAATCGCCCACGCCTGAGACTTTCCCGTTCCGCTCAAGCCTCTCGTTCGGGCAACGCTCTAAACGGAATGGCTATCCAACCACTAACGCCAACCGGTAATCCCGAACCGGCGTTCAGCATTGAACACCACGCGACAATGACGAGATGTTTTCAGTTGTTGCTCGCCTTCGTTACAAGCGACAAATGCCAATGCAGTGTTCGGTATCAGACATACAAATACCGCCTGCGGTCATAACACTGCAGTCCAAAGTACCGGTGTGGGACAGTTGTGAATGGGTTTGCGTTAGTTTGCAAAAGTCAATCTGCTGTGCCGGACAAAGCTCGCGCACTTCACGGTGAGGAGACGCAAAAATGTCTGAGGACGAAATCGCACTGCCGGTCGCCGTCAGCGAGGCGTCAACCGAGACCCAGGTCAACACGACCGATCCAGTCGCTGCCTATGTTTCAGAAGAGAGCGCTCCACAAGATGGCGTGTTTGAAATAGGGCTCGTGCTTGCAGGCGCGATATCCGCAGGGGCGTTTTCCGCCGGGGTTCTCGATTACCTCATCGAAGCGCTCGATGAATGGGAGGCCATGAAGGCGCAGCAAGGCAGCGAGTCCGTGCCAATGCACCAGGTGCGCTTGCGGGTTATCGCCGGCGCCTCTGCCGGTAGCATGAACGGCGCAATCGCTGCAATAGCGCTTCAATACGACTTTGAACACGTCCGACCGACTACACCTGTCAATAACTACACCAATCCATTTTACGAATCGTGGGTCAAACGCATTGACATCAGGAATCTTCTCGAACACAAAGACCTTGACGCCTCACCGGTCTTGCAGTCGATCCTGGATTCGACCGTGCTCAACAAGATTACCGCTGACGCATTGAATGCGGCTGGCCAATTGAAGTCGCGGAGCTATCTCGACGGTCGGGTCCGCTTCATTTTCACGCAAGGCGGGCTCCGCGGAATCCCGTACTACATTTCAATGAAAGGCCCTGCCTACGGCGGACTAACAATGACGCTCCACAAGTCGTTTCGCAGTTTCTCTGTGGGATACAGCGGCAAGGTTTTCGCACGCCGACCAGACGATATGAGACTCGACGCAACCGTCTATCCAAAGGTATCTACGAGAGGCTGGAGCGAGCTTGGCAATGCAGCGCTGGGTTCTGGCGCATTTCCGATCGGACTGACACCCAGATTCGAGAGTCGAAGCGTCTCTGACCTGGATTACCGATATGTTGCTATCCCTGATGACCGGACAGGAAAACTCAGGTACTGTCAAATTCTTCCTGCGTGGACGCAAACGGTCAACGGCGTCAACCATCCAGCCCCGGATCCTTATTGTGAGTATGTAGTCGACGGAGGAACAATGGACAACGAGCCATTAGATATGGCTCGTACAGAATTAGCGGGTCTCGTCGGCTTCAATGATAGAAACGGTGAAACAGACTTGCGAGCGCACGGGCCAAGGCCACACGCTGTTGCTGCCCACCGGACAATTGCCACGGATAGCGCCCGGCGAGATCCGGCAATTTGATGAGTTCCAGCATCTCTGCAACACGCCCGCCCGTCTCCTTCTCTGAACGCTTTGCGACCTTCAACGCGAAGCCGATGTTCTGCGCCACCGTCATGTTCGGAAACAACGCATAGGACTGGAACACCATGCCGACGGCGCGATTGCGTGTGCGCACACGCGTAACGTCACGACCGTTCAGACGGACCGCGCCGCGCGTGGGCGTTTCGAATCCGGCGATCACGCGCAGTACGGTCGTCTTACCGCAGCCCGACGGGCCGAGAAAGGTGATGAATTCGCCTTGGGCGATGCTCATGTCGAACTGATGCACCGCAACATTCGCCCCAAACGCCTTGTGGAGATTGTCGATCTCGAGAAGTGCCATGGGTTGCGGCCTCACCGGCTCAAGTTTTATGGCCGGCCAGCGCGCGCGCCGAGCCGAACACCTGGATCAAACCCATCGATCCCCACGTGACAATGAAGGCGATGATCGCCAGCGCCGAGGGCTCGTAAGCGTGGTTCGCGCCGATCAGCTGCAAATACGGTCCGAACGCCGGGCGATCGAGCAGGCTGGCGATCGTTAACTCGCCGATCACCACGGCGAACGTCAGGAACGCGCCAGACAGAATTCCCGAGCGTACGTTAGGGAAAATCACGCGGAAAGGATCGTGGTCCAGCCCGCGCCGAGACCACTCGGCAGCCTCGGTCAGCGAGCGTACATCAACGGCGCGCATACCCGAATCGACGGCGCGGTACATAAAAGGCAGCGATAGCGTGACGTAACCGAATACGAGTAGTAGATCGGTTGCGCGGACGCCAGGACTCCAAGCTGGGCCGTCCCCGGCACCTCGTGGCTCAGGTAGAGCGGTGGCCTAAACGTTGACCAACGCGGCCAGACCAGGAAGATTGGCTGAATTTGACAAAGGCGGAGGCCCCTTGACTTGATATTCAGGCCAAGGCCAGCGCATCGTTTCCTGCGCTACGAACCCGCCTGATGCCATGCTGTGCTGGCACCCAACAGCTTGCGATGAACAAGGACGAGAAGTGGCGTCGTTGCCATTGATAGTGCAACGACGACAGTGACAATCGACAGTTGCTCGGCATGGATCAGGTTGGCCGACTGTGCCACCCCCATCACGACAAAGGCGAACTCGCCGCCCTGCGAAAGCAGGATGGCGAAGGGGGTTCGAGACTCATTCGGCAGGTTGACCCGCTTCGCCAGATACCTGAGTGCCAGAAACTTGCCTCCGATCACGGCAATCACCAGTAGCGCCACAAGCCATGTCTTGTCCGCCAGGACACCAAAATCGATCGTCATCCCGACAGCAATAAAGAATAGCCCAAGGAAGATGCCTTTGAAGGGCGCCATATCGGATTCGATCTCTTCGCGGCATTCGGATCCAGCCAGCAACAGTCCGGCCATAAAGGCGCCAAGGGACATCGACAGTTGAACGACGTGCATCAGCAGTGCGATGCCGATGACCCAGAGCAGCGCAAAGATGGTGAAAATCTCGCGCGTTCCGCTCCGCTGAATCACGCGCAGGATATATTTCAGCAGGAAACGGCCGCCGATGAGCACCGCGGCGATCATGGCAAGTGCCTTCCCGGCGGCGAGCCAGCCGCCCGACGTGCTAGCTTCCTCTGGGACCGGCGCCAATAGCGGCAACAGGGCAATCATCGGAATGGCCGCGATATCCTGGAACAGGAGGATGCCAAAGCACGCTTGCCCAAGCGGCGAATCCATCAGGCGATTCTGTTCGAGGATTGCGATCACCATCGCAGTGGAAGACAGCGACAAGGCAAATCCCGCTGCCACACCCACCCGCCAAGCGACGCCAAAGGCGATGAAGATCGCTGCCAGCAATGTCGCACACAAGACTACCTGGGCCGCGCCATAGCCAAAGATGGCGCGGCGCATCGCCCACAGTTTGTCAGTTTCCATCTCGATGCCGATGATGAACATCATCAGCACGATGCCCAGTTCGGATATGTCCAGGGTAGAGCGGACATCCGTGACGAGCCGCAGCCCCCACGGGCCGATCACAGCCCCAGCGACCAGGTAGCCAAGCACCGAACCGAAGCCGCAGCGAACGGATAGCGGCACCGCGATTAATGCCGCCGCCAGGAATATCACCGAGTCAGCCAGCAATTCTTCCATCACTACGCTCCTCATTGGGCCGTAGCCGAAGGCGTTCCCTCGCCCGATACCGCTTTCTGCATGCGGTTGTCCTGAGTGATCCTAGATCATTCTTTATTCGAGCGCGCACTAGTGTGACGCTTCCCGCGCGATGGAGGCTTGTCCAACGGCCTTGTCGGCGTGAGCAGCGGTACTCGCGTTCAGCGATGATCGTCGATCACCAATGCCGAGTATGATTTTTTACAGAACGAGACCATGGTTGGGACTGCTTCACCACGTTGATGGGATTGCTTGAAGTTGCTTTTTCAAAAGCGCATCAAAATGCGCTTTAAGAAAAAAACTTGATGTGCGTTCGGGATCTTTCGTAACTCCCTCTCCATCCATGGCAGACACAATAGTCTACGGCGTTCATCGTCCTCGCCAGTGCTTGATACGTCGCGTCACCCGCGGTCAACTTCATTATGCTGGGCTACGCGCCATTGGCATGTCAAAGCAATGGCACATGCTTGGCCAAGTCGAAGCTGCCAACGGCATTCTTATGTTCGGAGTTTCTGCCTCGGTGATGGCGGCTGCGATCATGGATGTGATTGAGTACCATCATGCCCGGCCGCAGAAGGAGTAGCCGCGAAAGCAAGTACACGCCGGGCGCCGGGACGCCAAGCTGTGCCGTACCTGACGACTCGCGGCTCAGGTGCATCAGTGGCCTAAACGTTGGCCAACGTGGTTCGAAAAAAATTCGCGAAGGGCCGAAGTGGCCGCGCAAGGCCGCTACCTCCCTGCATGCTGTAGGACCAAGGTCCAATTGACACCGAATCCGCGCATGACATCATCCATTCATCGTCTTTTCGGCCTGCTAGCGGGCATTGTGTCGAGCGAGCGCCATTTCGGCATTATGCTTGACCGCGAACTAACACTCTCAGCCAATGCGTTCCAATCGCAGAACGAGGCTGAATGCGTCGACATGGATTGCACTATTGTTACCGCATTGATTGGTCTTGTCTCTGCACCCTCTTCGGTCCGGGACTTGACGCTTTACAGGGCGCCGCGCAGCGACAGCTGATCGTGGTTTCAACCAGGCGCGAAGGAGAGTGACAATGGTCGAATCAGGAAACGGACTTTGGAAGCGGGCGGGCGCAATGCTGGCTACCGCCGGACTCATGGCGCTATCGAGCGCTGCTTTGGCCACCACACAGTCGCAGCAGCGCCAACAAGGCAGGAACGTCAACCAGGCTGCCAAACAGCAAGCGCGAGCGGGCAAGGTCGACTGCCGGGCTGCAAACCAGAAGAGCAACTCCCAATGCCGGCAGGACAAACGCAACGCGAAGCAGGAAGGTCGCCAGCAGAAACGGGACATCAAGTATTAGCGCTGGTTGCGTGAGTATCCAGCAGCAGTGTGGTCGGGTCCTGGACGACGAGAAACGGCAACGCGACCGGAAACGTTCCCAGAACAACAAGCAGAAAGATGCCCAGCACGCCGACAAAATCCCCCTGACGAAATTCGCCCGAGGTGGCAGCGTCGAGGCGGCCGCGAGGCGCACGCGGAACCGATCAAGGTCGGCATCTTCGACGAGCGATGCCAGTTTCTCGGTCAATGCATCGCGCAACGCCCATACGGCGACCGCCTGGTCCTGCTCGCGCTTGACGGTCTGCGCGAGTTGCAGACGCTGCCCCCGATCAGCGAGCGTACGGACGAGATACATCACAGCGTCGGCGAGGCCCCACGCAAGATTGCATCCGAGTGCGGCGAAGAACATCTTGTACCCCTCGTCTTCGCCTGCGGTGACCGCCTTGACGGCGTCGACGAACGTCAGCGCCATGAACAGATCAAAACATATTTCGCAGACACGGTCGACCGTATTGAGAATCGGTTCGCGCCGTTCGGGTTCGGCACGACCCGCCGGCATGATAGTGCTCATATGGCCTCGACTCGATGTAGACAACGAGACGTCGCGCTAGCTGCCAACGAGGGATGTTGGTGCGAGCTGTATATGAAAGAGTCGATAGTTCGGTACCCAAGTTTTGATGGACTGGCAGCGCCGGGGGGCAGCGCAAGGGCCCCAATGCCGGCTGGATACTGCCGCACGTCGGCCGCATACGGGAGTGGATGTTCGCAAGCACTTCACGCTTCGCCATATGACCGTTGCGCGTCCTGCGAGTCGCACAGTGTGCTTTCTCCGATCCTGAATTTAGCCAGTAGAGAGAATCCCCGGCAGCCGGCCATTCGACATCGATATGCGAGCTTTCCTATGATTGGACGCGTTTGCGCGTTTCAAACTTGCGATCTCCGCGTCCCGAACGGGGCGCTTTTTTTCCTGCACGCTTCCCCTGAAGACGGAGTCAACCATGCTCCACAATATACTGGCCGCCGCTCCGGCCATGATCCTGTGCCTGCTGTTGCAAGGCGTGGTGGTAGCCATCTGCCTGCGCCGGTACGCGCGCTTCCGGCGCAACGTCAAAAATCAAGACCTGCTATGGGTGGACGTTCTGCTATTGATAAGCGTGATGCTGCTGACCTTGCTCTGCAATTTCGCCCAAATGGCAATCTGGGCTGCGCTGTTCATGTTCCTGGGTGAGTTTTCCGATTTCGCCACAGCTCTGTATCACTCCGCGGTCAATTTCATCACGCTGGGCTACGGCGACATCGTCATGTCCAAGCAATGGCGCATGCTGGGCCCAATCGAAGCTGCCAACGGCATCCTTATGTTCGGAGTCTCGACCTCGGTGATGACGGCGGCGGTCATGGATGTGATCAAGTACCATCATGCCCGGCTGCAACAGGAGTAGCCACGAAAGCAAGCCTCAAGGCAACCGATGACATCAACGTGGCGATTTGTCGTGTCGCCGCGCCCCGCAGCACCAGTCGTCAACAGGGCAATCCGACCAAGGTCCTATTCAACCGTGTGTGCAGCACTGCTATGCTTGCGCCGACTTTTCGGGTTCGCGGTGCAAGTGCGCCACGCGCAATGCACGCTGCTGGCACATCGGACTCAACCACCATGAGCAGGCGATTGGCTCACGGATGTCAGCCTTCACGTCCCTATCGTGCTGACTCGTCACGTTGAGCGTATGAAAATTCCCTGCCCCAGTGCAATAGCTGGCGCGATCCCGTCCGACCGCATGGGGCAGCAGGCGGCCAAATGGCACCGCTCACCTGTGCAGTCGCGCAGTCATGCGCGTGAGGTTCCGCTCGCCTGAGCCGGCCTTCATGCGTGAATGCGTTGGTCAAGCTGTTGACCAGAGCCGTCAGTCGCGCAGTGGACCACCCTCACGACGGTGCCGCTTTGCACGGCGCACAAGCATGTTCATGCTTTCGACGAATGCGGAGAATGCCATTGCCGCGTAGATATAGCCCTTCGGGACGTGCGAGCCGAATCCTTCGGCAATCAACGTCATACCGATCACCAGAAGAAAACTCAGCGCGAGCATCACAATGGTTGGATTGCGGTCGATGAAACGCGACAACGGACCCGCTGAAAACAGCATCGCGGCAACAGCCACGATCACAGCAACATACATGATTGCCACGTGCTCGGTCATCCCGACTGCTGTCACGATGCTATCGATGGAAAACACCAGATCCAGCATCAGGATCTGGGCAATGGCTGCTCGCTCGGTGAGTCCGGAAAGCGCGGCGCCACTCGGGTGATCGTCCTCATCTCCAGAGACGTTATGGTGGATCTCTCTCGTCGCCTTCCAGACAAGAAAGAGGCCCCCGCTCAGCAGAACGAGATCGCGCCAGGAAAAAGCATGGCCAAACAGCGAGAGTGCAGGCTGCGTCAAACGCGTAATCCATGCCACAGTGCCAAGCAGCGCCAGGCGCATCACGAGGGCAAGGCCGATGCCGATCCGCTGGGCCCTCGGGCGCTGCGTCACCGGCAACTTGTTGGTGAGAATCGAGATGAATACGAGGTTGTCGATGCCGAGCACGACTTCCATGACCACAAGCGTCACAAGTGCAATCCAGGCAGCGGGGTCGGAAATGAGGGTGACGAGGGAGTCCATGGCTACGAGATTCTCCGAAGAACGGGTATCACGTCTTGTAGGGCCGTCTGCTGATTGCAAGGCTCCTTGCACTCGGGGAGCCGACTATTGAGCATCAATTGGGGGAAGCGGTTCGCCACAGTGCCTGCAATACGCTGCATCCACTTCGTGCCCTTCACTATGGCATCGCAGGCAGACGCGGGGATGCCGCCGTGGTTGGCGCGTCGCCGTCGCCACTTCGGCACCAACCATGGCCGCCGGGAAGGCTATTACGCCGTACCCCAGCAGTATGGCCAGCGAAGTGATGAATTGCCCGAGCGGCGTCTTCGGATGAATGTCACCGTAGCCTGTGGTGGTCATCGTAACCACCGCCCAGTACATGCTGACCGGGATGCTGGTGAATCCGTTCGATGGTCCCTCGACAAGATACATGACAGTGCCAAGAACCACGATCAGAATCAGCACGACGCCAAGGAATACCATGATCCTGTGCCGGCTCCTGACGAGTCCGCGCCAGAGAACCTGGGACTCGTTGAAGTAGAGCGGCAGCTTCACGATCCGGAAAATGCGCAGCATGCGCAACAACCTGACGTCGACAAGGACATGGAAGCCTGGCAGGAGTAAGCCAAGATAGGTTGGCAGGATCGACACGAGGTCAATGATGCCGAAGAAGCTCAGCGCGTAACGCAACGGACGCTCCACGCAGAGGAGCCGGACAATGTATTCGGCGGTGAACAGGAGTGTAAAGAACCACTCCAGAATATCGAGGAGCAGGAGCTCACGGGCACGAACAGCCTCAACACTGTCCAGCATAACGACTGCGACGCTGAATATGATTGCCGACAGCATCGCGGCATTGAAGCGGCGTGCGGCATCCGTCTCGGCATCAACCAGGATGGCATACATGCGCCGCCGCCAACCATGATCGGGTCTGCCAAAATCACGTTTAAGTGGGCGAACGACGTTCATGGTCGAGATCAAACCGCTGCGAGTGTGTACGCGACAGTCAACGAAACCGTCGCCACCAGTGCACGTACGAAGTAGCCGATCGCGAGCACAGTCAGCCGGCAGCGGTAATTAGACTTCACGTAGCGAAAAGCATGAAATATTACCGCTTACGGTGATTGCGTCTCGCCGTGCAATGAGTAGCCGTGACGTGACTGCCGTCACAAGGTCTGAATTGCATCTGAAAGCACGTCCTTCGCGCAATACAACAGCGCACCGTCAGCGGCCCATACGCCGGTCGTAGCTTTGCGAAACACGCCGGAGCAATGTGGGATCTCCCTCGTCGCCCGAGTGGAACTGGACGACTACGCTACCGTCGGCTTGCTGGCGCACGCTCGCAGTCACGGTGTTGCCATCACGTCCACCGACGATGACTCCGCTGGCTGAATCCTGGGTCGTGATGGTTAGTCCTTCGTCGCGCATTGCGCCGGACGCGGCGGCAAAGGACCGGTCGAAACTGGCCGGGATCGTGACGACGGTTCCGGCCGGCGCCACGTAGTACGGGCATCCCGCGAGAAGCACGAAAGAACCAAGGAGGCTGACATTCAGAAGGCGCTTAAGAGCCGTCTGGCCGCCTATCGCTAGACCTTTTCGCATGATGCCCTCGCCGACGGTGCGAGATTGCCGCTTGCCACATGTGAGACTCATTGCATTCTCCCCTCGACGAAGAATGCCTCGAGTGGATCTACGTCAATGCTGCGGTTCGCCATCGCCGCGTGGCTTCTACTTCTCATCGGCGCTCTCCCCGAGGGGCGTGCCCCGCGAGCCAGGCTGGTCATCGGGGCTGTGTGATGCGAAGTTGGGGGCTGCGGCTCTACCCCGGCCGTCGGGACCCGGAACGCGAGTAACGCGACACGTCCGGAAAAGGCCGCAACCGGACTCGTGAGGCCGTTGGACCGTGGACGCATCGCAACCTTGATCGAAGTAGCGGACATCCAGATTAGAGCCACTCGATCGACGGCGATATCGGACCTTCGTCCGATAGCCAGGCGCCACGAAACTGACTCTGAGCCCCGACGCTTTGGGTAACGATCCGTTGCTCAAGCACGATGTATGGAGTGAACGGCCATACAGGAAAAGAGCCGCCAATTTGGCGTCCAGGAGTGCAGCTACTGTACTGGGAGGTAGATTCCGCACAGCATTGGTTGCCTGCCAAGGAAGCCGCTATTCCCGAGTCGACTGTGTATGTCACCGGCTGATTCGACGCGGCAATACGCATGAAGGGTCCCGCCGCCGGATCACCTCCATCGGGCTTGATGATACTGGTTACGGCACCCACGCGATGCGTCGCCCAAAAGCGCCATTGATAGACCGCCGAACAGGGAAACTTCGGGCGTTGCGGTGACTGCCATGTTCGCCGCACGGAGGTTTGCCGCCATCAGACGTACGTCAGCTATTTTGCGGAAACGCGCGCATCATGAGCAATGTACGTGGCCGCGCGCAGACGTCTGGACGGTCGAGAGTCGACGCTGTGCATAGGAGGACGCCATGTCTTTCGCACCTATGTTCAGGCTCGTCGTCAGCCTTGTGTACACGATCGCCCTGCTCGGAGAGGCATCGGCTGGTGCGCTGCAGCACCAGGCCCCGGCATCAGCGCTGCGGCCCGCGCCCGTGCATCGGCTCAGCGTGCCCAGCACCCCGTCGCAGGGCGACTTCAATGCGATGCTCGAGCGGCACCAGCTTCGCGTGCTCGTGCCCTATAGCCGCACTCTCTATTTCATCGACAAGGGGCACGAGCGCGGGCTGACCGCGGAGCTCATGCGTGACTTCGAACGCTATATCAACAAGACCTACGCGAGCCGCCTTGGCAAGCGCCCTTTCACTGTGTTCCTGGTTCCGACGACGCGCGACCGGCTACTGCCTAACCTGAACGCCGGGCTGGGCGATATAGCCGCGGGCAATCTCACGGTCACCGACGAACGGTTGAAACTGGCCGACTTCTATGTGCCGCCCAACCGCAAACCGGTGCGCGAACTGGTCGTGACGGGACCGCGATCGCCCACGCTCGCAATGCTCGACGACATGGCCGGCAAGACAGTCCAGGTGCGGCGCTCGTCAAGCTACTATGAGAGCCTCACTGCCCTCGACAGACAACTGCGCGCGCGCGGCAAGCCTCCCTTAAAGATCGTGCTTTTGCCTGATGCACTCGAAGATGAGGACGCGCTCGAAATGCTCAACGCTGGTCTGCTGCAGATTCTGGTCGTTGACGAATGGAAGGCCCGGCTGTGGGCTCAGGTATTACCGAACATCAAGGTTCACAACGATCTCGCCGTGCGAACCGAAGGCTATACAGGCTGGGCGATGCGCAAGAACAGTCCGCAACTCCGGGACGCGATGGCGGACTTCTTTCTCAATCATGTAAAGAAGCAGAGCATCGAAGAATATCGCCTCGAGAGGTACATGCGGCGCTTCAAACAGATCCGCAACAACGATGAGTCTGAAGAGCTTCGGCGCTTCGAGCAGACGATCGCGATTTTCCAGACGTACGGCCGGCAATATGGCTTTGATCCGCTGATGCTTGCGGCTCAGGGCTTTCAGGAGTCGCAGCTTAACCAGAGCGCCCGCAGCCGCGCTGGTGCAGTCGGCATCATGCAGATCACGCCTGCTACTGGCAGGCAGATGAATGTGGGCAACATCATGGTCACGGAGCCCAACATCCACGCTGGTGCGAAATACATGGATCAACTGATGACCCGCTATTTTCCGGACGCGCACTTCAGCGAAAATGACCGGTCGCTATTTGCCTTCGCGAGTTACAACGCGGGCCCATCAAAGATTGCCAGAATGCGCGACGAAGCATTGAAACGCCGGCTCAATCCGGACGAATGGTTCAACAATGTCGAGATCGTCGTCGCCGGGAAGATCGGCATGGAGACGCCCACATACGTGCGCAACGTCTATAAGTATTACGTATCGTATCGCTTGATTACAGAGGCCCAAGCCGCACGCACCCAGGCGGTCGGGACGGTACGCAGGTAAGCAGGGCTGTGCCAATGACCGCTAGCGCCAGGTAAGCGCCATCGAAACTCGGGTGGGTCGACTGAAGGCTGTGGGTCGATCGGAACTGGCCAAGATAGGCACAGGTCAGCCTGAAGAACACCGGTAGCGGCGCTCATGGCGGCGGCTGCGCTATCGCCGCACCGGCAAAGTAGCGGGCCCGTCGTTCGGCTACGCCATGATGTGAACGCCGCCGTCTACGTATAGCGTCTCACCGGACAGTCGTCGTGCATAGGGCGTCGCGAGAAACGCACAGGTATAGCCGACGTCCATGATATCCACCAGTTCGCCAAGCGGTGCACGTTCCGCCGCTTGTGTCAGCAGCAGATCGAAGTCCTTCAAACCGGATGCGGCTCGGGTTTTCAGCGGTCCCGGTGAGATGGCATGCACACGAATCTGCTGCGGACCCAGCTCAAACGCGAGATAACGCGCGCATGCCTCCAGTGCCGCCTTGACCGGCCCCATTACGTTGTAGTTGGGCACCACCTTGTTCGCACCGTAGTAGCTCATCGCAAACATGCAGCCGCCGTTCTTCATCAGCGGCGCGGCGAGCCGGGCCATCCGCACGAATGAATGGCATGAAACGTCCATGGCTGCTGCAAATCCATCAGCGGAGCAGTTGAGCAGCCCGCCCTGCAAATCGCTCTTCGGCGCCCATGCAACGGAATGAACGAATATGTCGAGTTGGCCCCATTCATTCGCGATGCGCTCGAATACCGCCTCCAGCTCATTTTGTTGTGAAACGTTCAGCGGCATGAAAACGGGCGCCTCGAGATGTTTTGCCAGTGGCTCGACGTAAGACCTCGCCTTCTCGTCGGCATAAGTGATCGCGAGATCAGCGCCCAGTTCATGGAACGCCTGGGCGCAGCCGTAAGCGATCGAATGCTCGTTGGCGATACCCGTGACCAGCGCCTTTTTTCCCTTCAGGACCGGATGTTCAGTGCTCAGGCTCATCTGTCTCCTCCGTTCGCAATCGGGCAGATTCACGCAATGCCCGCCACCTCCCGCGTGTGGCGGGCGATCATCAGTTCTTCATTGGTCGGGACAACCCATACGGCGACCTTGCTCGATGCGGTGCTGATGCAGGGGCCGCCCGACGCGTTCGCGCCGCTGTCGATTTCCACTCCGCACCAGCGCGCCCGTTCGCAAGCCCGGCGCCGCATCTCAGGCGAGTGCTCGCCGATGCCCGCTGTAAAAACCAGTGCGTCGAGCCCCTGCAGCGCGGCGGCGAGCGACCCGAGCTCGCGTCCGATTCGATACGCGTACAACTCGATCGCGAAGGCCGCACGCGCGTCGTCACTGGCAAGCAGCGCGCGCATGTCGCCCGATATGCCCGATACGCCCAGCAGCCCAGAGCGGCGGTAGAGCAAGTCCTCGACACCCCGCGTATCCATTTTCAGCTCATCGAGCAGATAGAGGATCACGCCGGGATCGAGATTGCCGCTACGCGTGCCCATGGGCAATCCATCGAGCGCGGTGAAGCCCATCGTGCTCGCGACACTCCGGCCTGCGTCCATCGCACACATGCTGGCGCCATTGCCGAGGTGCGCAACGACGGTACGGCCCTTCGCTGCATCGGGAGCAACGTCGGGCAGCGTTCGTGCGATGTACTCATAGGAAAGGCCGTGGAAGCCATATCGCCGCACTCCTTTCTGCGTCAACGCGGCCGGCAGCGCAAACGTCGAAGCGAGTGGAGGCTGTGTAGCGTGAAATGCCGTGTCGAAACACGCGACCTGCGGCAAGTCCGGGTTGCGCCCGGCGATGACACGAATCGGTTTCAGGTTGTGCGGCTGATGCAGCGGAGCGAGCGGCGTGAGCTTGGCGAGTTCATCCAGCACACCTGGCGTGACGGCCACGGGTTTCGAGTACGCCTGCCCCCCATGAACCACACGATGCCCGACTGCAACGACCTGGTTGCCGTCACGATGGCTGCGCAGAAACTGGGCGATGTAGACGACCGCCTCTTCATGCTCGAGGCTCGCGCCCCAATCCTCCTCTCCGGTTTGATTGCCCTTCCCGTCGAATGCGGCGAAATGCGGCGCCGAAAGCAGGCCTTCCATCTGGCCGCGCATGATGAGCGCCAGGTTCTCCGACTGGGCATCGAATGCGCTGAACTTGATGCTCGAAGAACCGGCGTTGAGAACGAGTATGACGTCGGCCATGGCGTCACCCCTTTACCCGCGCATCTTCCCTTCGCTTCGCGGCCACGAGCGACGCCACGGCACACGAGGCAAGCCGCGTGACAACGGAATCGGCGCGGCTCGTCAGGATGACCGGCACCCTCGCGCCAAGCACGATGCCGGCTGCGTCCGCTCCAGCGAGGAAGGAAAGACTCTTGGCCAGCATGTTGCCCGCCTCGAGGTCGGGCACCAGCAGCACATTCGCGCGTCCCGCCACCGGTGAATCGATACCCTTGATCCGCGCGGCTTCGGGATCGATGGCATTGTCGAGCGCCAGTGGACCGTCGACCAGCGCGCCGGTTATCTGGCGGCGGTCGACCATCTTGCACAAGGCAGCAGCTTCGACTGTGGATGGCACCTTGGGATTGACCGTCTCCATCGCCGAAAGGATTGCCACCCGCACTTCGGGCAGCCGCAGCGCGTGCCCCAGATCGATCGCGTTCTGCAGAATGTCACCCTTCTCGGCGAGCGTGGGCGCGATGTTGATCGCGGCATCGGTGATGATCAGCGCGCTCTCGTGTCCTGGCACATCCATGACGAAGCAGTGGCTCACGCGGCGTTCCGTTCGCAGGCCGCCATCGCGGCTCACCACTGCGCCCATGAGTTCGTCCGTGTGCAGGCTGCCTTTCATCAGCGCTTCGGCGCGCCCTTCGCGCACCAGTGCGACCGCCCTCGCCGCCGCGGCATGACTGTGCGGTGCGTCCTCGATCGCGCAGCCGGCAATGTCCAGGTGCTCGCGCGCGGCGATCTCTTCGATGCGTTCGCGCGGCCCCACGAGTATCGGCGCGATCAGGCCGAGTTCCTTCGCCTGCAGCGCGCCTTCGAGAGCACTTCGATCGCAGGGATGCACGACCGCGGTGGCCAGCGGCGGTAAGGACCGGCAAACGGCGATCAGCGCCTCATACTTCTCGTGTTCGCGATTCACGATGCCTCCTTGAGTCCGGGTGCCAGGCGTGAGGGCGGTGCTTCCGAAACGTGATGCACCGACGCCGCTGACCGTGGCGCGGTTGCACGCTCCAACGGCAGGCAAGCGCGGATCGAATCGAGCATGCTGAGCTGGGTTGGGGTCGGCTCCGTTGCCTGAACGCGCCTGTCAGCGAGAAGCTTTTCAGCCAGTTCCAGCAGCTTCTCCCGGTCTTTCCGGTCTCTTAGCAGATTCGGGAGCGTGGCGAGTGCCTGATCCGGCTCGTAATGCACGATGATTTCCTGCTCACCGCGCACACGCCTCCATTGGTCACCTGGAAGCTGGGGCAGATAGGCGGCATAGTCCTTCGCGAGTTCATGCCGCAGGTTCAGCCGCGCCAACGGAAGCGGCTCTCCGTGACGAGCGAGCAGGCAAGCGGCGCGAGCCAGCGCTTCTGTGTAGCCGCCCTCGTTGATCGACGCCAACGCATCCCTCACGAAGGGCAGATCACGCCGATCTCCTGCTGCCTCAGCGGTTTTCGCTTGCGCCTGCTCACTTTGATCGGCGGAGAACAGATTCCCGTAGAGAGAAAAGAATGCGCCTTCCGTCATGGCGTCGCGCATCGCGCGATAGAAGTCGAGCGATGCACTGATCATTGCCGAGCCATAGTGCTCGAACTCCCTCAAGCTGGTGTCCTCGTGGGCTTGCGCATGCCGTTTCGCCCTGACCGCTTCCGCCGTTGGCCCAAGCCACGAAAGCCACGGGTTCATGTCCGAAAACATCCAGCGTTGCGCGCGCAGTGGATGAAACTGCCGCTGCAGGTTCGCTGTCGCGTCGTTCGACACGGCGCGTACCCAGGGTTGCAGGAATAGCTCATACGCCCGCTGATTCAGCTCCGATACGCGATTGACGGCCTCGAACGGCTGCTCGTCAATGCGCTCGAACCGGTTCAGGCGCGCGGCGATATCTTCGAGCCAATACTCCTGGAATGAGACGTCATACTCCGTCTTGCCGTCCTCGCCGGTGTGCTCGGCGATATGCATACCGTAGAGACCGGGCGGGAACGCCTCGATCGCTTCGAGCACGGATGCGATCTCACGGTGTTCCTTCTTCGCGACCTTGCCCGAAACAAAAATGCCGAGGTGGCCGATGCTCTGGTGCACGAGCCCGACAATCACCTGACCGCGCGCCTTGATCTCCTCCGTGCTTCCGTAGATGTCGGCGACCCAGTTGAATGCCTGCTGGGGCGGCGTGATGTTGTCGCCGAGCGACGCGAACAGGATGATCGGCGACTTGATTTGCCGTAGATCGAACGCCGCTCCATCGAGACCCCGAACCTCGCCCGACCACAGCTTGTTACCGACGAACAGGTTGCGCGTGATCCATTCGATCTCCTCACGGTTCATCAAGTAGTAGCCGCCCCACCAGCGCTCGAAATCAAGGAAGCGCGGCGGCTCCGTATCGATGTTGTCGAACAGGTGATAGTACTTGTCCCACAGGCTGTTGGCGGGGTTGAGGTTCTCGAAGTTCTGCACGAGATGCGCGCCGTCGAACTTACCGTTGCCGAGATCCGCAGTCAGCGACGCGAGCCAGGTGCCACCCAGCATCCCGCCGGAGTAGCGCATGGGATTGTCGCCCTCACCTTCGCTCCATGCGCCGCTCCAGTAAGACATCGGAGCGCCATTGATGACGAGCGGCCCCGTATGGTCCGGGTCGGAGCTTGCCAGCATCATCGCGGCCCAGCCGCCCTGGCAATTTCCGATGATTGCTGGTTTCGGGCTGTCTGGATGCAGTTCGCATACCTTTCTGATGAACTGTTCTTCGGCCGCGCAAACGTCGAGCAACGTCTGGCCAGGCTCAGGGTCACGAAAGAAGATGATGAAATACACAGGGTGGCCAGCTTTGAGCGCAACGCCCGCCTGCGAATCGTCCTTGAAGCCGCCTATGCCGGGACCGTGGCCCGCACGAGGGTCGATGATCACATAGGGACGCTTGCTAACGTCGATGACCACGCCATCGGGAGGTAGCAGACGCACGAGCGCATAGTTGACTGGCCGAGGCAGCTTCCGACCATCGACCACGAGTTCATGACCGAAATGCAGGACCGGTTGAAGACCCTCGCGCGCCCGATCGACGAAAGCATTTCCGCGCTGGCGCAAGGTGTCCCAGAAGAGGACGGAACGCTCGGCCACATCCACTGCGTAGCGGTAGCCGGCCCAGGGGTCCAACGCCGTTGTCCATGCAGGATTGCCAGGCGCCGGCGCACCAGTGCCTCCGATTCGCCCCGCCGCATCCGCTAGACGCTGATTGAATTGCGAGCGCGCGACTTCGGAACGCTTTGCGAAAAGCCGGGCAACCCTGCTGCCGACCTCCTGGCAACGTACGTACTTATGGGCTACGTCTGTCATGGCATCACCTAGTCATTAGCGAACGAACGGGAAAAGACACGCGCTCTACCTTAAAGGTACAGGCAGACACAGGCGTCTGCGAGGTGCGTGGAATGAGATGATCGGGGCGAGTCTCTCCTCAAACAGGCAAGCTATCTAAAGCAAATCTTCGGGAAGACAAGTCGTGATACCAAGCGACGACCCGAAAACGAGCACAGCCACCTCTTGACGACACAATGAAAGGAATACTTATGAATATTTTCGACAATGATTTCGTTTCAGCCGATGCCCACATGCACATGGATACGATCTCTTAAAACACTGGCAGATGCACGTGACAGATTCGTTACGGGGTATCCGGACGTCAACTTCGTAGCAGGTAGCGGCCGTTCGAGCATCGGCTGAGGTCGATAAGTCCTGGGTCCGGGCGGTCACTTGCCGGGGATACGCCGTCTAGCGCTAGCATTCACGTTTTGAAACAGAAAGCATTGTCATTCACAGGAATTGAAAAAAATGCGTGTGGGAACGACAACGACATACGGAGCAGTAAATTCTCTCGGTGTCCTCCCCTCCTGGTGTCCTCCCCACTATAGTTAAGTCGCGAGGTTAAAATCGTCGTTGCGGAAAAGTGCTTCCCTGTGAAGAAGGCTACGAGAACCGTCAAAGGACGTTCGACATGAAAACGACCTGCATTGCTCTCGCTGCCGCCGCGTGCGGCGTGCTCGCCGCTTGCTCGGGGATGAGCCTTGATCCCAATACCCTCGCGCAATCCGGCTCACAGGCATTTCAGGCCGCGTCGCTCAGCGATGCCGATGTGCGCACGCTGTCCGACAAGTCGTGCGCACAGTTCGACTCGGAAAACCAGATCGCGGCCGCCGACAGCCCGTACACGCAGCGCCTGAACAAAATCGCCGCGCAACTTGGCAATAACATTAACGGCGTGCCCGTCAACTACAAGGTCTACATCACGAAGGACGTCAACGCGTGGGCGATGGCGAACGGCTGTGTACGCGTCTATAGCGGTTTGATGGACATGATGACGGACGACGAAGTGCGCGGCGTTGTCGGCCATGAGATGGGGCACGTAGCGCTCGGCCACACGAAGAAAGCGATGCAGGTCGCGTATTCGACGTCGGCGCTGCGCTCGGTGGCGACGTCGGCGGGCGGCATGACAGGCGCGATTTCTGCGTCGCAAATCGGCGACTTCTCCGAGAAACTGATCAACGCACAGTTCTCGCAATCGCAGGAAATGGCTGCGGACGACTATTCGTTCGATATCCAGAAGAAAAAGGGCTTGGATCCGTCCGGTCTCGTCACCGCGTTCAACAAACTCGCGAAATTTGACGGCGGCAAGTCGAGCATTCTGAGTTCGCACCCGGCGTCGGCGGCGCGCGCGCAACACATCCAGGAGCGGCTCGCGTCGAATAAGTAGTGCGGCGGAAGGTGATCAGAACGCGCGCGCTGGATTCAAAGCGAGCGAGGGTTTTTTCATTGCGGTTGTCGAAGACCGCCGACATGACAGTCCGGATGTCCGCTGTACAGATGGAAGCTGCCGTCACGCTAGCGCCGCGCAACGGGTTGCCCTCGGCCAACTGCATCAGGCGCTAGTGGGCCAGGTCCGGACGGTCGCCCTCACGGTCAGGCGGACATCTAAACGGCAGTTCAGCTGCACATAACAGACCTTCGTGCATGGAGCATAGCCGGAAGGTTGCCAGACATTCTGGCCACTACTGCGCCCTGTCCGCCGAACTCTATGATTCAGGTACAGGCACCTGGTCTCCAGGCCGGCAGCCTGAGCGAGGCCCGCAACTCATATTCCGCTGCACAACTCGCCGACTGCCGGGTGCTCGCAGTCGGGGGATTCGATGGCACACACGCGCTCGCAACCGCTGAAGTTTGCGATCCGGCGCCGGGTACGTGGTCAATGACAGGCAAAGTGGATTTGGACATGGATTCTTGTCCTACACCGGATCGGTTCTTTAGCCTGGGGACGTCGGGGTCCGCTTACGGAACTGGCCGCAGTGTATCGACTATGCCCATGCAAGGGTTCGAACCGTCAGCCTCTTCGATGATCAGCTGATGAGTATTCAATACACATGGTAGACCGCGTGTTTCCGCTACGGTCCGGGCTAGCGACGCGCCCAAGTTCAAATTGCGCACTATATTGATCTGGCGCTGTCGCGATATCCCGGCCGCGCCACTCGAAACCGGCCACGCCATGCGCATCGAAGACGTCGACCCAGTTCATTTCCGGCCGTTTGGAGCCGGGCCAGGGCTACTCGGCATCCGCGGCTTCGGTTGCGCCCTGGTTGTGGCCACTGCATGGCTTGCAGGCGAATGGCCGTTTGGCCCGTGGAAGCGGTCCTTGCAGTCGCAACTGCCCGAGCGGCTGGATCGGGTCGTCTACGGAAGCTCAAGGTCACGGTAACTCCGAAACTTGAATCGTCAACCATCCTGTTTCCTGGTTCGGCCACTTCCGGCCGTTCATCAACACTGAGGCTTAGCCATTCAAAGGTCTCTCCGGCCCAACGAGCAGTCGCTCAACCAGTTATCCAGGTGATGCATGCTTCAGATCGGGCTTGATCCGCCGCACCCGAATCAAGTCATTTTTTTCGCCACCGGGTCCGCCACCGCGATCTTGACGTCGAGTCCGTGCATAAACGTCCCGATCAGGTCATCCACCGAAACGCAGCGGCCGATATCGCCAACCTGCTGCTCCAGTCCTTCCGCACGAAGCATATCGCGCACGCTGCCATGAGCGGCAACGATCCGCAGGATCCCTCCCGCTTCGGAGAGGTCAGCATGCAGGGTAGCCAGCATCCGCGCTCCGGCGATATCAACCGCCGGAGAATTGGACAGATCGACTATCACCAGCTTGACCGCGCACGTTGCCGCCCGGATTGTCTCCCGTACCGTTGCCCGCACATGGTCCGTGTTGAAGTAGACCAGCGAAGCCTCGACTCGGAACATGAGCACGCCAGGTATCGGCTCATTGTCGGGATGACGCTCGATGTCCGAATATTGATGCGTTCCTGGAATGCGTCCGAGCACCGCCACGTGCGGATGCGCGGCGCGGTGGATGAGCAATAGCATCGACGCAAGGACCGCGAAGATCACCCCTTTGAGAATGCCCAGCAGCAGTACGGCAATGAAGGCGACCATCGACACCATGAACTCGTAACGGCTGGCGTGCCAAACGTGGCGCAACTCGCGAATGTCAATGAGGCCCTTGACCGCCACCAGCACGATGGCCGCCAGCACGACGTTGGGCAGGTTGGTCAGCAGACCCGTGAGGAACATCAGGCACAGGCCGATAGCAAATGACGCGAACACTAGCGCCAGCGGGGTCTTCGCGCCGGCCTTGTCGTTCACGGAAGACTGCGACAAACCACCCGCCACCGGGTACCCATGAAAGACGCCCACGGCGAGATTCGCCGCGCCGAGCGCTAATAGCTCCTGACGCGGGTCGATTTCATATCCGTGCTTCTGCGCGATAGCGCGTGCCGCCGATACGCTCTCCACGTACGACAACAGCAGACACGCGAACGCCAGCGGAACGATGCCATCGACGTCACGGACCCTGAGCGGCGGGAAATGAAAACCGGGCAATCCGCGCGGCAAATTTCCGACGACCGTGAACCCCATGCCGCCCAGTGGCGTCACCGACAGCAGCACGATGGAGAGCGCCACTACGAACAAGGCGACCGGGCGCCCCGGCAAGTATTTTTCGCCGAGCAGCAGCAGGACCAGCGCGCCAAGCCCGAACGCAAGCACGACAAGATGGGTGCCAGGAAGCTGCCCAACCAGGATCGCGACACGCTCATAGAACTGCTCACCGCCCCCTTTCACACCAAACAGCTTTGGCAATTGAGTCAGTGCGATCGTCAGCGCGGCTCCGGCCTTGAAGCCTAGCAGTATCGTTTCGCTGATGAAATTGACGAGCGAACTGAGCCGCAGGATCCACCCCAGCAGGCACATGGCGGCGATCAGTACCGCCGTCAATGCGGCAATGGACGCGAACCGTTCGGCATCGCCGCCGGCCATGTCCACGACCGTCACGCCGACGAGCATCGAGATTGCCGAAGTGGGTCCAATCGCCAGCTGGCGCGACGAACCGAACAGCGCGTAGAAGATTCCCCCCACCAGATAGCCGTATATGCCGTATTGAGCCGGCAATCCAGCGAGCGTCGCGTAGGCTAGTGAAACTGGAATTCCATAGGCAGCAAGCGTCACCCCGGCCACGAGATCGGAAGAAAGCCACCGCAGTCTGTAGTTCGTCAACCATTGAGCCGGCACCAATATCGCACGCCAGCCTCTGGCGGTCGCCGCCCCGCTGGCGCTGACGGCAGGAACATGCTCTTCAACCATTGCACCCTCCCTCCCGACGATTGGTCCGAATTCGCCTGTCCGGGATCCGCAACTCAAGTCAAACTACGACCGGCCATGAAGCGTCGGGCCTCTATCAAGAACAGATGATCCAGATTTCCGACTCGTCATGGCTACCACGGCCGGGATGTGGAGCGCGTCGCGAGAAATTCGACTTGTTTGGGACTAGCAGTCAGCTCATTGGCATGCGCCAGTCTGAAAGGCTGTTCACAGTTGGCTACGGCCGACCACGGTGGACGTTGGTCGGCCATGAAGCAACGCTCGCACAATTTGACCGGATGGCCGTCGATCGTCCAGGTCCCGGCACTATCCACGCACCGAACAGTGGGTGCTGAGACCGGGTACTTATCTACTGACGGTCGCCCGCCTGTGGCACGTCAATGTCCAGCTGCATCAAGCATCGCACGAGTTCCGGCACCGACCTGGCATGCATTTTTTGCATCATCCGTCCTCGATAGATCTTGATAGTACGCTCAGCAATGCCGAGCGTATTGGCGATCTGCTTGTTCAACAGTCCGTCCGCGACGAGCGTCATAACCTCTTGTTCTCGCCTGGTCAGCTGCGCTACGCGCAAGTGAATTTCGGAGCTTCGTGTGTGTTGTGCGAATACCTTTATGCCATGCTTGAGAGCACGCGCAACGGCAGAGAGAAGCAGTTGTTCATCGACAGGTTTCTCGAGAAAATCGAGCGCACCCGCCCTCATCGCTTCAACGGCGGTGCTCATATCACCGTGCGCTGACACGAACACGATGGATGCGATAGCACCCAGGGCGCGCTGTAGATCGAGACCACTTGCGTCCGGCAACGCCAGATCCAGCAAAATGCACGTCGGGTGTCTCATCAAGGCAGGATGAGCCAGGAGTTCACCGGCACTCCCGACGGTCTCAACCAGATGGCCAGCGGTTCGAAGCAGCCGCGCAATGGCTTGACGCACGTGCTCATCGTCATCGACAACAAATACCACAGGTGAAACTTCGCTCATTGTTCCGCTTCCTTCACTGCTTCATGAGCCGCTCGATGGAAACTGAACGATCCGCACCGCATGCGAACGGATTACTCGCTATCGCGATCAGGCACCTTGCTCCAGCCCTGCCCCGGGTCAAACGTCTTCGTCGACTGCGCTTTCGTGGTGCTGTCCGGCCCGAGGTCACGCTCGTAGACCTGACCGGAATGGCTCACCATGAACGTCTTGATGCCCGTCTCACCGTACTTCACCGGCCAGGCGATGACAGCAAAGCCCCCGAACAGCTTGCCCTTCACGACGTAGTCATAGGCGCCACCGGGCGCGTTCGGCCCCTGTGACTCCAGCAACTTGAAGTGGTATCCGTAGTAGCCGGCGCTCTGGGCGTTCCGCGAACTCGCATCGACAAAGGCCGCGCCGAGCGGACTTGCCGTCTCGTCCGGCCCGGTCGGCCAATACAGGCCGTCTTGTTTGCCGGGCGAACTTACCAGCTTCGAGGCGTAGGCGAGCACCCCTTTCCCGTCGTGATTGGTCTGCGCGTATTCGCGCTGCGCGTCGAAGATCGCCATCATCGTCTGGATCACGGCCAGTTCGTTGCGGCCGATGCGCCGCAAGCGTATCTCTTGCGCGCCGGCCCGCGTATCGAAGTGCCACCCCTGGTCGCCTTTGACGAGCGGAACCGGAAAGGTCCAACCCTGGTCGCCCACGACGATTTGCGCATGCCCGGCTTCGCCGGGCTCGATGCTGTGTGACTTCGCCCACTCGGCAATGAAGGTATCCCGCACCGGCGCGCCGAAGGGAGGAATCAGCTCACGAAAGTCATTGCCGAAGATCGTGCGCAGCACGTCTTCCCGGTCCTTGACGACGGCGTCGCCAAAGGCATTCATCGCGGCCTCTGGTGAACTGAAGTTCTTCTGCGCGTGCGCGGGTACCATCGCGACCGACAGCGCAACGGCTGCCGCGAAATTCGTGCAGGTCAGCATCAGCAGTCTTTTCACATCCTGTGGATGAACTTTCATGGTTCACTCCCTAGCGCCTGCCACCGCGTCCACCGCCGCCTCGCATGCCACCTCCCGAAGGCCGGTTGAAGCCCGAGCCCTGCATGCTTCGGTTGCCCCTGTCGAAGTTGCGCTGCGAGGCAGTGCCGCTCCCCCCGACGCCAGAAAACGCGCCATCACGCCCAGCGCCGTATCCGCCACCATTCCCACCGCCGTAGCTCGCGCGATTGCCGCTATTGACCCGGTTCACATTGCCGGGAGAACTGCGATCGGCCACGTTGCCCCGGTTCGCGCCGCCGGACCGGTCCGCAGCACGATTGCCCGCGCCCGGCCGGTCGGCCGTGGCCACGCGGTTGCCTGCATCAGCACCGCGCCCACGATACTGGGACCGCCCGTCGGCCCCTCTCGACCCGGCGAACTTGTCACGCGTGGCGTTATCCCGGTAGGCGACGCCCTGACGATGGCCTGCATCGTGCTGCCAGCGGCCACCACGCTCGCCGTTCTTGCGCTTTGAACTGTCGAAGTTGCGGTCAACGTTCCGGGCCCGGTCGGAGTTGATGTTGACGTCGCCTCCACCCCAGCACGAGTTACAGTCGGCGAAGATCGCGCCGGCGGCAATAAGGCCCACGCCAAAGGCGAGGCCCGCGCCTGGGTAGTAACCGGGGTAGTAGGCCGGATATGGCGGCCAGTAGTACGGCGGATACGCCGGGTAGCCCCAGCCGCCATACACGACAGCCGGGTCGTAGGCCGGCACATAGATCACCTGCGGGTTAGCGGGCTCGATCTTCACGATGGTCTGCCCGCCGCCAGCAGGTGCCGGTTCGACCATTACGTTTTGCTGTTCGTTCGACTTGAGGTTGCCCGACTCCCGCGCCCGTGCCCGCAAGCGCTGCACGGCATCGAAGACGTCTTTTTGCTGCGCAAGAAAAGCGTCGCCGAGCTTCTGGGTCCAGTCGATCTTGTCATTCATCGGCTCGAGTATCTGCGGGAACGCCACCAGCGATTTCACACTCGTATCCCACGGCTCGTTCTGCACCGCCTTCACGGCGGCGTCGCCTTTCACATTCGGATTTGCTTTCACCCAACGCGCCGCGTGCACGATCTCCAGCGGATAGGTCGACGCCATCAATACCTGGGCCAGTAACGAGTCCGGGTAAAGCGCAATCGGCGCAAGCAGGGCATCGATCTCCTCTGGCTCGAAAGGCGCTGGGCCCAATGACTCAGGGGACGATGGCGCGGGAGCCGAGGACGCGGCAGCTGTTGGCGCAGCGCCCGATGGCGGCACCTCCGGCCCGTGCGTTGCACACGCCGAAATGGCCGCCAGCAGGACCAGCCATAAGCATAAGGCCCTCGCCCAACCGGCTTTCCAGCTGTTCATGGCCACTCCTTCCGACGGTTGTTTGTTGACGCCGACAAAGGACCTTTCCTGACGTTCAGAGAACCGTCCGGTGCTTGCGTGGTTCTCTGCCCGGATGGCTTAGGCATCGACAGGAACATAAGACAAACGAAAGCGACAACTTGGCGCCACAACACAACCTGGTCGAATTTCGCGAAGTCATGTTTAGTGAGGTCGAAACAGATCGCCCGTCCGCGACCAGGGTCCGGACGCGTGAACCGTCCCTATACGATAAAACACCTGAACTTCAGGCCGGTCAATGAGACCTTGGTCCAACACGTCAAGGACGAGGATGGCGCTTTGAATTAGTAAGCACTTTCCCGATCTCGTGGCATGCGGTCGTCCAGCGACCACTGGCAGTCGCGCACGCTGGATATCCCTTCAACTCGAAGGAGATCGTCATGGAAACTCAGCATCGCTCCACTGGCGCCCGCGTACCGTGGAACAAGGGCAAACCGACTGGACAAAAGCCGCCGTTGAAGCTCCCGGAAATCCGGGCAATCCGTACCAGGCTCCAGATGTCTTCAAACGTCCACGAGCTGGCTATGTTCAACCTCGCGATCGATAGCAAACTACCGCGTACGGCACGCACACCATGCGTCGCACAAAGGCTTCATTGATTTACCGCCGAACGAAGAACCTCCGCGCGGTACAGTTGCTGCTCGGCCATACCAAGCTTGAGAGCACGGTTCGCTACCTCGGCATTGAGGTGGATGACGCTCTCGCAATGGCGGAACAAACCGAAGTTTGAAGGTGAGACTGGCCGGCGAACGACCGCTCGCCGGCCAGTTTCAGCCTTTCGTCGGGGCATTTAAACGGATAGTCAGAGGTTAGTTCCTCACGTGCCAGCGGACGTTCGAGGTCGCGCGGCGCGCACTCGCTCTCGCAATATGGTGATAAGCGCCGCGTCCGTCCGTAGTCAGAGATCGGCGGTCGAAAACGTGACCCGTTCGCCAGTGCCTGGCAACACTTTCTTCTCCACAGCCTGCAAAAGACGGCGCTGACCAAGTTTGAAGGCGAGCATCAATTCTTTCGGGTTTTCGTTCGCCGCGCCGAGCTTTGTACAGACCGTTACAGCAGGGAGCGCAAAGGCACAGTAACCCCAACCGAAGCCATAGGCCGAAAACAATAGGGTTGCATCGGCGGACAGCAGGGGCGCCGTCAGGTTCGTGCGGGACTGGTTCATAGCTGTGACTTCCTGACCTATAGGAGTGAATTCTGATTTTTGCAGAGCGACCTACTCGACTTGGCTCGCCGGACGAGATCGGTTAGGAGCCACTTCGCGACTACTTCCGGGCGGTCCATGCCAAACGAAGCAACCTTGATCTCCCCTCCGTAGGTGACGATGACCGACCCTGTCATCACCCGATACGTGCCGCTGTGCCTAACGCCGTCAATAAGGACTTCGAGGGGATTCAGAGATTCGTAAGCTGGGGAACTCATGCCTCTTGCCCATTGGCTACGTGTCACCACATCAAACCCGCTCTAACATGCGCCGGTTCAATCGCGAGGATTCCGCGAGCCCGCCAGGAATGACTTCGTGAAACATCGGTTTCGCTATCAAGGTTGATTTGCATCATTGACAAGTTGATAAATCAACTATACGGAATGTGAAAGCAATTTGTATGCGTCAAGACGTCGCCAATGCCCGTTTAATTCACACCGTCCAGCAGTTCGACAAACTATGGCGAATAGAGTGAGGTGCTTTCGAAATGGCTGACAAGGAGCACGCAATCTCGGGGGGATTCAGCGGGCTGTTGCACTACTACGGGAAGCAGCCATCGATGTCCGGACAACCTGAGCGGGCGATGTGGGTCGCCATGCGCCATCCGCTCGATCGGGCACGCCGTGACAACAGGGCGACCCTGTCCGTTCGGATAGGTGCGCGCCTCCACGCCGCGCGCTACAGTGGTCTGGAGGGTATTCCCGTATCCCTCGGTCTCCAAAGGAATTGCGCCCGCCTTGTGCGGGCTTTTTTTCTCTCCGCAACGAAGGTCGTTTCACTCACGCTCTCGTGGCGGCAATCGCATTCGCTCGATCTCTCTCCATACCGACCGCGGACCTGGTTTGCATGTTCGCGAGCCATATATTTTGAAACCTTCGCTCAGTGCACTCGGGGCGAAATAGCGGATAATTCGATCATACCGCCCCTCCGATGTCTGGAGTTGCGCTCACCTGGATCGCCATCCAATCCGCATAGATCTCGATCAAGCCCCGCTGACGAGCGTTATCACGGTCCCGTCACAATGAGCTGCAGTTCGCGCACAGCGTTTGCTCAGGATTCCCGTTCAATTACCACTCACCACCGTCAGCCTTCGGGAAACGCATTTTTTTCGCGAAATTGCCTATACTCTATCCGACGATTGGACGGCGCATCCTCGCCCAATCTATTCTGCGCCAGATGCGGTTCCATTTAATTCCGCTCTCTCCTTAGAGAGCGCGCAATTTACGAAGGATATCGTTATGTCATGGGTCTCGTTAATGGTTCAGAGCGCGTCTTCGGACAGTGGTAGCACGACCTGGTCAGGCTTCGGGGGCCATGCGCTGATTGCGGTCTATCAGGGCGATGGGGACGATGGCATTTACGAAGTTTTTCACCTCGTCGGTGCAAGAGGATCGTCCTCTGGCGGAAGTGGCCACGCCTTTTACAACTCCTATACGTCGATCGAACGCTACAGATGCCAGACCGACGGAACTGCAAGATCGTGTGGCGGTCGATCCGGTAGATCCAGCTCCGCAGAATCTTCGTTTCCCGAAGTATTAGAGGGACACGACTACACCATGTGGTACGACACACCCGCTAACAAAAGGCTCAACATTAGAGAAACACCACGATTTCAGATATCAAGTGAGACTGCTGGAAAAATCATTGAAAAGTGCATGGCGCTTTGTGACACGGCAGATGTCAGCAAATCGGTCGGCACGTTCTCGTTGATTGGGGGGCAAATAAATTTGGGAACGAATTGCATAACGTGGGCGTACGGCATCCTGAAAAGCGTAGGCGTCACATTCGACTGGAAGCTATACGCAATGTCGTTCGTATCACCTCGAAAGGCCGTGGAAAGCGGCGGAGGCCTTCAGATGGCCTGATTGGAATCAGCCGCTGTTGCAGCTCGCAATTTCCGGGAGCGGACGAAATCAGGGGAGTCAAACGCATCGCCTACACTGGACGTTGACCTGTTGGGGAGACGGCCATGGAGTTGCGTTGGAAAGTCTACCTTGAGTGACAAGGAGCGGGAGAAAGGGACACTGTTTGCGCTGTTCGGCGGCCGCTGGATCGCGAAACGGTTGCAGATTTTGGCCTATCGCTGGCGGAAGGCCGTCAATCTCTGGCGGCCCTGCAACGGCTGATAGTACAAGATCAGATTTACGCCTACGACGCACTCCACCGAACCTGCAGGCACTGCGGCGGGTACCGGCGGATCAAGGATTGACGTACCCGAACTTATGCGACTGCTCTCGGCAAAGTCGCAGTAAAAGGCACAACGGCAGTTTCATGCTTGTGTACTCCCGAGCCATTTGACGACAACGACAACTCCGCTGATCCAAGATTCTCCGAATGTTCAGCTCACCCCTTCTTCCTGCGCGCCGCACGGCCGAAGTCACGTATCTGTGCGCCAAACACGGAGCTTTCGTCTCTTATCGTGAGGCGGCCCGTAACGTCGCTGATCTAACCGGCCTTCCGACTTTGTCTCACACCACAGTCCGAAAAGATACCGTTGAGTATGGCTAATAGTTCGAGAACGAGCAGTTCCGGATTGGATGGCTAGCCGGAGGACGCAAGTGCCACGGGGCGAGCCACCTCCGGGTCGCGATCGACGGAACTGTGCTAACCGCAGTGCCGCTGGAAGAAGTGCGAAAATTCGAAGTGATCTCTGGTCACGTCGAACGAGATGGAAAAGTCACGACACGATTTCTGTCTGCGGCCTGGTCCGCCTTCAGCGAATCTGGCCCCGCGCCACCGACACATACTGTCCGGCCTTGCCATCCCAAACCAGATAGCGTACTTGATAAGCCGACGTCACTGGCGTGCTGGTCTTGTAGCTATTGCCGCGGGTAGCCCACTGCCAATTGTCGCCGCCGATATACTCGGAGTCCGGCGCCGTGTCATTCGGATACAGACCCTCCCAATCATCCGAGCCGGTGATGGAAGCGCTCCAGCGGAACTCGTAAAAGCCGCCGTTATCTTCCATCCAAACTTGATACTGCGTGGCCTCGACTTGCTTGTTCTCACTCGACAAATGGGGATTGGTACGCAGCAGGTCCGCTTTCACAGTGGGATTTTCAGCTTGAACAAGATCTCGACTCGTGATCAGTTCCTTTTGTGAGCGTAAAAAACGAAGTGCCAACCTTCACCATGGTCGGCACCCATCGTCTTACGCAATGCGCATAGAGCCGAGCGTCGTGGGATCAGCGTTGATTCCCAAGCGCTGCATCAAACTGAGCGGGATCTTCCCGATAGCGGGCGACGGCGGCATTCAGCGTGTCGGCGCTATGGTGCTGCGCCAGTAGCACTCGGCTGGCGACCACGGGGATGCCCTCCAGCAGTTCCAGCAAATTCGCCCGCGACCCTGCCGGATGGCTTCCGTCGGGCACGGCGGACATCGCCGACAGCGGGGGACCGACAAAATTAATGGCGCCATCGTTGACCACATGGTCGACAAACACGCCCTCAAAGGTGGGCGCCTGCGGCATGCGCTTGCCAAGGTTCACCGTGGACAAGTCAATGCCGGCCCACAGCAGCAAGGTCTTGACGAAGGACGTGTGATCAAAAGGATAGTGGCTCGTTTCGGGCGGTCGGAACACCGACCTGGTCGGTACGTAAGGCGAAATCAGGATCGTCGGCACGCGCGCTCCAAACAGGTCGAAATCGAAGAAATTCTCGCCGTGAAGTCCGTCCGGGTTGATCGCGCCCCAGGGCGGCGCAACATGGTCGTAGGTGCCCCCATGCTCGTCGAAGGAAACAATCAGCAGCGTGTCATGCCAATCCGGGCTGTTGCGCACAGCCTCGTAGACTCGTTGAAGAAACTGTTCCCCGCCATTCGACGGCGCGCTGGGCGGATGATAATCCGAACCTTGGTCGAAGGGAAAAACCGATGTCCATTTCGGCTCCAGATAGCTAAATTGGGGCAGCGTACCTGTCTTGGCATGACCGAAGAACTGCGCAAGCGGCGCCACCTCGTTGTCCTGCTGCGCAGCTTGTATTTGCGGAAAGGTATAGGCGGTATAGCACTGATTGCCGTGCCATTCGCGCTCATAGTAAATGCCCCAGCTCTTTTTCGCATGCGTCAGATAATTGAAGATGGTCGGTATATTGAACTGCTCTACCGCATGGATGTTTTGATTGCTGGAGCGCCCGATTGACGTCCCGCATATTGAATAGGCTCGGTTTGGATTGGTGTTCGATGGAACGGACGCGAACCAGCAATCGCTGACGGCAAATTGCTTGGCCAGATGATTGATCACCGGCAATTGCTGCGGCGTGTAAGTCCAGAGAATATCGTGTCCTTTCCACACCGTTTGCAGGGGATAGTAATAGTCATTGAAAAAACCTAACATGGGCGGCGACCCGGACTCGCTGGTCGGCATACGGTCTATGGTCTGCACCCCACCAAAGAACTGGTTCATGACGCCCTTCCACGGATTGTTTGGTGGCCGCGGATCGTCATCAAATGGATGCAGCATCGATTCAAAAGGATCGGCCCATGGAATGGCCTGATAATTCTTCCAGACGTCGTCGCTTATCGGCTGGACGAATATCTTCTCGCCATTGCCATCGAGATTGAAAAATGTCTGCGGGCGCAGGCCATTGAATTTCGGACTGCTCTTGTGCGGGAAGACGACGGCGGGCTGCTCGTCGCCCGCATACAGCCAACCAAGCAGATTGTCGAGGGAACGGTTTTCAAGCATCAGATAGACAATTTTCTTGATTTGCGGCAGAAGCGGCTGCTGAGACATAGCGTTCTCCTGTGTGGGGATTCGCTTCGCTTGGGGGGCGTCGACCCTCCAAAGAGGCGGCAGCAATGTGCTACCTCATTCCCCAGAATGCCCGCAGCATCACCGTTACCGAATCAAGCGCAATCGATCTGACTATTTCACAGTCTATATTATATTCGCATTACTAATCATATTTTCATGAGTAAGGTGCCGTCACCGACTGCCTTCAATACCCGTCACGTTGCACGCAATGCAACAGAAGTGTGTCAGCACCAAGGCGGGACTGCTCCCACATTTTCCTGATCATGTATTGACGCTGCAGCGCAAATTCACAATGAAAAATAGCCGATGTGCAGACAATTACAAGTAAATATTGCCGCGGCAAACGAAGGAAATCTGTCTCCGTCGCACCACGAAATGTGTGGGAGAAACACCACATCCACGTGTTAACTATCTTGCGTATTCCGCAGTCTGGAACGGCCGGACCGTCACGATCGGCCCACGATTTCAGGTACCGCTGGATGCAAAGGGTCCGCGGCCGATAGTAATCATTCATGCATGGAACGTCGGGCGTCAGCTATCGCGGCGTCTACTACGCGGCAGCGCTCAATCGCACCAATCTCGTCACATCCTGAGATTGACCTATGGAGTGGACGCGGTCTGCCAGGTGGGGCTTCCAACGACAACTTACCTCCGATTCGCCGGGGCTTGCCAGCTGCTTTTTTCGCCAAGACGCGCCGCGCTCACGCTCCAAGGTCGATGACCTGCCGCTTCATGGGCGCGACCGGTCGTTTTTAACTTAGTAGCCGCCGTTGATATCTCACAGGATCGACGGTCCGCTCCGGGTCCATCAAAAGACATCCGATATGCATAATCGAATGACCGTAGCTCGGCGCGGATTTGACGTTGAACCTGCGCGGGGAACACGAGAAGTCTGATTCCCACAACCACATTTCTTCAATTGAGCGCCCCTTCATCCCCAGTGGGTTGTTTGCACCCTGCGGCCAATCGCGCTCAAGAAATTAAAAGCCCGTCTGTTATACAGGTAACACAACAAAAAGGAAAATTCACTGGAAAATTCGGTGTTTATTTTTATACTTCACATCAATTCCCCCACCTCCATTCAGTCAATTAAAAAGAAATGCCAGCATAGTTTTCAAACAACAGGAAAGCGACTTATGAATGGGAGATTGATGTATAGAGGTGAAAAAATGACCGAAAGCTAGGGAGACAGGCACCGAGGTTGGGGCGAATAACTGCGCCCCGAAACAAAGTCGGGATTAAATTCAGCTCGCTCTTTTAAATAGCCAAACCGAAACACCTTCGATAAAGGACAAGATATGTCTCAAGACAATTCGCAGAATTTTCCGGTCCCAAGCCCGGATAATGCCCCTGCTGGGCCAACCGGAACCCAGCGCCAGCTCGCTGCAGAAGAATCAGCTTTGATAAGCCGCAGTTCCAGAGAATGGTTTTATCTCGAGGTGACCTATACCGATGGAGGTAAGACTGCCAAAGGATATTTATCTCAATATACGGGCGGAGCAATGTATTGGGATAGTTACGTCATAATCACGGATACGCCGCAAACGAAATTCAGAAGCGTCGAATCCGGAGCATGGGAAAGCGATGCGAGTCAGGTGACATATAAAAATCCACCATTTTACCTATGCGTAACAGCCGGGCCTAGATATTGGGTTTACCTATCCAATTATTATATTGATGTAAAATGGTGGCTCGCGGAAGGCAAACTATACAACAGCTATGCGGGCGGCCCTGCTGGTTGTGTACCCCAAGATCCGCCATTCTACAGTCGGCAACTCTGGGCCTGCTTTAACTCAGACAATCCTCTGGTCGATTGCAAGGCGATTCCTGCATGACGAGAGCGGCAGCAAACCGGGAGCCCAGGAAATTCGCAAGGTGAATTCGGCGCACAAGCGACAATCCGCCGCACTGGAAGGGGCAAAAAGCGAAAACTAAGCAACTCCGGAGTGCTCTCCCAACGCGGCTGCTCAACAACGCCACTAACGCGGGCAATAAAAAGCGGCGCGCCGCTTTTTATTGCCGGTTATTGCAAAGGTTTCTGACCGTGAACTGAACCCCAAGAGTTGGACATAGATCCGACCCTTGGGGTCTTTTCATGGCGAAGCAAGACGAGAAGTTCAAGCTCAAAGTAGAAAGGCGCTACTCGGCAGGAGGTATCGGAATCGGTTTTCGCTACGTCGTTTCGCGAACGGCAGACTCGCGCTTTCATTTCAACGCCAGCCCAAACGCCAGAACCCCGGCTCTCTTTCGGAGACACCGGGGTTCTGGACATTACAGCATA